>NZ_JAGKTL010000001.1:330000-660000 GCF_017908595.1 Rhodothermus bifroesti
TTGAGCGCGCGCATGCCGCTGGGCTCCGCTACATTGATCTCTCTATTGCAACCCATGACGAACACAGCCTGGCCAATGCGAACATGACCGTAGCAGAGGCCGTCCGGCAGGCCGAAGCAATGGTTCGCCTGGCCCATCACTACGACATGCAGCCCCAGCTGGGGTTGCAAACGGTGTTTGGCTATCGCAAACCGGGCGACACGCCGCTGGCACGCGTGCGCGAACTGGCCCGGCGTTTTGTCGATCTGGGTCTGGAGTCGTTTTCGCTGGCCGATACTACAGGTATGGCCCATCCGCTGCGCATCCAAGAATATGTGCAGGCCGTTCAGGAGGAAATTGGCGACACGCCACTGGTGCTGCACCTACACGACACGCGCGGCCTGGGCTTGGCCAATGTATTGGCTGCACTTCAGTGCGGTGTTAGGCGCTTTGACACGTCGGTAGGTGGCCTGGGCGGCTGTCCGTTTATTCCTGGTGCCACGGGCAACATCGCTACCGAAGACACTGTCTATTTGCTCGAGGCTATGGGCGTGCGCACAGGCATCGATTACCACAAGGTGGCCGAGCTTGCCCTTGAGCTAGAAACCTTTTTGGGCAAACTGCTGCCCAGCCGCCAAGCGCGTTTGCTAGCCCGCCAGCGTGACCTAGCGTCCCAGGCTCACACCGCATAAGCTTCAACGGGTGGGCAGGCGCACATCAGGTTGCGATCGCCGTAGGCCTCATCGACACGCCGCACAGCAGGCCAAAACTTGCGCGTACGCGTCCAAGGCGCCGGGAAAGCAGCCTTCTCCCGTCCATAGGGCATCTCCCAATGATCTGAAGCCACCATAGCCGCCGTGTGTGGCGCCTGTTTGAGCACGTTGTGCTCTGGATCGGCCCATCCAGTAAGCACTTCCTCAATCTCAGCCCGAATGCGGCGCAGCGCTTCGCAGAAGCGATCCAGCTCTTCCTTTGACTCACTTTCGGTGGGTTCAATCATCATCGTCCCGGCTACAGGAAACGAGACGGTGGGCGCATGGAAGCCATAGTCGATCAGGCGCTTCGCCACGTCGATTTCCGTAATGCCTTGCCTGCGGAAGGGACGTAGGTCTAGAATAAACTCATGTGCCACGCGCCCATTGGGCCCTCGGTAAAGAATCTCAAAGGCGTGCTCAAGTTGTTGGGCTAGGTAATTCGCGTTTAGGATGGCCACAGCAGAAGCACGGCGTAACCCTTCGGCACCCATGAGGGCAATATAGGCCCAAGAAATAAGCAGAATGCTTGCGCTGCCAAAAGGCGTAGCGGCCACGGGCCCAATGGCCTGAGAGCCTCCTGTGGGGATGACCGGATGGCTGGGCAAGAAAGGCTTTAGGTGTTCAGCTACGCAGACCGGACCTGCACCTGGCCCTCCGCCACCATGGGGAATGGCAAAGGTTTTATGCAGGTTCAAGTGGCACAGGTCTGCACCGTACTCCGCGGGTCGACACAGCCCTACCTGTGCGTTCATATTGGCCCCGTCTAGGTAAACCTGCCCGCCACAGGCATGTACGATGTCGCAAATCTCTCGAATATGCGGCTCAAAGACCCCGTGGGTTGAAGGATAGGTCACCATGAGCGCAGCCAGCCGATCTCGATGGGCCTCAGCTTTGGCCTGCAAGTCGTTAAGGTCGATATTGCCGTTTTCGTCGCACTGCACCACGACCACCTCCATGCCAGCCATGACCGCACTGGCGGGGTTTGTGCCGTGTGCTGAGGCTGGAATCAAACACACCTTGCGGTGTCCTTCCCCCCGGCTTTGGTGATAGGCCCGGATGATCAGCAATCCGGTGTACTCACCTGCTGCACCGGAGTTGGGCTGGAAGGTAACAGCGGCAAAGCCGGTGATGTCTTTGAGCCACTGCTCCAGCTGATCGAGCATTTCGCGATAGCCTTGCACTTGGTCCAGCGGGGCAAACGGATGCACCCGCATGAACGCTGGCCAGCTCAGCGGCATCAGCTCTGCAGCAGCATTGAGCTTCATTGTGCACGAGCCCAAAGGAATCATGCTGTGCACAAGCGATAGATCGCGGCTGGCCAGGTGGTGCAGGTAGCGCATGAGCTCGGTTTCGGAGTGGTAGCGTTGAAAGACCGGATGGGTCAGGTACGGCGAGGTGCGCGCCAGGGGTCCCTGGTAACCTGACTCCATGGTTGTGGCCAACGCGGCAGCGGTAAATGCCCGAGGCTGGCCAAGCGCAAAAACTTCTAGCAGCGTTTCTAGCTCTTCAGCGGTGGTCGCTTCATCGAGCGATAGACCCACGCTACCATCCTCGTAGTAGCGCAGGTTGATGCGTCGTGCCAGGGCTGCTTCGCGAATGCGCGCAGCCTCAGCAGGGGTCGTGTCCAGGCGCAATGTGTCAAAAAAGTGCTTGTGGCGTAGCCGGTAACCTAGGCGCTCCAGGCCAGCTGCCAGCACACGGGTCAGATTGTGAATGCGCTCGGCAATGCGGCGCAGTCCCTCAGGGCCGTGGTAGATGGCATAAAAACTGGCCATAATAGCAGGCAACACCTGGGCCGTGCAGATGTTTGAGGTAGCCTTGTCCCGGCGAATGTGTTGCTCACGCGTTTGCAATGCCATGCGCAGCGCCAGATGTCCATCGGCATCGCGCGAAACACCAATAATGCGACCAGGCACCTGGCGTTTAAAAGCATCGCGCGTAGCAAAATAGGCGGCGTGCGGTCCGCCATAACCCATCGGCATACCGAAACGCTGCGTGCTGCCTACAGCCACGTCGGCCCCGAACTCCCCCGGAGGCATCAGTAGGGTTAGGCTTAGCAGGTCGGCGGCCACGACAACGTAAGCACCAGCCGCATGGACTTGTGCACAATAGTCTCGGTAATCGTAAATCGCTCCGTCGGTGGCCGGGTACTGCAGCAACACACCCAAAAGCTCAGGACCAGGCGTGAACGCTCGATGATCGCCCACCACAATCCGAACGCCCAGGGGCTCAGCCCGTGTGGCCACCACCGCAATGGTTTGCGGATGGCAGGTTTCGGAGATAAAAAAAGTGTTTCGGCCTGGATCTGTGGTCAACCGGCGCAGCATCATCATCGCCTCAGCAGCAGCTGTCGCCTCATCAAGCAGCGAAGCATTGGCTAGCTCCAGCCCTGTGAGATCGATGATCATGGTTTGGAAATTTAAAAGCGCTTCCAATCGACCTTGTGCAATCTCAGCCTGATAGGGCGTATACGCGGTATACCAGGCTGGATTTTCGAGCACATTTCGCTGAATCACCGGTGGGGTGACCGTGTCGTAATAACCCATTCCGATAAAAGAACGAAACGGCGCATTTTTCGCCGCTAACCGCTCAAGTTTTTCCAATAGCGCGGCCTCACTACATGCAGGTGGAATCTGCAAGGCATGCCGCGTACGAATCGGCTCCGGGATGGTCTCGTCAATCAGTGCTTCCAGGGAAGTCAGCCCTAGCGCCTGAAGCATTTGTTGGATTTCTGCCTCTGAAGGCCCAATATGCCGATCGGCAAACCGGTCTGTAGGAGATAAATCAATCGCCATGAGCTCGTATTGCTTAAGCTGCTGAACCAACTGCGCTGCATAAATGCCAAGCGCTCGCGCAAGTTCAAGATTGGCGGATTCTTCAGATGCCTGAAGGCACTTGCATCCCCATCTTGAGGTAAAGAGCTGTCCTTCAACACAAGGGCATGAAGCAGTTGGCCCCATGAGCACAACCACCCACGTTCCCCCTGCACTGCGGGGTACCGATCCCGATTCTTTTGCGCAACAGACGGTTCGGGTGCGCTGGCCCAAAATCGTAGCGCAAACCATTGCAGAAAATACATTCCCCCAAGCTGTTGTAGCGCGGCTTTGGGCCCTGCATCGCGAGCTGCCCGACGGTCCTATTCGGCCCCTTGAGGATCCTGGAGCACCTGACGTGTCGCTTTGGGCAGCATGGATTGCGCCATTTTTAAATGAAACGTGGGCTTCTGCTCCCTGGCTATTTGCAGAGCATTATCTCTACCGTCGCATTCTAGAGGCCACAGGGTATTTTCAACCCGGGCCAACCTATCAGCTAGATCCCTTCCGGAAACAAAAAACCGCGACGCTGACCGAATCGGGCGACGCTGTTTGTGCGCTAGCGCAACAGGCCAATCAGTGCGCTGCGCATGCGGAAGCAGCCCGAAGGCAGCTTCCACAGCTTTTGCGTACGGCGCTTTGGGGAAATCAAATGGACCTAAGCATGTGGTCGGTAACGGAAGCACCTAGCCATCTGGGGACCGACCGTGAAACAGCCCACCTTTTGGCTGACGATACCCACGCAGTAGTCGCCTACCTAGAGGCTGTTGCACCAATCCGCATTGACCTCCTAGCCGACAATGCTGGCTTCGAGCTGCTTTGCGACCTCCTCCTTGTCGATGGCCTGCTCGCAGCAGGCTACGCCCGCGAAGTGGTATTGCATCTCAAGGCGCACCCCACGTTTGTTTCCGACGCTTTGATTGCCGACGTGCTGGAGACACTGGACGTCCTGGCAGCGCATCCCCATACTGCACCCCGCCAATTGGCCGAACGATTGCGGACCTATTTAGCTTGTGGACAAATGCGGTTAGCAGACAGTTTTGCTTGGAACTGTCCGCTGCCAATGCGTCAGTTTCCTCCCCTAGCGATCGCCGATTTAGCCCGTTCTGGACTCGTCATCGCTAAAGGCGACGCGAACTACCGCCGCCTGGTCGACGATGCCCACTGGCCGTTTACCCTTCCTTTTAGCGAAGTTGTCGCTTACTTTCCCACGCCTTTACTGGCCTTGCGTACCCTTAAGGCCGAGGTAGTTGTCGGTCTGTCCGAGGCACGCCTTCAGGAGGTGCAAGCGCAGGATCCGGAATGGATGATCAACGGTCACTGGGGCGTGATCCAGTTTTATTGCCCGTAGTCCTGCGGGTTTTCTGCAGCCTGCAGGTAGGCTAAAGCCGCTCGTGCAGCCTGTTGTTCTGCCAGCTTTTTGCTTCGGGCAATTCCACGCCCCAGCTGGCGATCGCCAATCCAGGCTTCAACGATGAACGTGCGTGCATGGCTGGGCCCTTCTTCGGCTACCACCTGGTAGCGTGGTTGTGGCCAGCCCCGGGCCTGGGCAAATTCGAGCAATAAGCTTTTGTAGTTGTCTGAGCGCCGTGCTAGCGCTTCTAAGTCATACGAGGCCAGCAGTACGCGTTCAACAAAAGCGCGCGCTGCTTCAAGCCCTAAATCGAGGTACAGCGCGCCGATTAAAGCTTCAAAGGCATCGGCCAAAATAGATGGATTGTCCTGGCCACCGACGTGTTGCACGTCTTCACTAAGGCGCAGGTAGGCGCCTAGCTGCAGGCTCCGGGCTGCTTTGGCTAAGGCTTCCTGATTGACCAGTTTGGCTCGCAAGCGCGTTAGAAATCCCTCGTCGCGGTCAGGAAAGCGTTCATACAAATAGGCAGCTACAACAAAACCCAGCACGGCATCCCCCAGAAATTCCAGTCGTTCGTTGGAGTACAAATAGCTACCGGGCTCTCCGCGAAAAAGGCTGCGATGCGTTAGGGCCTGCTCATAAAGGGGGACGTTCTGTACAGGAAGCCCGGTTAGTTGTCGAAACTGCTCACGTGTCCTGTCTAGGATCGGGTTAGGGGCTGCTGCAGTTTGGATGCCCCGAAGCCACTGTTGCAGTCGTTCCAGCCAGTACGCCATACAACGTGCAGATTACCGCCACACCAATAGCAAAATACAGCCCCTATAGCAAAAATTCTGTAACACGCACTTCCTTTAAGAAACTTTATGATCATCTAGCTTTCCAAACTTGGACTAAAGCGATACTTCAATATGAAAGCTGCAGCACCCCGTGTGGTCATTATAGGCGCCGGTTTTGGCGGGCTAACGCTAGCGCGCTTGTTGCGCCGTACCCCCTTCGAGGTGGTGCTTATCGACCGGCAGAATTACCACACGTTTCAGCCGCTGCTTTACCAAGTCGCCACAGCTGGCTTAGAACCCGAAGAGATTGCGCATGCCGTACGGGGCATTTTTCAGCAGCAGCGCAATTTTCGTTTCATCATGGGTACGGTTGTAGGCGTCGACTGGGAAGCCCAAGCCGTCTGCCTGGAAGACGGTGACCGTATCCCCTTTACGTATTTGGTCCTGGCTGCAGGAGCAACCACAAACGATTTCGGCATTGAGGGCGTTGCGCAACATGCCTTCCCGCTTAAAACCCTTGAAGATGCCATTGCGCTGCGTAGCCATATTGTCCGTCAGTTTGAAGCAGCCGATCGCCATCCAGAGCGCATCCGTGAAGGTTTGCTGAACGTGGTGGTTGTTGGGGGTGGACCGACAGGTATTGAGATGGCGGGTGCGCTTGTGGAGTGGTTTGAGCTGGTTTTTCGCAAAGATTATCCCCAGCTGCCCATCAACCGGGCACGCGTACTCCTGGTAGAAGCGCTCGATACGGTGCTGCCCACCTACAGCGTGCAGCTGCAACGCTATGCCCGAAAGCAGCTTCGCCAGCGCGGCGTAGAGCTTCACCTGGGGAATCCAGTGGCTCGCATTACTTCCGAGGCCGTTTACCTCCAAAGTGGCGAGCGCATCCCCACGCGTACAGTCATCTGGGCAGCCGGCGTGCGGGCCTGCCCTTTAGCCGACCGGCTGGGCTTACCGCAAACGCGTGGCGGGCGCATCGTCGTAGACCCTGATCTACGCGTGCCCGGCCGGGCGAATGTATTCGTGATCGGAGACCTAGCAGCCAGCCAAGACGAAGCAGGCCGTCTCCATCCTCAGATGGCACCTGTAGCCATTCAAGGCGCGCGGCACGTAGCTCGGCAGCTTCAACGCCTGCTTGCAGGGCAAGAAACCGAACCGTTCTGCTATCGGCACCGTGGAGCAATGGCCACGATTGGCCGCCATGCAGCCGTAGCTGAGCTACCCAGCGGCGTGCGCCTAACAGGTCCACTAGCCTGGCTTGCTTGGCTTGTGCTCCACCTGATAGAACTCATTGGCTTTCGCAACCGGCTGCAAGTGCTGATCAACTGGGCCTGGAATTACTTCACCTATGATCGCAGCGCCCGACTTATTTTTCATGTTCAGCCCCTTAGGCAGGAAGCCCTTGACGCAACCGTTGCTTAACTGACCAGATCAGCCCCCACTTGCTCAGCAGTGATTTCTTCCAAGCGCCGGCGCCGGGTTTCGATACCGCGTATAGCAAGTACCACAAGAGCCAGCAGCAAGGGAATCGCTCCTAGCAGCGCAGCGCCGGTAAACGTAGGTGGCGTAATGCCAGCCACCACCAGACCGATGCCGAGCACGCCCCCTACCTTGCTAGCACCTGCTATAAAACCACTACCGCGCCCCCGCAGACTGGTTGGGTACACCTCAGCGGCATAGGTTGGCATTAAGTCTGTCGTGGCTGTGCTCACCCCCATAATGATAAGTACAATAAGCCCGTAAATCAGGAGCGTATTTTGAGTAACCGTGCCTTCAAAGAAAACAAAGCCAAGCAATGCTGCACAGGTGAGCATCGCAAAAAGAAGCAGCGTTTTTTTACTGCTCCAAAATGCATAGAGAAAAGCAGAAATAAAAGTTACCGGGAATCCTAGCAAGCTCGCACGCGCAATTAAGCCATCGGCAGCTGCTACATCAAAACCTGCTACGCGAAGATTTGTAGGCAACCACAGCAAAAAACCAAATTGAACTAAGCCAAACGCCACTGCATAAAGGCCTAAACCTACACTGAGTCCAATAAAGGGTCTTTTGAACAACTGGCTGAAACGCCCTTGAATCCTTTGTTCAACCGCTAACGCTTCGTCTTTAGACACCTCCACGATCGAAGCCCCAAAACGATCCATGATCTGTTTGGCTTCTTCTGTGCGGCCTGTAGCCAATAAAAAGCGAGGGGATTCCGGAATCCATCGGCTAATCAGGATAAGCAGCAGACCTGTTGGAGCTCCAATCAACCAAAGAATGCGCCATCCAAATTCCGGCTGTAGCCATGCTGAAAGGGCACTGGTGACAAAGTAAGCCAGCGAGAGGTCCCCACCCATAAGAATCATGAGTAGCCCGCGATGACGCGCTGGAATTGTCTCGGCAGTAAGCGCATAAGCGATCGGCAGCATGCCCCCCACCGACAAGCCCATGAGAAAACACATGAGCAAATTCAAGGAAAAGGTGGGCATTGCTCCACAAATAGAAGTCGCAATGAAAAGTAGCGCAGCAAGCAAAATTGTAGGACGGCGCCCAATCCAGTCTGCCATCCATCCCCAAATAAAAGACCCCAGAACCGTGCCAGTTATGCCAGAAAGTGGCAAGAGCGCCACCGGTATCTTGCCGTCAGGATTAAGCGGGGATTTTAGACCGTACTCTTTAGCCATACCAGGCACCACAAAGCCCAGTGTCGTTGGCTTCATGATGTCGATCAGAATAGCAATGGCCAGCACGGTCAGGAGTACGATGTGGGTGCGCCCCAGAGGTACATCATCGAGCGCCTTAACGCGAATATGAGCTAAGCGCGCCCGAACTTCCGGGTCGGTCTTCGGAATAAGGCCATAGACAGCCATGCCAAGGCCTACGACAATGAGTATCATGCCCAGGATCATCCATCCATCTATGGGCATCCCGACCAGCTGGTAACCCATGTGCGCTGCGTGCACAAACATAGGAATGTGCAGGAAGGTACCTACCGACAGCGCGATTGTACCCAGCCAAAAAGCAAGCGGCCGAGAAAACACAATCCTGCCACTTGAAAGATTACGTTGAGGAGCCATCGATAGCCTCACTTAACTTGTTGACGCTTTTGGCAGGCGTACGATATGCAATTTACATGTAATTTACAAGGCGTGAAAAAATCCCCATTTTTAGCTTTCTGCGGCACTAGGACGCGGGGGGCGAAACAGTTCAGCGCAGCGGGCAAACTGATCGGCCAGACCAATAAGCACCAGACGATCGCCCGGTTCAATGCGAAAGTCGCCAGAAGGACTGCCTATGGTGCGCTCGCCTCGGCGCACGGCGAGTACTGTCAGGCCATAGCGCTGACGTAGGTTCAGCTCGGCCAACGTTTTTCCCGCTACCGGTGCACTTTCCCGAACCACCACAGCCCGGGTATGCAGACCTTCCTCGTCAAGCCCCTGCAGGACCATAAGGTGCGCTTCCTGGATGCTGCCTCGAAAAATACGATAATCACCCGCCCGAATAGTGGCAATCTGGCGATTAATCTCTTCGGGCGGCACAAAGTAGGCCTGCAGCACTTGGGTAAAGATGCGTACAGCTGTTTCCAGCTCTTCGGGAACCACGATATCGGCGCCAATGCGTTGCAGGAATTCCACATCGCGCAGAAAGCGGGTGCGTACGATGATCTGCAGGGTAGGGTTAAGGTACCGGGCCAACTCTACAATCCGTCGCGTTGCGGCATCATCGTTGATAGCCACGACACAAACCTTGGCCCGATCGACCGCTGCGTGCTCTAAAATGTGCCGGCGACTGGCATCCCCGTAAAGCACAGGAAGGCCATTTTTTTGGGCAGTCTGTACTGTATAGGGGTTAAGATCAATGATGATGAACGGAATACCTGTGTCTTTGAGCACCTGCACTAGGCGTTGACCAGCCGGTCCGTAGCCCACAACGATGACGTGATCTTCCAGTGCAGCCTTGGTTGCAGAGGCCACCATGGCATGCTCGCGTGGATGCTGCAGCAGGTGCGCATTGAGTTGCCGGCCTGCGGCCATAAGCAAGGGTGTAGCAGCCATGAGCAACACAATCGCGGCCAACAGGCTCTGCGTCCCCACCTCACCCAAGCCGGCGGGTGTAAGGCCCACTTCTTGTCCAGCCTGCGCCAGTACAAAAGAAAATTCCCCTATCTGGGCTAAAGCTAAACCCAGAACCAACGCCACCCGTAAAGGATAGCCCAGCAGCCGCGTTGCAGCAGCTGTGGTTAGCACTTTCACCAAAAGCACAGCAAGCGCTGTAGCCGCCACCAGCAGGGGGTGCGCCAACAAGAAATGCACATCGAGCAACAGGCCTACCGAAACAAAGAACACCGCATTGAAGACCGACTTGAGCGGAAGAATTTCACTTAAGGCATATTCACTATAGGGACTTTCGCTGACCACCAACCCGGCCAAAAAAGCTCCTAAGGCCAAGCTGACGCCAAAGAGATGGGTAATCCAGGCCATGCCAAAACAAATGGCTACGATGGTCAGCAAAAACAGGTCGTGGCGGCGCGTGCGGGCAATGCGCTCCAGAAGCGGCGGCATAATGCTCCGCGCCAGAAACAACGTTCCCCCTACTACCAGTAGCGCCTGACCCAGGGCCAGCAAAGCCTGGCCAAACGAGCCATGGCCTTCACCTAAGACGGGGATCAGCAACACAACCGCTACTGTAGCCAAGTCCTGAAAAATTAACATGGCTAGTGCCAGCCGACCGACCACGGTATCGGTCTCTTGTCGGTCGCTCAGCACGCTAAGCACAATAGCGGTACTACTGCCTACAGCAACCAGAAAACCCGTAAACAAGGCGGAACGTACCTCCACCCCTAACCCTACGAGTAGTGCCAACACCACCAGGGTACACAACCCTACTTGCAATCCACCGCCGATCAGCAGCTCGCGCCAGATGCGCCGAAGCTGCTCAAGCTTAAATTCAACCCCAATGGTAAAGAGTAGCAAAATGACGCCAATCTGGGCGGTGTTATAAATCAGCGTTTCACTACGAACTAAGGCTAATAGCCCTGGACCAATAAGCACACCGGCCAAAAGAAATCCAACGATCGGCACTAGCCGGATCCGATAACAGAGGTAGGCAATAAGCACGCTAATGGCCAAAAGGGCCACCAGCTCAGCCAGCGTGTCTGCAAGGGACATGGACTAAACGTATTTATCGCCGCGTACCACTTCGACTGGTTGCGCGTAGACAATGACAGCGTAATGCTGAAAATAATGGGTAGCGATGTGCTCGATAATGCGATCAGCTACCTCGGGGCTCACGATCGTTTCAATTTTCACGTTGTGTCCTTCCCACTCGCTAGCCCGCACGCCTCGTGACCCTTCGCCCGATACTTCGGTCAGCGTGTACCCCTTTCCTCCCAATTCTTTGATTTCACGCAGCAGGCGTTCCTGAAGAATACGCTCTGTGACAATCGTCACCAGTTTTAGCGTTACCGTAAGCATGGGTTTACCCTCCGATCCAGTGTGCTAAGGCAAAATACAGCGGGATGCCGAGCGTCAAGTTAAATGGGAAGGTAATGCCCAGCGAGGCCGTCAGGTAGTAGGTGGGGTTTGCTTCAGGCAGCGAAATGCGTACAGCTGCTGGTGCTGCAATGTAGGAGGCGCTAGCGACCATAGCTCCCAGTACCGCACTACCGCCCTCGGAAAGCCCAGCCCAACTTCCTAGCACAACACCTAACACGCCATGCACGATGGGCATGCAAATGCCAAATCCGATTAAGAAAGCACCCACCTTCTTTAAATCGCGCAAGCGCCGCGCAGCAACCAGCCCCATCTCCAGCAGAAACAGCGTCAGCGCTCCCTTAAAGCCATTGACAAAAAAGGGCTCAACTTGCTTGAGCCCTTCCATACCGGACAAATAGCCGATGACCACTCCCCCCACTAAAAGCAACACGCTTCGCCCTGTGAGCACTTCGTGCAACCCTTGGCGCCAGGAGCCGTGGCGGTTCGAGCGTAAAAAGACAATCATCAGCGCCACTACGATGGCCGGGACTTCGAGCATAGCTACTAGCGCGGGCATGAATCCCTCGGCAGGTGTGCCTTGCAGCTGGCCAAATGTTTGTGCTGCAATGAACGTTACGGCCGACACTGAGCCGTAGTGCGCGGCAATAGCCGCCGCGTTGATGCGGTCCATACGGCCGATCTTCCGCAGCACGATATAGGACGTCACCGGTGTCAACATACCCAGCAGCAAGGTCACCAAAGCTGGCCAGAGCACCACAGCCCAAGGTGTGTGGCTGAGCTCGGCGCCGCCTTTTAATCCAATCGCCAACAGCAAATAAATCGATAGCGCCTGGTAAAGCGGCTCTGGAAACGACAAATCGCTGCGAATCAGCTGCGCAACAACGCCTAGCGCAAAGGCCAAAACGATGGGGGAAAGCAAGTTCGTTAGCAGAATTTCCAGCATAGAGCGGCTCCGGCTTGTTTCAGGAAAGCCGGAGCCGCCTAACGAACCCATGAAGGACTATGTTTCGACCGCCAGCGTTTCTGCTTTGTGGATTTTCCGCTCCCGAGCTAACAGCGCCCAGCCCACAAGCCCGGAAAGCAGCGATGCGCCAAGGATCCCGACTTTGGCTTGATCCAACAGCAGCGGGGAAGCAAAAGCCAAGCTGGCAATGAACAAGGCCATGGTAAAGCCGATGCCGCACAGGCATCCCACGCCCAACAGCTGTCCCCACCGCACCCCTGAGGGCAGCTCGGCTAGCCGCAGCCGCGTTGCTAGCCAGGAAGCCCCAAGCACCCCAATAGGCTTGCCCACAAGCAAGCCCAGCACAACGCCCAGCGTCACCGGATGCGTAAAGCTTAAACCGGTATCTCCACCTAATACGACGCCTGCATTGGCCAAGGCAAAAACGGGCATAACAAAATAGGCCACTAAACCATGCAGGTTATGCTCCAAACGGGTTAGGGGCGCTTCGACACGCTCGCAGCTTTGTTCCAGGGCGTAAAGCGCATCGCGCTGCGCTTCGTTGAGCAAACGTCCCTCGCCCCGATTGCGCGCAAACGTATCGATCGCTTCTCGCACTTGTTCTAAAAACGAAGCACTGTCGAGCTTGCGCCGCGCCGGAATCGTCAGGGCGAGCAGCACACCGGCAACGGTTGCATGCACACCTGACTTGAACACGGCCAGCCAGAGCAGCACGCCCAACAGCGCATAGACGGACAGCTGGCGTACCCCCAGCAGATTGCAGCCCCACAATAAGCCCCAAATGCCTGCAGCCGCCAGCAAGGCGTTGGTCGATAGATCTGCCGTGTAAAAGATCGCAATGACCAACACCGCCCCTAGATCATCCACAATGGCCAGCGCTGCCAGAAACACCCGGAGCGCCACGGGTAGCCCCCGGCCCACCAGGGCCAGCACGCCCAGCGCAAACGCAATATCCGTCGCCATCGGAATGCCCCAACCCCGCTCGCCTTCACCCCCCGCATTAAGCGTTGAATACAACAAAGCTGGCACGATCATCCCTCCAAGCGCTCCTGCAATTGCTAAACCTGCCTTGCGCGGAGAAGAAAGCTCACCGACCAACAACTCCCGCTTGATTTCCAATCCCACCAGCAGGAAAAACAGCACCATCAGCCCATCGTTGATCCAATGCAAAAGCGATTTGGTTAGCGCAGCTTCGCCAAAACCAACGGTAAACGTTGCCGACCAAAGCGCCTGATAGGTCCCGCCCCAGGGCGAGTTAGCCCAAACGAGGGCTATCACCGCGCTTACCAGCAACAGGGCCCCGCTGGCCGCCTCGGTGTGAAAAAACTCCTGAAAAGGACGCAAAAGCTGCGCTACGCGATTCGTAGAACCCCGAGTCTCCATCGATACGCTCAGCCAGTTTGGTTTTAAGGTTAGCGAAAGCACTCCTTTGGCCTCATCGACAAGGCCTAAATACCCTTCAGAGCTCCCCCAAAACACGCGGGCTGCCTATATCAGAAAGGGCAACGCTCTATTTCCCACCGAGGGGTAGATCAAGCATAAGGTCAATCAGCTCAAAAAGCAAGCATTACACCGAAGCTGCAGGCAGGACAAAAGCAAAAGTAGAGCCTCGACCGGGGGTACTTTCAATCTGCAAACGGGTGCGGTGCGCTTGAAGGATATGCTTAACGATCGCCAGACCGAGGCCAGTCCCCCCTTGCTCGCGTGATCTTGAGCGATCCACCCGATAAAATCGCTCGGTTAGGCGCGGAATGTGCTGCGGTGCAATACCAATGCCATTATCGACAACGGCTACACGCACGCTGTGCTGCTGCGGGATGGCCTCGAGGCGCACTTCCACAAACCCTCCTGGATTGTTGTACTTGATGGCGTTATCTACCAGATTAACCAGCACCTGGCGTAGGCGTTCGCGATCAGCCAAAACAGAAGGCATGTTCTCCGTAGCCGTAATCCGCAGGGATACTTGGCGTGCTGCTGCTAGCGGCTCCATCGATTCGATCACCTCACGCACCAAGGATACCAGGTTACACGGAGCCATTTGCATTTGCAATGCGCCTGTTTCCAGGCGCGAAATGTCCGAAAGATCACGCACCAAGTGCGCCAGGCGATCTGCATTGTGCAAAATTTTTTGCAAAAAGGCTTGGCGCGTGGCCTCATCTTCTGGATTGGCTTCAAGCAGCGTTTCTGCAAACCCCCGAATAGAAAAAATGGGGGTTTTGAGTTCATGAGACACGTTGCCTAAAAACTCGCGCCGGTAGTCTTCCATGCGTTGGAGTTGCTGGATTTCTTTTTCCAGCACGCGGCCGGTGCGGTAAACTTCCCAAATCAGCGTGTTGAGCTCGTCGCCTTGAGGCACTTGTGCTTGCTCTAGGTTTTCAAAGGATCGGTTTCGGATCTGGGCTAAAAGCTCACGTGCTAGGGTCAAGCGGGGCGTAAGCAGCCGTGTAGCCACCAACAAAACACTTGCGGCCCAGATTAGCATTAACAGGCCCCACTGCAGCAAAGGGCTTCCTACAACAAACAGTGTCGCGGCTGCTGGAGCAGCGGCCACAAGCATACTGTAGGCAGCCAGCTTAAACACCAGCTGGCCTACCGGCCTGCTTTGGGTTCCTTGCCATGGCATGCGGCGCTATTCACGGAATTTGTAGCCGATGCCCTTGACCGTTTCGATATACGTACTGCCTAGCTTTTCGCGGATTTTGCGCACGTGCACATCGACCGTCCGGTCTACCACATAGACATCACGCCCCCAAATTTCGTCGAGCAATTCCTGTCGCGAAAAAACCTTTCCTGGATGCGCCGCCAAAAAGTAAAGCAGTTCAAACTCCTTACGGGGCAACCGTAGTGTCTCTCGCCCTTCGGGGGTAAAACGATAGACCAGATACCGATCCCGGTCAATTTCTAGGTCGTGAATGCGCAGCAGCTCGGGAGGAGTCTCATAGCGACGCAGACCCCGCAGCAATGCCCGCGTTTGACTCAGCAGCACAGGAACCGACACCGGCTTGCCAATATACAGGTCTGCACCTACATCCAGGCCCTTGAGGTAATCTTCCTCTTCGGTTCTGGCAGTAAGCATCACAATGGGGATGGTGCGGAGTTTCGCATCACGCCGCAGCCGTCGGCATACCTCTAACCCATCCATCCCCGGCATCATGATATCCAAAATAATTACGTCCGGCTGGCTGCGTGCTGCCTTTTCTAAAGCTTCTAGGCCCTCTCGGGCTAACTCTACCTCAAAACCTCCCCGCTGAAAATTGTAGGCCAGAAGCGAAAGGATATCCTCCTCGTCGTCTACGATAAGTACACGCGGTGGGCGGTCGGCGACGTCTGCATCGGGCATGGCTCGCAATAGCGTTTCCATAAGCTGCGCTTTATCGTGGCTTAACGTACAAAAAATACGACCGCCAGCGGGCTTTTATGTTATCAAAGCGTTATGTGCTGGATTTTCAATCCCCGGCAACTGGGCCGTTAGATCTTCCAGAGGAGGATCAAAGCGCTCCTGAAACAACTCAAAACAAACGCCACCAGCCACCAGGCGTAGCGGCTGCTGGGCATCAATCACGGCCTGATAGGTCTGATAACAAGCGAGCGCTGCTTCAGCACGTTGCCGATCTGCTTCGCTGAAGCGCACGCAGACATCAATGGCTGTTTGCGGCGAAGTGCGCAGATGGGGAGGTTTGTTTGGCAAACCCTCAGGCAATGTCAGAAAAGCCAGTCTGCGTAAGTAGGGCACCTGCGGTCCACGCATGGCACAAAAAACCCGCTTGACCACAGCATGCGTCACCAGATGATCCGGATGACCACTAACGCCGTGAACCGGATACGTCACCACGACCTCGGGCCGATGACGCACGATCGCCTGCTGCACTACAGCCTCCAGATGCCGCGGATCCAGCTCAGCCAAGCCGCCATCAGGAAAATCCAGCACCTCTAAGCTACTAAGCCCAAGTACTTGGGCCACACATTGCATCTCTGCGAGACGCACGCGTCCCATTTCAGGCTTACTGTAGCCGTACCGATGCCGCTGGTGCGTAGCCTCACCCCGCGTGAGCGTTAGCAAATGCACTGCATGTCCCTCCCGCCGCTGCCGGGCTATGGCCGGCGCAGGCCCAAAACTCTCATCGTCGGGGTGCGGAAAAATGTACAGTAGCGTGGCCATGGCTTAAAATGACGCAACAGGGTAAAAATTTTAGGCTAAACCTTGTCTTAACAACTTTTGTTGCGCCAACCAATTAGAGCCTAGCCACGCTGTTTTCGGATCAAGCTACATCTTCGCGCAGGACCTCGTGGAACACCGTTTTGCCTGTTTGGAGCATGTGACGGACATAAGGCAAGCAAAGCCGGCAACGCAGGCCAAAGGCCACCTGCTGCTGCAGTGCTTCAGGGCTTGTCACCTTGTGCTGCTGGGCAATCGCCTTAAGCTCGGCAAACGTTCGCTGAAAGCAATAGCATCGGTCAATGCGCATTGTTAACGCCTCTCTTGCACAAGCGCGATGTGGGAAGGGGCTGGGCCTACGCTAAAGCGGTCAATCTGACGTCCTTCGCGGTTCAAGATCACCACAGCGCCTGCGGCGGTATAGTCTGGGCGCCCGTTGGGTCCAGCAGCCAAGCGGGCCACATAGAGCCGTTGTTGTGCGGCATCATAGGCCACAGCTGAAAGACCAGCCAAATCCGTTGCGGTAGGCACCGTGATCGTTGCTGCCAGGGCGTTGGCATTGGTGTTAACCCGAAAGATGCGGCCGCTACCGCTTGAGATTGCATAGAGTTCTTCCACTTCCGGAGCGTAGTAGGCCACTTGCGTGCCGTTGGCCGATCCGAGCTGAACCTCAAGCGTCAGACGTGCAGTCACGACCCCGGTAGTGGGATTCATGAAAACGATTTGGCCATTGGTCTGTTCAATGATGGCGCTGTAATCGGCATTGTACACCGTTTTGCCTAAGCAAACGACAACCAGTTCCTCTTCGGCATCAATAAACACTGCTTGGGGACCGTCGCAACCCGGTTCAAGTGTCTGAACCACCGCATCTGTAGCGGTATCGATCACCGAAATGGTTCGCCCCGCACCTAGTGAACCGTAGTTGGCGACGTAGACCCGTCCCTTGTGAGCTACGAGCCCTTCTGGATAAAGGCCAACGGGGATTGTATCGGGCAAAAGCGTTTGGGTTACAGGATTAAAGGCTAGCACAAATCCATCGCGTCCAAAAGCCATGTTGGTCACGTAGGCTTTTTGGTCGCTTGCAAAGGTGATGTATCGCGGGATAGGTACATTTATGCGGCCCGCCAGCTGGCGCGAAGTTAGGTCAACGATCGCGATCTGTCCGACGCTAAACGTGTTCAGGGCTACATATGCTCGTCCTTGGTGCAGCGTTAGGCTTTGCACGAAGGCGTTCAGGGCCAGCGTAGCGGTCTGGCCTGTAGCCGGGTCATAAAACGTCAGCGAGCCATTTTGGTCACTGAAGTTGCCCCCATTGCCTACCACAACGCCTGTGATGACCAATCTGGAGGCTTGATCATCTTCGGAGCCCAGCAGATCGCAACCGTTTAGTACCAAAAGGAGCAAGCTCCAAAGCAATAGCAGTTTTCTCATGGTTTATCTTAATTTAGTGGATGGACTTACGCGTTTTTTGGGTTCAGATCGATCCGAAGCTGCACGCGCACCTGGCGCGGAGGCATCGGGTAAAAACGCACCACTTCGTAAGGATAGTTGGTCAGATTCTCCACGCTGAGGCCTAAAGCCAGCCGTACGTAGCGCAGGGCTTGCTCCCAGCGCAGGTAGCCATCGACAATGAGGTAGGGCCTTAATGCCTGCGTTTCATCAGTGGTGAGATAGCGACGGCCTGTGTAGCGTCCTTGCAGGCCGATGCGCAACCCAGCCCATTGGATTTCCCCAAAAGCTTTCAGCTGGTGCAAAGGCACGTAGCGAAGCTGGCGGCCGAAAGCTGGGCTTGCACGATATGAGCGGTCCTCGGCGCGGGTATAGGTGTAGAAGCTTCCGCCCTGGAGTACCACAGGACCCCAAGCAATCGCTTCGGTAGCGAGCGAGGCTTCCAGGCCGCGCGTGTGCACACGCCCTACGTTTACCGGCTTCCAGAGCTGCAAACCCGGCGCCACCAGTGCAGGGTACCAGACGATCTGGTCCACCAAAGCGGTGTAAAAAGCCGTGAGCTCCAGCGAGAACTTAGGCGGATGGAGCAGTAGTCCAGCTTCCAACGTCCAACCGCGCTCTGGGCGAAGGTGGGGGTTGCCCCCAGGCATGTAGAACCGTTCACCTAACGTAGGAGCTCGAAAAGTTCGTCCGATTTGTCCTTTCAGGTGCAGTCGTTGCGCACGAAGGGCCAGGTTGAAGCCGAGTTGCGGGCTAAAGGTTTGGAAGTGCTGCGCTCGGGTTACGTATCTATCTAACCGTAGGGCAGGATAAAGCCAAAGGGGCCCCACGTGACCGTTGCCTTGCAACGCTAGTGCACCGGCACGCCCATCCACACCACCACGCAGCGCAGCGTGCTCCCACCGCGTTTCAGCACTTAACGTCATAGCCCACCGCTTGCCTAGCGCTTGTTCCAGCATTCCACTGAAGCTCAGCGTGTACGTACGTGCCGTATCCTGCTGCTGGGCATACGTGTTGACGTACTGCAGCCGGGTATGCTGGTAGTGGCCCCCAAGCGTGAAACGGCCCTTAGGGATAGCACGCCAAGCACCTAACAGCAGGCGTTGCGCATGGTCCGTCTGCCAAGCGTCGATGGGAGGCGCGTTTCCCGGGCCGGGAAGGCTGCGGTGTGCTGCGGTAGCCCAAAACGTACCCTCAAAGCGCCAGGCGTTCTCGTAACGGACTTTACCAAACAGCGTGGTCATTTGACGGTCGGCACCTTCTCGCCGCCGGGTTTTGGGCGGTGGCAGCGGGTTAGGATAAGGGTAATCTCCTGTGGCCAGACTGCGCTCCGCAGCGGCCACGGCTGCTATGCGTCCTTTCCCGCCCTGCATCACGACACCTAGGCTACGTTCGCCGAAAGCCCCTACCCGCACAGCAGCCCGAGCGCCTAGACGCTCCCTAGGCCGTAGCGTATGCAAGTGCACAACCCCTCCCATAGCTCCAGAACCATACAGGGCAGTGGCAGGACCGTGCACCACCTCAACCGCCTCCAGGAGCACGCTGGGCAAAAGGGTCAAGTCGAGAAGACCAGACTGGGGATCGGCTACCCGGTGTCCATCGACAAGCAAGAGTGTCTGCGTAGCAGCCGCACCGCGTAGGGAAACCGCTGCTAACCCTCCACTGCCATAACGACGCACCCAGAGACCTGTCCGTGCTTCGAGCACTTCGGCGGCTGTCGTAGCACCCGCTGCTTCCCATGCTGAGGCCTCTAAACGCCATAAGCGCTGCCCTGCCGTAAGCGCGCTAGGCGTTCGCTGCCCTTCGATCACCACAGGTGGAAGCATCCGCGTGGTGTCCGAGTGCTCCTGTGCCCAAGCGCCCCTAAGGCTCAATAGGCCCCATAGCAGCAGTCCACATGTACGCGAAAAGCCCATAAAAAAGCCCGTTACCTCAAACGAGGTCCGGGCCTATGCAAGCGACGCGCGGCCAAATGCCTAAGCCGTCGAACAGCCGATGCATCAGGCACGGACCTCAGTTCCCGGAGGCTTCGGCCTGACGCCGCCGGCAGGTCTCCTGGCTCGCCGCAGGCCCTGTCGATCCGACAGGGCAGGTCGCTACGGGCTCCACCGCCAGCCTTCCCATCTGCTCCCAAGCAGACAGTGACTGTCGGCTTCTTCGCCCGCCAACCTCAGCTGCAGCTCACAGTTGCGGGTACAGCTCCAGACTCCCCGACGCTACCGTCGGGCCACTGGATTCCCTTTTCATCCGCTTAAGGCGGAACCGGCGACGCATGTCGAAGAACAGGGTGATAGAGAGAATTTACACCCCTTAGCCTTTAATGCCAAGTCTTCAAGAAAACTCCTGCAACACACGCTCGCTGGAACGCCGTAGACTCTTGCCCGTAGAGATTAACCTTTGTAGGTTTAGCGCGAATCTATGTACGTAAGATTACGTACGCCGATGAAACTTTCCGAACGGATTCAACAATCCCAGTTTGCCTCGCCTGCACAGGAAGCCTTGCTCAACATTTTGGTCACCAGTTCTTGGGTGCTGAGCGAGCTGAGCACTTTGATGGCCCCTTTTGGCATTACCCCCACGCAGTACAATGTGCTGCGCATTTTACGCGGCAGCCATCCCCGCAAGTTGACCTGCACCGAAATCGGCCGGCGCATGCTCGACCGCACGCCCGATGTTACACGCATCTTGAATCGACTTCAAAAAGCTGGCTGGATTACGCGGGGACGAGCTACTTACGACAAACGCGTTGTTGAAGTCGGTATCACGGAAAAAGGGCTAGACCTGCTGGCGCACATGCAACCTCTGGTCGATGCTGCCCAGGAACGCTTGATGGCTCGCCTATCTCCAGAAGAATTGCGCCAGCTGAGCAACTTGCTCGACCGCTTACGTGCTGAAGAACCCTCGCTGTCTTAAACCGCCATGCGACCAGAAGTTTACGTTTTAAGCCGCCCACAAAAGCTTTTTGTCGTTTGCACAGCTATTTTTATCACAGCATTGGTTATTGCCGAAGCCACGTCAACCAAATTTTTTACAGCCTTTAAGCTGCCTTTCCCGATTCATCTTTTTGGCATGACCTTCGGCGAGGTGGTTATGACCACTGGTGTGCTAGCCTTTCCGGTCACGTTCATTATTACCGATCTTATGAACGAGTACTTTGGCAAAAAAGGGATCCGCTTCGTGACGCTCGTGGGGATGGTCATGATCGGGTTTGAGTTTTTGCTGCTTCAAGCCGCCATTGCCGTTCCAGCAGCTAGCATTTCTCCGGTATCCCAGGAAGCATTTGAGGCGGTTTTTGGGACGACAGGCCGCATCATTCTAGGCAGCTTAACAGCGTATTTGCTCGGGCAACTGGCCGACATTACCCTTTTTCATTGGCTTCGCGGCCTTACACGAGGCCGTTTTCTTTGGTTGCGGGCTACAGGCTCAACGTTTGGGTCGCAGTTTATCGACACGTTTGTTGTGCTCACGATCGCCTTTGCTGGTCAGCTTGCCTTTCAACAAATTCTTGCGATCACGCTTTTTAACTACGGATACAAGCTCCTCATTGCCATCGCAATTACACCGTTGATTTACTTAGCCCACTGGGCAATGGATGCCTACTTGGGCAAGGAATTGGCGCATCAGCTTACTGCCAAAGCTGCTGCGCGCCAAGATGCCTTTTAGCGAAAGAGCCTAAGGAGCAGGTTTAGCAAGATGGTCAGCACCAGGCTGATCAGCAGCATCGTGCCCAGGGGGAAGTAAATGCGCACGTTTCCTTTCTCCCAGCTCAAGTCACCGGGTAAACGCCCTAGCGGCAGTTGCGGTAGGCGGCCCAGGAGTAGCATTAGGCCACCAACTACCAGTAGCACCGCGCCTATGAGCAAAAGCCAGCGTCCCAGCTCCGTCAGTGGACCTTGCGCCATGGCATGCTACAGCGATATGCTTGCTTCGCGGGGAACGTCGACGAACGTCAACCAGCCATAAGGGTCGTTGCCCTTATGGACAATTTCGTAGAAGGCCCGTTGGAGCGCCTCCGTTACGGGGCCGCGGCGGCCTTGACCGATCGTATAATGATCGACCGAGCGAATTGGGGTGATTTCGGCAGCCGTTCCCGTAAAGAACAGTTCGTCGGCAATGTAGAGCGCCTCGCGTGGGATGGGTTGCTCTACGACCCTATAACCCAAGTCACGGGCAAGCGTCATCACTGTGTCGCGCGTAATGCCTGGCAGAATCGACAGAGTGAGGGGAGCGGTATAAATCACCCCGTCGCGTACCAAAAAGAGGTTCTCTCCACTGCCTTCGGCCACGTAGCCACCTACCGAAAGCATAATGCCTTCGGCATGCCCATTCAGCACGGCTTCCATCTTCACCAATGCTGCGTTGGCATAGTTAGCACCCGCTTTGGCCATGGCTGGCAACGTGTTGGGCGCCATACGCTGCCAGGTAGCCACCTGGACGTCGACGCCCTGCTCGAGGGCCTCGTTGCCCAAGTAAGCGCCCCATTCCCACACCGCAATTGCAACCTCAACGGTATTCTTGAGGGGGTTGACGCCCAACCCGCCCATACCCCGGAATACCACGGGTCGGATGTAGCAGGATTTGAGTCCGCTGGCGCGGATCGTCTCGAGCGTGGCTGAGATCAGCTCCTCTAGGGTATAAGGCAGTTCCATCCGATAGATGCGCGCCGAGTCGAGTAACCGGCGCAAGTGTTCCCGCAGCCGGAAAACAGCCGGCCCGCGCGCTGTCTCGTAGCAGCGTATACCTTCAAACACCGAGGACCCATAATGCACTACATGAGAGAGCACGTGAATCTTGGCTTCCTCAAACGGCACCAGCTTGCCGTTGAACCAAATCGGATGTTTGTCCATGGTTATCGTTGTTTATGTCAAAAAAGCAATGTAGCTGTCCTATTTTTGGAACTCCTATCCCCGTCTGGCTATAGGAGCCGATAAAGTAACGTTTTTCCCATGGCCGCAATGCGCTGGTCGCGTTGGGTTTTCCTATTATTCATTGCAGGTTTTTTGGCCTTAGTCGTGGCCGACGCACTGGACTTGTTTGCACGGCGACCATACTATGAAGTCCCGCATGGGGATCACACCCACTATGTACCTCGCGACCGTAACCCCAACGTGCCGCTCGAACGTTTTCCCACGCGCCCACCTGGCCGATGTGAGCGCATTGCGCCCGACGGTGCGCTGATCCCCATCGAAGGCTGCCAGTAGGCCTTTTAGCCTGCCGCAGCATTGCTTCCCAGCTGGAGTAGGGCGGTGCCGCTAAGACGCATTGGAATCCATTCCTTCAACGCTTGCGCGCCCAGCTTCTCATAAAACTGGCGTGCCGTCGCATTCCAATCGAGTACCTGCCAGTCGAGTCGCTGGGCCCCTCGAGCGACTGCGATTTCGGCCACGCGCTGAAACAGCGCCATACCCACGCCCCGGCCGCGGTAAGCAGGCCGTACGTAAATATCCTCCAGATAGAGGCCCCATCGGGTTAAAAAGGTTGAATAGTTCGCAAAGAAAAGCGCAAACCCTATGGGCTCACCGCTTTCGATCTCCTCAGCCAGCAAAGCTTCGCAGCGCGGGCAGGCAGCAGGATCGAGGTGAGCCCGCAAGGCTTTGGGATCAGGCTGCGCTACGTGCTGAAGTTTTTCATATTCGGCCAGTTCGCGAATGAGCCCAACCAGCACCTCGGCATCTTCTGGCCTAGCCATACGAATGCGAAACGCGCTCATCGGTATCGGCGAAAGTCTTCTTCCTCGTCGTCATCAGACTCTTCGTCGTCGTCCCGTCCCAGCGAAGAGAGCATCGCACCCATCATGTCGCTGTAACGGGTTTCCTGTTCGAACAGGTCTTTGCCCAAAAGCGAATGCTGGTGCAGCGCCTCCAATACGAACTCCATCATGGAAGCTGTCTCTTCCCGGGTATTAGGTCGGGTATAACGCTGCACCACAGCGCAGAGCCCCTCTACAGCCTCAAGTCGACGGGCATACTCCACAAATGGCAGCTCTGGGTTAAGCTCAACCTGCCCTCCTTTAGCAAACCAGTCCAGAATAGGCTGGTACGGCGCGCGCCCTTCTTTCCGGTTGGTTGGGTCGGGGAAATAGCGCGGGAAGATGGCCTTAATAGCTCTTCCCACAAGCAACCGGGCAACGTTTTGCACGCCCTCCTGCTCGCCTTCGTAGACCAGTTCGATTTTTCCCGTGATGGCAGGTTCAATCAGCAACAGGTCGCTAATGCGCAGGGTGGTTTCTGTTTCGCCATTGAGCAACGCGCGGCGCTCGGCAGCCGAAATTAGGCACTCCAGCGCTGCCCGCGTCATCCGCACCGAAACGCCCGACTTTTGGTCTACATATTCACTTTTTCGGGCCTCAAAAGCAATTTGCTCAATGATTTCTCGGAAAAAGTAGGGAATATGCACCCGTACCTGTCCGTCGCGCTCTTGCCAGGCTTCTTGTTGCGTAATGGCAATGCCAATCTCGAGGGTTTTCGGATAGTGGGTGATGATTTGGCTATCGATGCGGTCTTTGAGCGGCGTAATGATGTTCCCCCGGTTGGTATAGTCTTCGGGGTTAGCTGTAAATACCAAAAGTACATCAAGGGGGAAGCGAATATTAAAGCCGCGAATCTGAATATCTTGCTCTTCGAGAATATTGAGCAGCCCCACCTGAATGCGCGGCTGCAGATCGGGCAGCTCGTTAATGGCGAAGATCCCGCGATTGGTGCGTGGAATCAGGCCAAAGTGAATTACTTCTTCATCGGCGTAGGTCAGGCGTCGGTTAACCGCCTTGATTGGATCGATATCGCCGATTAAATCGGCAATGGTGGTGTCGGGTGTGGCCAGCTTTTCAGCATAGCGGCGGCTGCGATGCAGCCATTCAATAGGGGTGTCGTCGCCCATATCGGCCACCATTTCGCGCCCGTATTTAGAGATAGGGGCAAACGGGTTGTCGTTGACTTCGCTCCCCTGGATGATGGGGATGTATTCATCGAGCAGCTCTGGTAGCATCCGGATGAGGCGCGTTTTGGCCTGGCCGCGCAGGCCAAGCAAGATCATGTCATGGCGGCCCAGGATGGCATTTTGAATTTGAGGGATCACGGTGCGCTCGTAGCCAATAATCCCTGGAAAGATTTCCTCCCCTCGGCGCAGCTTAGCGATTAGGTTCTTTCGCAATTCGTCCTTGACCGTAAGTGGCCGGTACCCGATCGCCTTTAGGTCGCCCAGTGTTTTTAGTTCAGTTAACGGCCGATCCATAGCCCCTCGTTGGATGATAGCGCAAAGTAGCACGGTCAGGGCGTGCGGCTGTTCCCTACAAGTCGCCAGCTGTAGGCCACCACACGCGGATCAGGGTCGTTGAGGACCACCACCAATAGGCAAGCAGTTGGCTTACAGCGCACGGCCAAGTCATGCGGGTAAAACTGGCGCTTCAACGGTTGTGCTGCTGGGGCCAACCGGTAGCGCAGCCAACCCTCGGTGTCGTATACATCGACCTGCACCCATCCGGGCCGCAAGTTGAGCACAAACAGTAGTGAATCGACAGGCACGGCAGCGCTGCTCAGCAGCGGCGCCTGGTATGCTTCACCAACGAGAAATGCCCTGCTGCGGGCAAGCATTGGGGAGTCGAACCCCACGAGTGCCAGCGTATCCATGCGCCCGTCTGGGTACCATCGGTCGACGACGGGGCGAAAGCCCGACAGACTCAGCAACGTATCGTCCCAAAGCCGTAACAGCCCGGCATAACGCCACACAGGCCCAGAGAGCCGTTGTTGCCGCAGCGTTTGCCCTAAGGCATCAAGCTGCAGGAGCCATCCCGTTTCCCCCTCACGGAGGGCTTTCACAAAGTAGCCCGTCTTGCTGGCTGCCGCATAAAGCAACGCCTTCGCAGGGAGTTGATCCGGCAGTGGGATACGACGGACGACTTGGTGGCCCACTAAACCCACAAGTTGACGCGCTTCGGGCGCCAACACAACCAAGGTATCCCCACGCCAGCCTGCCAAATAAGGGTAACGCAGCCCGGCCACGTGTAGCGTGTCCACCAGTCTCCCCATGGTATCCAACACGGCCACAAAATGCCGGGCAACATCGCTCACATACACCTTGCCTTCTGGCCCAAACTGTACTGTGCGTGGGCGTTCTAAGGGAAGCGCAGCGGTCGCCGCCACTTCCCAACGTAGGTGCAAGGTGTCTTGCGGAACCGTAGCGGCAATCTGCCGCGAAAGGGAATCCGACGGTAGCAGCGCCGTGGGCTCTTCGCGACGGCACGACGAGGGAAGACATCCCGAGAGCACCGCTATGCTCAAAAGCCACCAGGTGCTGCGCCTCATCACGGTGCTTGCCGGCCAATCCGCATTTCCAGTTCTAGCCGTCGCCCTTCTCGAAGGATGCTGAGACGAACCCGATCGCCCGGACGGAAGTCGAGCAGCCGCGCCCGCAGTTCTTCACTGTTTGCCACGGCGGTACCCCCAAAGGCAATGATGACGTCGTAAGGCCGCAGCCCGGCTTCATCGGCAGGCGAACCGGGGTCGACATCGGTAACAAATACCCCTCGCGCCTCGGGCACCCCTAAAGCCTGCGCAATGCGCGGCGTAACGTCTCGTACGTACAGGCCAGTGTAATAAGAACGATCGACGTATCCTTTGGCTTTTAATTCTTCTACAATGCGGCGGACCTTTTCTGCCGGAATGGCAAAACCAATCCCCACCGACCCTCCCGTTTCTGTATAAATGGCCGTATTCATGCCAATCACTTCACCAATCGCATTGACCAGCGGCCCCCCTGAATTCCCCTGGTTGATGGCAGCATCGGTCTGGATCATGTCGCGATACACCCGACCGCTTTGGCCAGCTGGCAGGTTACGCCCAACAGCACTGACAACGCCTACAGTTACCGTTGGAGGGGCGGCTTCAAACAAGCCATAAGGATTCCCCAAAGCCACAACCCACTCCCCCACGATAGGTGGACTATCGCTAAACTTCAGATAGGGCAGAGGCCGATCCGGCCGCACTTTTAGAAGGGCAATATCGGTTGCCGGATCTGTTCCCACCAGCTCGGCATCCATGGCATGACCATCGGGAAAGGACACTGTAATCTTGGTCGCATTGCCCACCACGTGGTCGTTGGTGACAATATAGCCATCAGGAGAAATGACAAATCCAGACCCGATCGCGTGAATCTGACGCTCAATAACGCGCGAACGCGGCCCTCCGAAAAAGAATTCCCAAATCGGATCATTAAAAAAGTCGGCAAAGGGGTCACGATAACGGATACGCTGCACCTCAAGCACGTTGATGCTCACCACTGCTGGCGACACCTCGCGAACAGCCCGCGTAATGGCTGTCTCACGAGAACGGGAAAGCTGCACTTGTGTAGTATCTACAAGGCCCTGGGATGCTCCAGGCTCTTCCGAACGCGCGTTCTGTGAACACCCCATTCCTGCCCATGGCAGGAAAAGCAGGCCCAATAACAGTGCGTAACGCATCATGTTTGACATGCTTTGTAAACCCAGGCCGTTAATACGAGCCGTACCCGTCATGAGTTCTTTAGGAAAAGATGTACCTTGAAAGAGATACATCTAACCAATTTGATGCGATGCCCCCTTTGCGCCACGTGCTATTTTGGAAGCCTTATGGCGTACTGAGCCAGTTCACAGATCCTCAAGGGCGTCCCACGCTTAAAACGTACATTGACGTCCCAGACGTCTATCCGGTTGGACGTCTGGACCAAGACAGCGAAGGACTGCTTTTGCTCACCCGCGATGGGCAGCTTAAGCATCGCCTGCTTCATCCGCGCTACGGGCATTGGCGTACCTACTGGGTCCAAGTCGAGCGCATCCCTGAAGAAGAGGCACTACGGCAATTGGCACAAGGCGTTGTCATTGCCGGGGGCTACCGAACACGTCCAGCCCGCGTGCGGCGCATCGACCCCCCACCGCTTCCACCACGTCCCGTACCTATCCGCTACCGAAAAACGGTTCCCACCTGCTGGCTAGAGATCTCCTTACGGGAGGGAAAAAACCGCCAAGTGCGACGCATGACAGCGGCTATTGGACACCCTACGCTGCGCCTAGTGCGTGTAGCCTTTGGCCCCTTAAGCTTAGAAGGTCTCTCTCCAGGTCAATGGCGGCCCCTCACCCCTGAGGAAGAAGCCGCACTGTACCGCCTCTGCCACCTAAACAAACCTTCCCACTTACCTTGAGGGGATCTCGCCAGACCACTGGACGACCCCCCCAAGTCATGTACCTGCAGCATAATCGGTCACGTAAGCCCGCTGCTCCTCCGAGAGCGTGTCGATCCGAATGCCTAAGGTCTCCAGCTTGATGCGTGCAATTTCTTGGTCCAGCTCTTCAGGCAGGTCAATCACTTGAGGTGGCAGCTTTTCGCCTGATTTGTGTTTTTCAACCAGGGTCAAATGGGCCATAAACTGATTGGCGAAGCTCATGTCCATCACTTCAGGCGGGTGTCCTTCGGCAGCCGCCAGGTTGACGAGGCGTCCCTCGGCCAATACGTAGATGCGGCGGCCATTTTCGAGCAAGTATTCTTTGTTGTTGGGTCGCACTTCGCGGGTGCGAACGGTCAGCGCGGCCAGTTCCTTCAGGTTAAGCTCCACATCGTAGTGGCCGGTGTTGCACACGATCGCCCCATCTTTCATTTTGCGAAAATGCTGGCCACGAATTACATCCTTCATGCCCGTAGCGGTGATGAAAATATCGCCGATTTCGGCAGCTTCGTCCATGGGCATGACTTGAAAGCCATCAAGTACAGCCTTGAGCGCAGCGGTCGGTTTTACTTCGGTGACAATCACCTGCGCCCCCATTCCCCGGGCCCGCATAGCTACGCCGCGCCCGCAATGGCCGTAGCCGGCTACCACCACGCGCTTGCCCGCCAGGAGCACACTGGTAGCCCGCAAGATGCCATCGATCGTAGACTGGCCAGTGCCGTAGACATTGTCAAAATCCCACTTTGTTTCCGCATCATTGACAGCGAAGACCGGATAGCGGAGCTTTCCATCAGCAGCCATGGCCCGCAGGCGTTTGACGCCTGTGGTGGTTTCTTCCGATCCCCCAAGGATGTGCTCGGCCAGCTCAGGTCGGCGATGATGCACCGTAAAGATGAGGTCGGCACCATCGTCCAGTGTCAGGTGCGGTGGTTTTTGGAGCGTCTGCTCGATACTCCAGTAGAACTCTTCGACGCTCTGTCCATGCCAAGCGTAGATTTCTATGCCAGCATCGGCTAGTGCGGCTGCAATGTCGTCCTGTGTCGAAAGCGGATTACAGCCGCTCCAGGCTACCTCGGCGCCACAGGCTTTAAAGGTCTCGATCAGCACCGCCGTTTCTTTAGTTACGTGCAAGCAGCCAGCAATCCGGTAGCCTTTGAACGGTTGCAAGGCTTGATAGCGCTCGCGCAGGTGCATCAGCACTGGCATGCGGCTTTCGGCCCACGCAATGCGCCTGCGGCCAGCTTCGGCCAGACGCAGATCCCGTACCTTATAGGCGCCTTCCTTGTAGTCCATGGTCTAGAATCTATTTGCTGGAATCGTAGGCTGTTCCTACGCCTTAGCCCTAAAGGTAGCTCACGGTTCAGCAAAACTTCACCTCAAGGTCGGTACACCACCGATACGGTCTGCTGCGCGTCTTCGGTGAGCAGCCGAACCCAATAGACGCCCGCAGCAAGTCCGGTAGGCTGGAACGTTACGGCGTAGGTGCCTTCAGGCTGCAGCGCATCGACCAGTCGCACGAGCTCTCGCCCCAGCAGATTATAAACGACCAGCTGCACCTGCTGCGTACGCGATAAGGTATAGGCAAGCGTTAGCGTCGTTCGGAAAGGATTGGGGAATGGGGGCCACAATCGGGTCTGGCGCTGCAGCTCCAGCTCAGGATCTAGCGAGGCCTGCTCTAAGCGCAGCGCTTCTAGTGTCCAAAAAGCCTCTGGGACTTCACTAGAGCAACGAAATGAAGCCCTCAGCCAGAGCGTAAGACCAGCATAGCTTGAAAGATCAAAGGTGTGCCAGAGGCCTTCTGGGGGACTCGCCTCGCCAAAGGGTTGCTCAGCAGAGGATGCGCCTTCGGGCAGCAAAACCTGCCAGCTATAGCCGCCATCGGTCGATCCTTCCAAAAGGCCATTACACGCATGGCCAAAATGAAACGCATGGTGCAAATGTAGGCGCAGCCGTTGGGCATTGCGGGCCAGTTCAAGCGGCAATAAGACAAGCGTAGCCGGTGTTGTCTGCGGGCGTTGAATGCGCCACTGCGTACCCGATTGGGCCCAACCGGCATTGGCCTGCGCTACACGTAGCGCATCAGTTTCGGCCACGTGTCCAATAGCCACGGCAAAGGTTTGATCGGGCGCTTGCAGAGGCTGGCGCAGCTGCCAGCCTGTTGCCGTCTCGGCCTCGAGATAGTAAAAAATCTGTCCCGGCATCCCATCCCAAGGGATCTGCCCTTCAAAAAGCGAGTCACTAAGGGGTTGGAAGAAAGCAGACGGGACGAACTGACCGTTTTGCAGATAAAAAGCCTGCACCCGTACAATCGAGTCCCTACGGGCTGTAGCGTAGGTGCGCACAATGAGCGCAGTGGGCGTGACCGTCACGTCACGCGTGGGATCGTGGCGAACCACCACCGGAAACGATGCAGGATCAACGAGCCCCCGTGCCCCTAGTCGCTCAACGAGCAGGCTCACATGCGCCCCCCCATAGTAATCCATATCGGCCTGCAAAAGGGCCTGGGCTGCATCTCGAAACGTAGCTGGTGGGCTTAAGTACAGGGCGGCAGCCACTGCCAAACGGTCTGTAATGGCCTTTCCGAGAACATCCTGAATTTCCATGAGCACCTTAGCCCAAAGCAAACCGTCCCGATAGGGATTGCAGGGACTTTGCGGCGTGTCTTCGCGATCGCAGTTTGTGTCTTGCGGATAGCTTCCTTCGAAGGCTATGCGTCGTCCTTCCCAGATCGTTCCGTCGCCACTATCCCAGCGAAAGAGGAGATCCCAATCTGTGCGTCGCACGGCCCCAGTTTCGGCCAGCCATCGGGCATACGTAGCTGCCCAGTAGTCGGCCCACCCCTCATGCAGCGCTTTGCCTTCGTTCGTATTGAGCAACCCTGGCGCCATGTCCTCCAGCAGGGCATGCCAGTACTCATGCCAAATGACCGCAGCATCTTCGGCGTCATCTACGCCACCCGTGCCAAAAGCGATGGCTTTGGCGGAGGGGTAGTACATCGAATTATCTGTGGTCAGGCCGCGTGGATTGACCGGCAAAGGGGCGGCCTGGACGGGCGTGCCAATGGCAAGCTGCTGCAGGTAACGTTGGCTAAAGTCAATATGGTAATACGCCATAACCGCTTCAAAGCGCGGATCGCCACGGGTATAGTGGAAAGCATCAGGGACAGGCTCTGCAGGAGGGGTGTAGGCGGCATCGGCCACATTGGGTAGGTTACCCGTAATGCGCACATACGGACCTTCCAGCCGGTAGAGCCCATCTTGGCCTTGGGTGATTTCAAGCAGTGAAACGGCGCGGCGCTCGGCATTCAACTCAGGCGTGTCGGCGTCACTGTTGTCGGCATAGGCTCCACCATAAGGCATGCCGGCTGTAGCCAATGGATCGGGGTCGAACACATGCCCTTCACCTGTAACCAGGCCCACAGGTAAAGGAAAAGCAGGGCTTGGCGACACCACAGACTTGGGAGGCTGCACATGGGTGGCTTGGTTCCAAACGGCTACTAGCCCACCGCTATGGGCATCGACAAAAACAGCCCATTCTTCGGGCTGGTCTTGAGGCCAGAGTACGAAATGCCAAACCAGGCGTGGGGGCAGCTCAGGCCAAACCATAAGCATAGGATCACTCGCAGGGGCTTCAGGCTGCTTGAGCTCGTGGCGTGCGCTGGCCAGTGCTGCCGAAGCCGAAAGCCGAGGTAAGGAATCCAAGCGATGGGCCCAAGCTTCCAGGCGAGGGTCGTAACCGTTCAGCACCAGCGTAGGCCGACCTTCCCGGTTGAGATTGAGCTGCACATATCGTCCCCAGATGGGCACGCCGTTTAAGGTTTGCTGAAAGCGCACGTGCGCCGCCTGAGGCGTAGCGCGTAACCATTGCAGCTGGAGCGTGCGGTCCGGCGCACGCCATCCAAAACGCACGGCTTCTTGACGCAGGAACGCGCGTGCAGTGGCTTCCACACTGCCTTGCCAAGCTACCGGCGAGGGGAGGCGGTACGTGGCCTGCTGCTGTCCTGTGAGCGGGTGCACGCGGCCCTGAGGTACCGGTCGGGTCGGCGAGGCAAGCAGCGTATCGGGGAGCGTCTGCACGCGGCGCGGCTGCGCATAGGCTGCCAGGCTTACCGCGAGCATCAGCAGTCCTAAGCTCAGCCTCTTTCCAATGCGCCTGGTCATAGCATGACCAGTGAATGGTGGGACCTTAGCTAAAGTACAAAAAAAGCCGTCTAAGGCTTAGACGGCTCTAGAGCAAGCGCACTGCGCTTTAGGCAAAGCGGGCAACAGCCTGGCGTAGTTCTTCGACGCGATCGAGCGCCTCCCAGGGGAATTCCTCGCGGCCAAAGTGGCCATACGCTGCAGTGGCGCGATAACGCGGGCGCAATAGATCCAGATTCCGGATGATCGAAGCAGGGCGAAGATCGAAGACCTCTTTTACTACCTCTACCAGCACAGCATCGGGCACAACACCAGTACCAAAGGTATTTACGTCGATCGAAACCGGATCCGCTAACCCAATCGCATAGGCAATCTGCACTTCCACTTCATCGGCCAAGCCTGCGCCCACAATGTTCTTGGCCACATGACGGGCAGCGTATGCACCAGAACGATCCACCTTGGAAGGATCCTTACCGCTAAAGGCGCCGCCCCCATGCGCCCCTTTACCCCCATAGGTGTCGACAATGATCTTACGACCGGTCAGGCCTGTATCCCCATGAGGCCCACCAATAACAAACCGCCCCGTGGGGTTTACATGCAAAATAAGCCGCTCGTCGACCAGCTCCGGCGGTAGCACCCGTGGGAGCAAAATTTCTCGGATGTCTTCTTTAATGCGTTCTTGTGCAACTTCTTCACTGTGCTGCGTCGAAACCACCACTGTGTGGATGCGCCGGGGTGTGCGGCGGTCGTCTTCGTACTCCACAGTCACTTGACTTTTGGCATCCGGACGTAGGTAAGGCATCAGGTGCGGCTCATGTTTGCGAATGTGGGCCAACTCCCGCACCAGTTTATGCGCCAAAATGATGGGCAACGGCATCAGCTCTGGCGTCTCGCGGCAAGCGTAGCCAAACATCATGCCCTGATCCCCTGCTCCCTGTTCACCACTTGGCGCCCCATCAACCCCACGGCGGATATCTGGACTTTGCTCATGAATGCTTGAAAGCACACCACAGCTATCGGCATCAAAGCGCAGGCGGGGATCTGTATAGCCAATATCCCGGATGACCTCACGCACGACCTGTTGCACATCGACATGCGCTCGCGTGTAGACTTCACCCGAAAGAACTACCAGTCCGGTAGTGACCAGCGTCTCGACCGCCACCCGGCTGTTGGGATCCTGCGCCAACATAGCGTCCAGGATCGCATCCGAAATCTGATCGGCAATCTTGTCCGGGTGTCCTTCGGAGACCGATTCAGAAGTAAACAAGTAGGCCATTCGTCCTTTGGTCTTTTGCGTTGCGCTAAGGGGTGAAAGCGAGCCGTTAACGCCCTGGCTGCTGCAGGGTTCAACGCTTTTTGTGCTGAAGGCTTCCATGGAACTCCCTCCAGCCTTGCACGTTGGCCGCTGCCGTCTACAGCGCCACGTTGCCCTAAACGTTTTGGTGTTGTATTTTGAGGCGATTTGCGTTAGCCATCCCCTGCCAACGGGCTCTGGCTCGTTTTGGATGTAGCTTTACTAACCAAGGAGGCATCGCACTATGGCAAACGATATCGAAGCGAAAGTGAAAGCCATCATTGTCGAAAAGCTGGGCGTCGACGAAGCGGACATTACGCCAGAAGCTTCATTTACGAACGACTTAGGGGCCGACTCGCTCGACACCGTTGAACTGATCATGGAGTTTGAAAAAGAGTTTGATATTACCATCCCCGACGAAGAAGCAGAGAAAATTGTGACCGTGGGTGACGCCATCAAGTACCTCAAAGAAAAGATTGGTGCCTAAAACAAACTTACCTTGGGCCCGGCTGATTGCTGAAGTACATGCCGGGCTTTTTTGTGTTTTTTGATTTGTGTTTTTTGATTTGTGTTTTTTGAGAAACGTCTATGCGACATCCACGGCGCGTTGTCGTCACCGGAATGGGCGCGCTTACGCCAATTGGCCTAAGCGTTCCCGAGTTTTGGGAAAACCTGCTGCGTGGTACAAGTGGCGCAGCACCCATTACCCGCTTTGACCCTACACCATTTGACACGCATTTCGCCTGCGAGCTCAAGGGCTTTGATCCACTCAACTATATGGACCGTAAGACGGCGCGACGGTTAGATCCCTTCGCGCAGTATGCCCTGGTGGCTGCCGACGAAGCGCTGCGCGATGCAGGGTTAGACCCGGCAGTGCTTTCGCCTGCGGAAAAGGCCCGCATTGGCGTTGTTTTTGGCAGCGGCATTGGCGGCATGCACGTCTTTCAGGAACAGACCACGGGCTACCTTCGCCAAGGCGTCCGGTCCATCTCACCGCTTTTCATCCCCATGCTCATTCCCGACATTTCAGCTGGGCACTTGTCGATTCGTTACGGATTTCGTGGTCCAAACTACGCCGTTGTCTCGGCTTGCGCTACAGCCAATCACAACATCGGTGATGCCTTTCTCCTGATTCAGCGTGGCCTGGCCGACGTAGTGCTTTGCGGCGGTAGCGAAGCGCCCATTACCGAAATGGCCTTAGGCGGTTTCAATGCCATGAAGGCCCTTTCCACGCGTAACGACGATCCAGCACGCGCCAGTCGACCGTTCGACGCAACCCGCGACGGCTTCGTGATGGGCGAAGGAGCCGGAGCCCTGGTGCTCGAAGCACTCGAACATGCCCAGCGCCGCGGTGCACGCATCTACGCCGAAGTGCTTGGCATCGGCATGTCGGCCGATGCCTATCATATTACCGCGCCCGATCCCGAGGGCGAAGGAGCTGCTTTGGCCCTTCAGGCACTGCTCGCCGACGCCAACCTCCAAGCTGAAGATGTTGACTACATCAATATGCACGGCACGTCCACCCCACTGGGCGACGTGGCAGAAACCAAAGCGATCAAGCGCGTCTTTGGCGAGCATGCCTATCGCATGAATTTTTCATCCACCAAAAGCATGACCGGACATCTGCTCGGGGCCGCAGGTGCAGTTGAAGCTATCGCTACCATTTTGGCGCTGGTGCATCAGACGATCCCGCCCACGATCAATTTTGAACAGCCAGATCCGGAATGCGACCTAAACTACACGTTTAATGCGCCGCAAAAGCGCTCGGTGCGCGTGGCCATCAGCAATGCGTTTGGATTTGGAGGCCACAACACCGCTGTGGCCTTTGCCCGATTCGAAGCCTAAGAAAAGCTATCGAAAAACGATTTCTTGGATCAGCGGCTTGCCCAGCGCTTCGTTGAGCCGCAGCCGCCACTGCTCGCGCTGCAGATGCAACGTGTGCCGCCAAGCTGCTGAGGTCAGCTTGACGTAAAGTGTACCGTCGCGTACCCAAACCGCGTCGGTGACGCGATTAATTTGGGGGCCTGCTAGGGCAGCCCAGGTCTCTACCACCTGAGCTGCTTCGATACGCGACTTTAAGCCCAGCCGCTCGATAACTTCCTTGAGTACAGCGCCTAGCGGTCGCGGATTCATAGAAATGGAAAGAAGTTTGCAATAAGGTAGGCACGCTGCGACGTTTTTGTCCAGCTGGGTTTCTCCAAAAACCTTAACGTTCCATGAAGTCCTCTAGGCTTTGGTTGCATTATGCGTGCGTTGCCACGCTTTTTTGGGGACTAGCCGGACGGGCGCTAGCGCAGCCGATCGATACGCTACGGCTTTCGCTGCTAGAAGTGCTTCAGCGCGCCCTAGCGGTAAGTCCCGATTTACAGGCCGTTGCCGCACGAGAGGCATTCGCCGAAGCCCGCTATGACCAGGCCCGAGCAAGCCGGTTTTTGACGCAGTTGCGCCTGCAAACGGCACATGCGGTCGCACCGGGCCTCAAGATTCCAGAAGACAATGCCTACCCAACCGATGCCCTGTACTTAAACCCAGAGGTGCGCAACGACTGGGCACATGTACGCCCCTTTAATCAGCTCGAAGTGGAGCTAATTCAGCCGCTTTGGACTTGGGGAGAGCTTAGCGGTCAGATCCGCGCTGCCCGGTATGGTACCGAGGTCGAAACTGCCAGCTTACGGCAAAAAGCCCTGGAAGTGGCAGCCCGTAGCGGCGAACTGTACTACAGCCTACAACTTACAGCAGCCCTGCTTCGCCTAACGCGAGAAACAGGCGAGATCATCGAGCGGGCAAAAGCCGAAATCAACCGACTACTGGAAACTGGCGCTCCTGAGGTGGACGATGCGGACCTATTCCAACTCCGCATTACCGAACAAGAATACTTGCAACGCGTGGTTGAGGCTGAAGAACGCCATCGGCTTGCGCGCTCGGCCTTAGCCCTCCAGCTGCAGTTGCCGGATACGGTTGCCCTGGAAACTACAGAAGTTCTGCTCCCCGTATCGTTCACGCTACAACCGTTAGAAACCTACCTAGCGCTGGCTGAAGCGCATCGGCCGGAAATCCAACAAGCCCAAGCTGGCTTGGCTGCCAGAGAAGCCTTGGTTGACGTAGCCCGCTCAGAGTACTACCCTAAGCTTTTTTTGGGCATCTCCGGGCGCTGGACTTACACGGCTGGACGCTATCGGCAGCCGAATCCATATATCAGCGATCCCTACTTAGGTGAAAGCCTACGCGCCGGCCTTGGACTACGCCTCAGCCTCAACTTTGGCCAAACGCGGGCGCGCGTTGCCCAAGCCCAAGCCCAACGCAACGAGGTAGCCTATCAGTTGGAAGCCGCGCGCCTGCTCGTCCGCTACGAGGTCGAAGAAGCCTATCGCAATGTCCTCATTGCGAAGGCCGCCTTAGAAGCCCGCGACCGTGCCTTGACCATCAGCAAGGAATGGCTCCGCACCGAACAAATCAACTTTGACCTGGATCTGGGTGATACCGAAAACCTGGTCCGGGCCGTTCGGGAAAACTTAGAGCTGCAGGCGCGTTACTACGAAGCTGTCTACAATTATAACCGTGCGGTATTGCGCTTACTACGCGCTATAGGCACCTTGGACGAAAATATTCGCAACGGTACAGTTATTGAGTAAAGCACACACACGCCCAACTGACTACCTAGACCATATGTATAAGCGTTGCATACCCCTTGTGATGAGCATCGGCTTGCTTAGCGGCGTGCTTGGGGTGCACAGTCTTTGGGCCCAATCCACCAGCCCTGAAGCCCAGCGCCTGCAACAGCTGCTCGAAAGCCGCGACCGCCAGGTTAAAGCCTTACTCAATGCTGGACCCCTAACCCCAGAACGGCGCGCCCGCTTGAAAGAGCAAATTAATGGCGTAGTCGACTTCGAAACGATGGGCCGCCTGGCTTTAGGGCCTTTTTGGAAAAACCTGACGCCGGCGCAGCGCCAGGAATTCATTCAGGTCTTTAGCGACATCGTGCGCGAACAGTCCTTAGCAGATCTGGACATCTACCGGGCTCAGGTACGCTACAACCGCATCGAAGTGCGCGGCGACAGTGCGCGGGTGCTGACTACCGTTACCTACAAAGAAACCCCAACCCAGGTCGTTTACCTTTTCACGCGCCGTGATGGCCAGTGGAAAGCCTACGATATCATCATCGACGAAGTGAGTACAGTCGACGGCTACGCCCGCTCCTTCCAAAGCGTGATTCGCAAACGCGGCTTTGAAGCCCTTATGAACAGCCTGCGCAAAAAACAAGCCCAACTCACCCAATCCACTTCTTCATAAGCAAAAATTTGTGACTTTACCTAAAACCCAGGCGGCTTTTCTATCGTTTGCTTGAGGCTTTGCGGGCTTAACACAAAGATAATGTCTCGCTCCCCTAGCGAAGGCTACGTGCTGCACACCTATGGACCCGAACGCTACGTGCAGCACGCGTTGGCATCGGTAGTCACGCTGCGACGGCATGATCCGATCCGTCCTGTGGCGCTTTTCTGCCCGCCTGAACACCAGGCCCTGCTGAAGCACTATGGCTTAGACCAGTGGTTTCAGGTTATTGCCCCCCTTCCGGAAGCTCATCGCTCGATCGTTGGCTTTAAGCATCACCTGCACCGCTTCATGCCTTTTGACCGGTGCTTGTTTGTCGATGCCGACATGATCTGGTGCCGCAACCCGGATCCCCTATGGCAGCAGCTGGCGGCCTTTCCCTTTACGGCTACCGGATTAGAGCGCGCAGATTTCTTCTTTGGTGGGCCTAAGGGCTTAGGTGTTGTGAAGGACTTCTTGCTGGACCGCCGTCGCCGCACGTTGCGCCGCTTGGGCCTTACATATCTTCCCCGCGTGCAAGCCGGGATGATCTTTGCCCAAGACGCTGAGCTGACCCGCACGGTCTGTGAGCTGGCAGCTGCATTTTTAGCCCGCAGGACAGAAACCCATTTTCGCAGCCGTCTTCATGAAGGCCGCAGTGAAGAATCCTGCGAGTGGAGCTTGGCTTTGGCAATGAGCCAACTCAACTTGCCTGTTTTCCCCTGGTTTGCTGGGCAAAATAGCCCGCAGCTCGACTTTATCGAAGACTTGACCACCTACGACCCTGACTTCGAACAGGTGCGCTGCCGCTACTATACCGATCGCCTGGTCTATGCCTTGCGTGGGCTGCCTAACGCTACGCTTCGACGCCTATTGCTTAGGCTCTTTACCTGCCTTCCTGGCCGAGGGGATTATATGGAAGTGACCCCCTTTGCGCTGCATTTTGGTTGGCTGCACCAAAAAGCCCCATTTTATGCCTTTGCCACGCGCGTCTGGCATCAGCTGACCCACTCAAAACTCCGCAGCGAGCAGGTGCCAGAAAAAGTACGTATCTCCTGAATGCAGGCCCCATCCTGCACTCCCTGCCATTACAGCAAACAGCCAAAAGCCTGGATGCAGTAGAACCAAGGCCAAACGCATCCAAAGGCGCCCTTCTACAACCTGCCCTGCATCTCGCAGCGTACGTTGCAAACTCCATCCTTCACACAACACCCATAACCCCAGCAGTGCAGTTCCAGCTGCTGGCGACGCTGTGTCTAAAAGGCCAAGGGCTCCCATCAGTAGGGCAAGCAAAACCCAACGAGGCATAAGCGCAATAGTTAAGGCCTGCACATATCCAATGCGCCGCCCCCAGCGACTGAGCAGTGCCAATCCCAAGCTCCATAACCCAACGCCTATGGCAGTCCCGCAGAGCGTTAGCCCTAGCAGCAGAGCCGGATACTGTAAAACAAACAGTACCGTTTCCTGCACGTCCAAAGGCAACAAGCCAACAAGCCAGGCAACTGCTCGGCTTTGACGCAGCATCGGCACGCTGAGGGCTAGCGAGACGCCGAGCGCTACGCTTTGAGCTAAGCCGAAACTGAGGACAGCTCCCACAGGGAGATCCCGCCCCCACTGCACGGCCTCAATGTAAAAGCCGTGTGCCCAAAAATAACGCCTGCTTTGCAGGCGCCAAAGTAGCGAAACGCGGCGGTTGACTGCCAGCAGCACAATAGGCAGCCAAGCCAACATGACCTCCCAAGGCCATGGGGACTTAGGGGAATGGCCCATTGCAAAGGCAAAAACCCCCTGCCTGCCTGTAAAAAATCCCTGCACTACGTCACGTGCTGGCCGGGGAGTTCCTTCGCGGGCGTGCAGTCCATAGGGTTCCCAGTAGGGCTGATCGTGATGCAACGCTGGCCGTTGACGGGAGGCGTCACGCCATCGATAGACGAAAACCGGACCTTCTATCCAGCCCTGTAGGCGGCGCAGGTGCTGCTCGAAGTAGCGCGCCTGCGCCTCTGGAGAATGCGGCACCCGCAACCCACGCAGCGTATCTGCCCTCACCCAGATGCCCAACTTGCCTATGCCGACCGGAACGCGCGGATGGGCTTGCTTCCAGCGACGGAGCAGTAGCAGCGGATCTTCGGCATCACGTGCATCCAAAAGCACCCAGTCGACGGCGTGGCCACACCGATCGGCTTCAATAAACACGGTCTCGTAGTAGACGTCCAGGTCGGCTCGGTAACGCCGCACCTCTGCTGCGAGGGTCTCAAAGTAAGCACAGGCCTCAGGATCTGTCGTATCCACCCCTTGGGCTAAACCTATAGCCCGCAGCGAAGGATGCCCTCCAAGCTGCTCAAGCAGTGTCCAAAGCTGCCGACGCACCTGCGGAAGTAACCGCAGCAACCTACGCGCTGCCAAAGCTTCAACCGGTAACGACACGTATACCGCAAGCCCTAGTGAATCGGCCATATCCAACACAAAAGTCGGCACTGCTCCTCCTTCTACCTGTACAGCTTGGGCACCTAGCTGCCGAACTCCTTGCCAGTCCACAAAGGCTTGAAAGGTATCTTGCGCAGGACGCCAAACAATTCCCCATACCTGTGCATAAGCTGCACTGCCCAAAATCCACCAACCGATACACCAATAGCCCCACAAGCATCTCATCTTTTTAGCCACGACCACGAAATTTTTTGGTCTGTTTGGTACTATCCGTTAAAGCTTATATTTTTGTCTAAAGCCTTTGACCTTTTGGTGCTCTAAACCAAGAGAAGATACAACCCGGCATTTTCTTTGCCTAAGCTAAACAACGCGCTTTTCACCAACCAAACCCTATACGCCCTATGCCATACCGTATCCTGTCCTTATTGTTTTTAGGCGCCCTTGGAGCGCTGTCTGTTCGAGCTCAGGTACCTTCGCCAGTTACCTTCGAGCTGGGTCCACGCGTGGGCTATGATATCGGTGGAGACGTAGAAGAATTTTTTATAGGAGCAGACGCTCGTCTGGGTGTGATTGCCCTGCCCATCGATTTTCAGGCCACGTTTGATTATTACTTCATGGAAGAGAATACCACGTTTTGGCAGCTAAGTCTTAATGCCTTGCTGAGTTTTGGTCCGGGCATTTTGTTTACTCCCTATGTGGGCGGAGGCATTGGCATTTCCAGAACTTCGATAAGTGTAGACATCCCAGGGTTTGATAGTGTTAGCGACACCGACACTGGCCTAAACCTTGTAGGTGGGGTGCGCTTTGGGGTAGGGCCGCTTCGACCCTTTGTGCAGGCGCAAGTAACCATGCTGGGAGATGTGGAGCTTGTAACCCTAAGCGGGGGGCTGCTTTTCAAGTTTGGCCCTTGATTCGAGAGGCTTCGATACCTGAAAGGGGCAGCCTGATTGCTGCCCCTTTCTGTTTTACGGCCCTTGGGCCGCTCGCTGAACCACACCCCACGTGCTACAGGCTGTGCTCGGCAGCCCAGTGTAGGGTGAAGGGGGACTTAACTGCCACCGAGATAAAGTTCATCCCAGCGGGTGTCAGCTGTTCGTCACCTTCTACGCGAACGTGGAGCCCGGTCTTGCCGCCGGGTTAGTCCATCATTTTGCGTAAAAAAGCCGGTGTATCCATACCGTCCTTGCGGCTGCGCTCCTTGAGCTCGTCGGCATGCAGCCGGCGGATATTTCCCGGTCGTTCCGTGTCTGTCATCGGGGGGAGGGTGCGCCGCTCAAAAGCAGGGGTATCGAGCCGTTTCAGGTTTTCTTCGCCTTTGTAGTTTACATAAGGCTCTTCGGGCTCTAGCGGGACTGTTCGGCGCCGCCCGACGGTTTCTGTTCGACGCTCGCGATCGAAACCCGTGGCAATGACCGTCACACGCAGCTCGTCGCCCATACTGTGATCGATCACTGTGCCGAAAATCACTTCCACGTCTTCCCCTGCTTCCTGCTGAATAATACGAACCGCCTTTGTGGCTTCGTGAATGCCTAATGAGGGGCCAGCCGTGATGTTGACCAGCACGTTCCGGGCCCCTGAAATAGAAAGCCCGTCGAGAAGCGGGCTAGAAATAGCTGCAATCGCTGCCTTTTCGGCCCGGTTTTCTCCAGAGGCCACGGCAGAACCCATGATAGCTGTACCTCCGTTTTGCATGGTAGTCTTGACGTCTGCAAAGTCCAGGTTGATAAGGCCATGGGTAGTGATCAGGTCGCTAATACCACGCACGGCGTTGTAAAGCACTTCGTCTGCTTTTGCAAACGCCTCTAGGAGCGTGGTCTTTTCGTCGGAGATGTCCAGCAAGCGCTCGTTAGGGATGACAATAAGCGTATCAACGTTTTCTTTCAGCAAGGCAATGCCGTCGAGCGCTGCCTTCATGCGCTTAGCCCCTTCGCATTCAAAGGGCTTGGTCACAACGGCCACTGTTAGAATACCCAGCTTGCGCGTAATGGCAGCGACCACCGGAGCCCCTCCCGTACCGGTACCGCCTCCCATCCCTGCCGTGATAAAGACCATATCATAGCCCTTTAGCGCCTGCTCGATCTCGTCGCGGCTTTCTTCAACAGCTTGAGCCCCAACCGCTGGGCGCGCACCTGCGCCCAAGCCTTTGGTCAAGTTACGCCCTACTTGAATCTTGATGGGAGCTTGGTTGGCTGCCAGGGCTTGGGCATCGGTATTAATCGCAATAAAGTCTACCCCACGAATGCCTCGCTCTAACATGTTGTTAATGGCATTGCCGCCCCCACCGCCGATGCCCACCACGCAAATTTTGGCTTCGCTGGGTACCGAATCGTCAAAAGCGAAGCGTGAGCTAATAGAGTTTTCCATAAGTCCCCCCTTAGATTGTGGTTCAGCGGATGAAAGCCACCGGGCCGAGCCTACCCGGCAGCACCGTCAAGTTCAAAGTTCGTCAAACCAAGCTTTCATGCGGCTGGCAATTTTGCGCAGCAGGGTTTCTCCCGGGATGGCTTCGCCAACGCTACGCGCTTGCACCTCGCTGCTGAGCCCCGGCGTACCGATCAATTCAGGCCGCAGGCCGTAGAGCACCAAGCCAACAGCCGTAGAAAACTTCGGATCACTCACCTCGGCCACCATCCCACCCGACAGACCCATAGGGGCACCCAAACGCGCCTCCATACCCAACACATCGGCAGCCAATTCGACTGTGCCTGGAATTAGGGCTCCTCCACCCGTCAGCACCGCTCCAGCAGCTAAATGCCGGGCATACCCACTGCGTTTAATTTCAATGGCTGCAATTTCTAAAATTTCTTCCATCCGCGGCTGGATAATTTGCGCTAAGGTCGTGCGGCTAATGCGCTTTTCTGGACGTCCACCAATGCCAGGGATCGTAATCTCCTCATCCTCCTCAATAAGGTCAACGAGCGCCACGCCAAAGCGACACTTGAGCCGCTCGGCCTGATCGCGCATGATGCCCAATCCTTTGCGGATGTCATCGGTTACCTTGTTGCCGGCCACCGCAATCACTCCGGTATGCCGGATGGTATGGTCTTCAAAAACAGCGATATCGGTTGTGCCACCGCCAATGTCGATTAGGGCAACGCCAATTTCTTTCTCATCCGGATGCAACACGGCAAACGAAGAGGCCAACGGCTCGAGCACCAAATCGGCTACCTCGTAGCCCGCCTTTTCCACGCACCGATAAATGTTGCGGGCTGCCGAAACCAGGCCGGTGATGATGTGCACGTTGGCTTCCAAGCGAATGCCGCTCATCCCTACGGGATCGGCTACCCCGTCCTGTCCATCCACAATAAATTCCTGAGGAATTACGTGCAGGATTTCGCGATCGGCCGGCAAGGCCACATGCGTGGTGTCCTCAAGCAACCGTTCTACATCACGCTGGGTGATCTCGCCCTCACGGTTAGAGATGGTGATCACTCCGCGACTTTGAAAGCTTTGGATATGATCCCCCGCAATTCCTACAATAACGTTGCGTACCTGAATGCCTGCGGCCCGTTCAGCCTCACTGACAGCAGCTCGGAGTGAAGCCACGGTTTTGTCGATATTGACCACCACGCCCCGGTTTAGGCCGTCCGATTCGGCCACTCCTACACCTAAAATGTTGACCCGATGCATTTCATCGGCCGCAGCGACTACGGCACACACCTTTGTGGTGCCGATATCGACGCCTACGACAATCCGCTCGTTCATGACCGATCCCAGGTTAAGGGTTTTTAGATTACACCTGCCTTAGGAACGCAGGCGTTCATGCACGACCACCTGGCCATTAAATCGCAAATCTATAAACAAAAACATCTTGCCTGGTTGGGTTAAAACAGCCTGCTGCCAAAAGGCGGCAAGGGTGCGCAAGCGCTTGCCAAACTCCTCCTGCCCTAGGCGGACCGGGATGCTGCCTTGACCCGCGGCCGGTGTTGTATACAGCCAGAATTCACGTGCTGGCGTATAAACAATCTCGGATATCAAGGCGCGTTCTGGATCTGGCATGGTAGCCAGTGCACGTAAAAGCGCCCGCACACGCTCGTCCTGCAAGGGACGCATAGGATGCACTGGACCTTGCACCCCATGCAGCAGGGGCACGTCGATGGCTGGCTCCTTGCCTAGCGGCATGCCATATCCCTCGGCGTCTAGATAACGCATCGGTCGCCCTGCAGCATCCATCTGCAACACTACCGGCACGCGTTCCTCCACGTGGATCAGGAGGGTTCCTGTAGGCAATCGCGTTACCGACGCTTTGCGTACCCATGGGTGGCGCGCGACGCGGTCGGCAATCAGTTCAGGATCCAGCCTGAACAGCACAGCACCCGAATCCACCGCTGCCAGCGTTTGCAGCAGCTCGGCATCGGCATGGCGTGCGCCCTTGATTTCAATGCGTGCTAGCCGCACACTACTGAGCCATAGCCAGGCCAATAGGCACACCAAACCTATCGGCAGCCCCAGCCAAAGGTGCCGGAGGCGCCAACGTCGCGACGCTGGCCGGGAGGCATGTCGTGCAGTTTGGGCCTTACGAGGCGGCATGGCTTGGAGATATCGATTGAGATTTTGGCCACGCCCAGTGGGGTAGGGTCTCCAAAAGTGCTCGGGCTGCACGCCAGATATCCCCCGCACCTAAAAACAGCACAGCATCTCCAGGTCGCAACACGTGCTCTTGAAGATAGCGGGGGAGCTGCGTTAGCTCGGGCACGTAGTGCACATCGCGATGCCCGAAGCGCCGTGCCAAATCGGCAATCAATGCGCCACTGACACCTGGAATAGGCGCTTCCCGCGCTCCGTAGATTTCGGTTACCACGAGCACGTCGGCATCCACAAATGCCCGTGCAAACGCTTCTTGAAAATCCCGCGTGCGCGAGTACAGGTGCGGCTGAAACACCGCCACAAGCCGCCGATCAGGCATGGCGGTGGTTGCAGCCTCTAGCGTAACCCGGATTTCCGTTGGGTGATGGGCGTAGTCGTCGATCACCAAAATGCCCTGCACTTCACCCAACCGCTCAAAGCGTCGACGTACACCGGTAAAACGCTCCAGACCTGCCCGAATGCGCGCAAACGGAATGTCCAGCTCAAGCCCCACGGTGACCGCCGCCAGCGCATTGCGCACGTTATGCAATCCTGGAACTTGAAGGTGCATCTCGCCTAGCGACACACCTTCGACCATCACCTCGAACGAAGATCCAAAGCCTTCAAAACGAACGTTTTCCGCCCGCACTTCGGCTTGCCGGGCCAATCCATAGGTCCGTATGCGTCGGTCCAGCTTCCCCATCAATGCCTGCACGTTAGGGTCATCCAAGCAAAGAATCGCGGCACCAAAAAAGGGTACGCTGGAAGCAAACTGGCGGAAAGCCTCAAGCAGATCGTCCAGATCCCGATAGATGTCCAGGTGCTCAGCTTCAATGCTGGTAACCACAGCCCAGGTGGGCGTCAGCCGCAAAAAGGTACGGTCGTATTCATCCGCTTCAATGACGATAAGGTCACCTTCACCTGCAACAGCATTGGAGTCAAAGGCCGTTACCTTTCCACCCACGATGATGGTCGGGTCAAAACCACCTTCGGCCACAACCAGCCCGACCATCGATGTGGTGGTGGTTTTGCCATGCGTGCCGGCAACGCCAATGCCGAGCTTCATCCGCATCAGTTCGCCCAGCATTTCGGCCCGCGGGATGAGCGGGATGCGGCGCCGCAGCGCCTCGAGGGTCTCCGGATTGTCCTGGGGACGCACGGCCGAGGAATAGACGACCACATCAGCCCCTTCAATGTGCTCTGGCCGATGGCCTTCATAGACCGTGGCCCCAAGCTGCTCCAGGCGATCGGTAATTTCACTGCGCTTAAGGTCCGAGCCGGTCACGCGAAATCCTCGAAGCAAGAGGATCTCGGCAATCGAGCTCATGCCAATCCCTCCAATACCTACCATATGCACGTGGCGCACGCGCCCAAACAAAGGCGGTCGCCGCCATTTCGGTTCAGTCATAGTCCCTCCTAGCGGGACGTGCCCGCCGCGTTGCAGCCCAGCGAAGCACTTCAGCAGCAATGGTTGTTGCTGCATGGGGACGCGCCATACGGCGGGCCGCCTCGGCCATTGTAGCCCGCCGCGCCGAATCGGCCATCAAAGCCTGGACTACCGCCTGCAGCTGCTCGTTCAGCACTGTTTCAGGCAGATGAAGTGCTGCTCCAGCATGGGCCATGCTTTCGGCATTTCGCGTCTGATGATCGGCGGCCACCCGGGTGGCGGGGACCAGAATAGCTGGCGTGCCCGTCACCATGAGTTCACTGCAGGTTAAAGCCCCAGCGCGACACACAACCAGGTCAGCTGCAGCATAGGCCGCTGCCATATCGTCGATGTAAGGCCATAGATGCACCCGATCAGGAAGCGGCTCTAGACGCTCGTGAAGCGCCTTATAATGCCGCGGACCTGCCTGCCAAAGCACATAAAACCTTGCATCTTGCAGCCAGGCCGGAAGCGCCCGAACTACGGCTTCGTTTAGCACCGTGCTGCCCAGGGATCCGCCAAACACGAGCAGCACGCGTGCCTCTAGAGGCAGCTTTAACCGGCGCCTGGCTTCAGCTCGCGACACTTGCCCTAGCGTAGCCCGCACGGGATTACCGCTGAGCACGCAACGCTCAGCTGGGAAATAGGCTTGCGCCTCTGGGAACGCCACAAATACGCGTACTGCCCAGCGCCCTAAGATCCGGTTGGTGATTCCTGGATACGCGTTTTGCTCTTGAAGTACTAAAGGTCGCCGCAGCAAATGCGCCGCCAGTAGTACTGGACCAGATACATAACCACCGGTGCCTACAACCACATCAGGATCGAAGGCCCGAACAAGTTGCAGGCTTTCGTAGAGGCCACGCATGAGCTGCCAAGGCAGGCGCAGCATCTGGGGCGTGGGTCGGCGCGGCAAAGCCGCGGCCGTAATCGAATGGATTGGATAGCCAGCCGCAGGTACGGCGGTCCACTCTAAACGGGCTTGGGTACCGGCAAAGGCAATGACGGCATCAGGACGTTGGGCGCGAAGCGCATCGGCAATCGCCAGCGCAGGGTAAACATGTCCCCCTGTACCTCCACCCGCAAACAACACGCGCGGTGCCACCTTAACGGCAGCCCGCTTTGGCACCCAAACGCTCGGTGTACGCAGCAGCGTGGTCATCCAACCTCTCCTTTTTCCGTTTGCAGAACGATCCGCCGGGAGACGCTCAAAAGGAGTCCGGCCAGCACGCCGTTGGCCACAAGGGACGACCCCCCATAAGAGACAAACGGAAACGGCAGCCCCGTTACCGGTAGTAAACCACAATTTACAGCGGCATGCACCCATCCCTGCAGCACTAAAAGCGTTGTAGCCCCAAAAGCCAGGAAAAATCCTAGAGGATCTGGCGCATGTCGGGCAATACGCAAAAATCCCCGAAGCAATAAGACCGCAAGTGCGGCCAGTAAGCCTAAAGCGCCAATAAAGCCGTATTCTTCGGCCACAATAGCAAAAATGAAGTCGTTATAGGGCGCTGGCAGAAAGTCTCGTTGTACACTTTTGCCCGGCCCCACGCCCGTAAGTCCACCCATAGCGAGTGCAATACGTGCTTGACGGGCCTGATAGCCTTCCCCTTGGGGGTCGAACACTTCTTCGGCCTGCGTGTGAGGGAACAGCTTCACGCCCCAAAATGCCTCGATGCGTGCAGCCCGTTGCGGCGAGCTCAGCAAAAGTAGCACCGCTAGCACCACTCCCGTAGCCGCTAGCCCCCCTAAATGCAGCACTCGTACCCGACCCACAAAACACATCAGCAACGTTCCGGCCGTCAACAGCGCAGCGGTGGAAAGGTTTTCGATGCCAATCAAAACCGCTGTTACGAGGATCCAGAACAAAAGCGGCAGAAAGCCTCGGTCAAATGAGGTGATGTAGGCCTGCTTACGCGTCAAAAGTACCGCAACGTGCAACAGCAGCGCCAGCTCGGCCAGCTCAGAGGGCTGAAAAACTACCGAGCCAATGCGCAGCCAACGCGTAGCTCCACCAAAAGCCACACCCGCCACCTGCACCACCAGCAGCAAACCCAAAGACCCCATCAGCAAGGGAAGGCTCCAGCGCGCTAACCGCCGGTAATCGATGCGGGCCACAACCCACATGGCCCCTACTGCCAACCCAACCCGCACCAGATGGCGCAGCAGCAGTCGATCCGGATCGCCTCCAGCTTTCGTTTCGGCCAGAAACGATACGGCGCTGTAGACGGCAACCACCCCGAAAGCCAGGAGCGCCCCCACAACAAGCTGGATGTAGCGGTCGACGCCAGGTTTAGCTGGCGCCGGCGCTGTTTTCCGACGCTTCCGCGATGCGACAAACGTAGCCATTAGCCTACAAGCTCATTACCAAGCGGCGAAACGTATCGCCACGCTCTTCGTAGTTTTCAAACATGTCAAACGAGGCACAAGCCGGGCTAAGCAGCACAACGTCGCCAGGCTCGGCAAACAAACGGGCATAGCGGATCGCTTCTTCCATGCTTTGGGCCTTGACCGCATGGGGTACTAGGGGTCCTAGCTCCGCCATCAACTTGTCGGCACTCTCCCCAATAGCCACCAAAGCTCGGACTTTCTCGGCTACCAACGGCTTGAGCACCGTGTAGTCGTTTCCTTTGTCCCGCCCGCCAGCGATCAGCACAATAGGGCAGGAGAAGCTTTCAAGCGCATACCAAACCGCGTTGACATTGGTGGCCTTCGAGTCGTTGATATAGCGCACCCCATCAAGCTCGCGTACAAACTCCAACCGATGCGGCACCCCTTCGAAGCTTGCCAAGCTTTCGCGCACTACATCGTTGCGCACTTCCATTACCCGGGCTGCTACAGCGGCCGCAAGCGAGTTGTACAGGTTATGTCGCCCACGCAAGGCCAGTTTGTCCGCATGCATAAGGACTTCCTCCTGCTTGTCAATCCGAAAAACCAGGTACCCTTCGCGCACAAAGGCTCCTGCTGAGAGCTCTTCTTTTTGGCTAAAGCCCAGGATTCGGAGCCCGCGTTTTTGGTGCGCGCGCTCTGCTGCCGACCGGATCAGGACGTCGTCGTGGTTATAGACCAGCACGTCTTGGTCACACTGGTTCGCAAAAATGCGGAATTTGCTCTGTGCATATTCGTTAAAGCTGTAGTTGTAGCGATCGAGGTGGTCGGGGGTCAGGTTGAGCAGCACGCTCACGCGCGGCCGAAACGTCGCCACGTGGTCGAGCTGGAAGCTAGAGACTTCGAGCACTACGACATCGTCGGGTGTCGTATCGAGCACGTAATCGGAAAACGGATATCCAATATTACCGGCCACAATCGTCCGCCGCCCAGACTGCCGAAAGATATGGCCAATAAGGCTTGTGGTTGTGGTTTTGCCGTTGGTGCCGGTTACGGCAACTATCGGTGCTTGGCAAAACCAGGAGGCCACTTCGATTTCGGAATACACCGGGATGCCCGTCCGTAGGGCCTGCACAACCAAAGGAATCGTCGAAGGAACTCCTGGACTTACCACCATCAAATCGGCCTCTAAGGCGCGAACCGTGTGGCCCCCAAACTCGTAGCGCACGCCTAACGCATCGAGCATAGCCTCAAGGCCTGCTGCCGCTGCCTTTTGCTCGGTAAGAAACACCTGCGCTCCGGCCTTGCGCAGCAGCCGCGCTACCGCTAAACCACTACGCGCCCCCCCGACTACCGTCACACGCTTTTTATATAAGGCTTCTGGACGCATCGCTGACCCCGCTTATCGGATACGAAGCGTCAACAGTGTGGCTAGCACAGTCAACGCTGTCACAATCCAAAACCGAATAACGATTTTCGATTCGTGTAGCCCCATGGCCTCAAAGTGGTGGTGCAACGGCGCAATCCGAAACACGCGTCGGCCTTGGCCCGTACGCCACCGCGTATATTTGAAATACGTTGTCTGAAGGATCACCGAAAGCGCCTCTATGAAATAGACTGCCCCCAACAAGGGGAGCAATAATTCTTTTTTTACCATAAGCGCCAGCGTACCCACAGCAGCACCCAATGCCAGTGCACCTGTGTCGCCCATAAACACCTGAGCTGGATAGCCGTTGTACCACAGAAACCCCAGACAGGCCGCAGCCATTGCCGCAGCAAACACGGTCAGCTCACCTGCGCCAGGCAGATACAGGTCGTCAAGAAAGTCGGCTAAAATGGCATTGCCGGAGATATAGGCAAACACCATAAGCCCGGCAGCGACAAAAGCGGTCGTACCCGCTGCCAGACCATCAAGCCCATCGGTAATATTGACCGCATTCGAAACCGCCGTCACAATAAAAATGGCCACCGGTAGATAAACGAGCCAGCCTATATCGACGGACAGCTTTTCGCCAAAGAAGTAGTAATCAAAAACCTTGTCTTTTAGAAAGGGGACGTAGGTGATCGTGTGGATCTCGGCAAACTGGGGATGGAAATACAGCACGCTGCCCACAATAAGACCAAGGCTGACCTGGCCGGCCAGCTTGATGCGGGGCGTAAGGCCACGTTTGTCCCGTTTGACGGTTTTGATATAGTCGTCTACAAGACCGAAAAGCCCCATCCAGGCCGTTGCCAGCAGCGCCAACCAGACGTACACCTCGGCAATTGCTCCCCAGAGCAGCACCGACCCAAGCAAAGCCAGCAAGATGATCAGGCCGCCCATTGTTGGCGTACCGGCTTTGTGGGCATGGCTGATGGGCACGTCGTCTCGCACATGCTCCCCTAATTGCTTTCGTTTCAGCCAGCGAATAATCCGCCGTCCTAAAAACAGCGAAAGCGCCAGCGCCGTCAGCGCTGCCAAAGCTGCCCGTACGGTGATAAACCGAAACACCTGAAAGCCAGGGGGCTCAAACGTAGCTTCTAGGTATTGGAGTAAATAGTAGAGCATGGTCAGGCAAATCCCAAAAGCCGGGCACGCCCCGGCGAATGATGGTATTCGAAGTATTCTTGCACCAACTGGCGATCGTCAAAGGGGATCTTCTCCATACCTATAACCTGGTAGGTCTCGTGCCCTTTGCCGGCCACCAGGACCACATCACCTGGGCGGCAGCGACGCGCTACGGTTTCAATAGCTTTGGCGCGATCTATCTCCCATAAGGCTGCTTCAGGGTGCTGCATACCGCGCCGAATGTCCTCGAAAATCTGTCGCGGATCTTCTGAGCGGGGATTATCGCTAGTGACCACGACACAGTCGGCCAGGCGCTCTGCAATTGCCCCCATCATGGGCCGCTTACCACGGTCCCGTTCTCCACCACAGCCGAAGATGCACCACAACCGGGCCGATGCGGGTTTGATTTCACGAAGCGTGCGCAGCACGTTTTCTAAAGCATCCGGCGTATGGGCATAGTCGACCACTGCTGTTGTGCCATCTGGAAAGGTAAACCGCTCAAAACGGCCTGGCACTTGCGGGCTTTGCGCCAAAACCTGCAGGAGCAGCTCTGGGTCTTTCCCCATCACACGCCCTACACCATAAGCGGCCAACAGATTATAGGCATTAAAGCGCCCTACCAAGGGGAAACGCTGCAGCCGCCCATCGATATTGAGCGTTAGCCCTTCTAAACTGTGGTGGATAATGCGCATGCGCAACTGGGCCTCGGGACACTGGCCATAGCTGAGACAACAGGCCTTGGTGTCGGCTACCATAGCCGGACCATTGGGGTCATCCAGGTTGTAAAGCGCCGTTGCCCGAAAACTGAGTTGATCGAAGAGCTTCTTCTTAGCCCTTAAGTAAGCTTCAAACGTACCGTGATAGTCCAAGTGATCTCGCGTCAGGTTGGTGAACACCGCAATCGAAAACGACAGTCCGGCTACCCGCTCCTGGTCTAACGCATGAGAAGAGACCTCCATCACACAGCTCTTGCAATGCATCCCGGCCATGCGCCGTAGCAAGTAGTTGAGCTCAATAGGACCGGGGGTGGTATGGGAGGCCGGTAGTTCATGCCGCCCAAAGCGATAGCTAATGGTGCCAATCAGCCCAGTATCTTCCCCCAGGGCGTTCAGCATGTGGTACACCAGAAACGCTGTTGTGGACTTACCATTGGTCCCGGTAATGCCAATGAGGCGCAGCCGCCGGGCTGCATTGGCTTGAAACAGTACCGCCAGCAAGCCCAGTGCACGTCGACTGTCTGTAACCTGGAGAAACGTCACGTTTGGGAATTGCGCCTTGAGCGCATCAGGGATCGCTTCGCCCACAACGACCGTAGCGCCACGCTCGATGGCCTGAGGGATAAATCGATGGCTATCTACGTGCTCACCGCGTATAGCCACAAAAAGCCCATTAGCCTCTACTTCCTGGCTGTTGTCAGCTAGGTGCGTCAACACGCGGCGTTCAACAGGTCCTTCAATGGCCCTGAGCAACCGCTCCCGTTCCAGGTATTTAAGTACCTGGGATAGAGGTAAGGGGTGGTGTGGGATAGCTACTGGCATCGCAAGTAGGCTTCTGCGGGTAAAGCAGCTCCTGGGGTTGGCCACTGGGCTACAACACGGCCATGTCCTTCGAGGCGCACGCGGGTGCCATAGGTTTGTAGCCAATAGACCGCCTGACGTGCACTCAGGCCTATCAGGTTCGGCATTTTCGGGGCAAGCGAATCCAGTGCAGCCAACTCAAGTCGCACATCAGTCCTAAGCGGCACCGAATCTGCAGGCGCAGGACGCTGACGTGCTACCAGCAACGGATCCATGGCTGAGGTGCTTACCTCTAGCCCTTCAGCCCATAGGCGGGTTGCTGCAACAGCCATGGGTTGTCCTATCACCGAAGGCACTGGACGCACTGGGCGTTTAGGCAGTTCTTGGGTTAGCGCCATTCGTTCTGCAATTTTCGGGAAAGTGCCAATCCAGCGCTCTGCTACGCGGCGGAAAATCGGCGCAGCCACCTGCCCCCCATAAATGCTGCGTTTAGGTTCATCCAGCACCACAATAAGCGCCACTAGAGGGTCATCAGCCGGGAAAAATCCCACAAACGAAGCCCGATAGGCGCCGCTTTGGTAGCGTCCCCCAACGGCTTTGAACGCTGTCCCCGTCTTACCAGCTACCGGAAGTCCCTCAATATGGGCTGCTTTGCCTGTGCCTTCGTTGACCACGCGTTCAAACACGGGCAGCAACTGCTGTGCTGTTTCGCGCCGGAAAGCCCTTCGGATAGAGTCTGGCCGCATGCGCCAAACCACTTCGCCGGTAAGGGTGCGACGCTCGGCTACGACATAGGGTTGCACCAGTAAACCTCCATTGGCCAAGGCGCAATAGGCCGTGAGCACTTGCAAAGGCGTAGCATCGACCTCATAGCCAATGCTCATCGAGGTCAACGTGGTGCCACTCCATTGTGCCGGGCGCTTCAAGGTGCCCGTTACTTCACCGGGCAGGTCAATCCAGGTAGGCTGGCCAAAGCCCAGGTTGCGCGCGTACTGGTAAAGCACACCCCGTTTCAGCCGGGTAGCGACCTTAGCGATACCTACATTGCTGGAAACCACTAAGGCTTCTGCAAAAGAAATACGGCCGTAGGCATGTACGTCGCGCATCATGCGCCCGCCAAACACTGCCCATCCCGCGCCTGTGTCAATGACTTCATCGAGCGAAGCCACGCCTTGCTCTAGCGCAGCCACGGCGGTTACGAGTTTAAACGTAGAGCCTGGCTCTAGTCGATCTGTGATGGCCCGGTTACGCCGCGCCTCTTCGGATGCAGCGGTAGGTTGGTTAGGATCAAAATCCGGCACGTTGGCTAGAGCCAAGACAGCACCGGTGCGGGGGTCCATAGCGATCGCGGTACCCCAATTGGCACCTGCTTCCCATACGCCGCGCTGGAGCTCTTCTTCTAAAATGGTCTGGCGAATCAGATCGATTGTCAGTACGAGCGTTTGGCCATGCTCGGGTTCAACCACTTCGCCCCCAACCATAGGCTTAAGCACACCCCGGCGATCCCGCTGCACCACGCGGCGTCCGGGGTGCCCTTGCAGATAACGATCATACTGCAACTCTACACCGGCCAGACCTCGCCCATCGGTTCCCACATACCCCAACACATGCGCGGCCAAGCTGCCATAAGGATAGTACCGGCTAAAATGCGGCTCTAAGATCACGCCCGGGATGTCCCAGTGCTCGATTTCTGTTTTTTGGGCTTCACTGAGACCCCGCCAAAGCACGACATAACGTGGGCTTTTGCGCCTAGCGACACGCTGGCGGAAATAAGCTGCAGGCTGACCGGTCAGGCGCGCCAGTCGTTCATAGAGCACCCGAGCCCGGGCTTCGGTAAACCCTTCTTCTTCGGGATCCAGAGCCAGATCATAGCGCGCCACGTTGACGGCCAGAGCCCGTCCCGTCCGATCTAGGATTTCTCCTCGCATCGCCGGGATGGGGACCACTGCCCGTATCTGGCGCTGCCCCTGGGCACGCAGCATCTCGCCTTCCCCTAATTGGATGCGAAGCATTTGGCCTGCGATGGCCAGAGGGACCGCAGCCAACAGGGCCAGCACCAGGTACATCCGAACCAGCATCTGATCGCGCGCTTCCACGGTGCGCTGCAGGACTAAGGGTTAGCGTGAATCACTACTGGACCGTAGGTAAAGCCCTCGGTCAGGCCCAGGGCGCGTGCCCGCTCGTAAATCACGGCTGGGCTGGTGGCACGGTCCAGTTCACCGCGCAGTCGGTTGTAGCGTAGCACGAGTTGCAGCTGCTCGCTCCGCAAACGCTGCACCTCTTCTAGCGCGGCCCGCGTGGCATACACATGACCGACGTAAAGCGTAAAGGCCAGCGCAGCCAACAACACGTAGGCCAGCAGCCGTCGCACGGGCAGCCGCATGCTACCTTCGGGTGCCCAGCGCTCGGCTGGCTGATTGGTGCGTGCAAGCTCCCGCCACGTCGGCCAGCGCACCGCGGTCGGCGACCGTCGGCTGGCACGAGGCCTTGCGGGCTGCCAGCCACGTTTTCTTTGAGCATAGATGGGGCGGTGCGTGGACATAGCACTGCAAGATTTTTAGTCCATACGTTCAGCCAGGCGCAAGCGAGCGCTGCGGGCCCTTGGGTTTGCTGCCACTTCATCGTTCGAAGGCCGAATAGGCCGGCGCGTTAGCGGCCGCCACGGCGCTACTAGTTGTCCATACACGTCACGCACCGGCCTCCCTTCCAAGTTGCCATAGCGCAAAAAGCGCTTGACGCGCCGGTCCTCTAGGGAGTGATAACTGATCACAGCCAGGCGTCCTCCTGGCCGAACGCGTCGCGTGGCAGCCTCAAGTACCTGCTCCAGGGCCTGCAGCTCGTCGTTGACCGCAATGCGAAGTGCCTGAAAAACCCGCGCTAGCGTTTTTGTGGCTTCCTTTGGAGGCACTTCGCGACGGATGATCTCGGCCAAGGCCGCTGTTGTGGTAACCGGACGAGCTTCGCAGATGGCTCGCGCTAGCTTTGCCGCGCGTGGCTCTTCGCCATAGCGCCGCAGCACCTCAGCCAATTCCTGCGGACTCCAGCGCATAAGCAGCTGCTGCGCTGTTGGCCCCTTCGAAGGATCCATGCGCATATCGAGTGGCCCCTCAGCTTGGAAGCTAAACCCTCGCGCCGCTTTATCGAGCTGGTGCGAAGAGACCCCCAGGTCGAGCAAAAGCCCATCGATCAACTCCACCCCCAAGCTATCCAACAGCGCTTCTAGGTCAGCAAAGTTACCTTGAACAAGCCGCAAGCGTCCCTCAGCTAGCGCTTGGGCCAGGCGACAGGCTGCTGCCTCCAGTGCCTCAGGATCTCGATCGATGCCTATGAGCCTTCCTTCAGGCGACAGCGCCTCCAGCAGCGCAGCCGCATGCCCTCCGCCGCCAATCGTAGCGTCGACGTAGCAGCCGGCCGGATTGGTCACGAGGCCTTCGACGACAGCCTTATAAAGAACAGGCACGTGGTAAGCCGTGCCATAGTTATGTGTGGCGTGCGGCGCGTTCACACCCCCATCACCTGTTCTGCCAAGGTTTCATAATCAGCCGGTTGCGCATTCACGTACTGGTCGAAGACCACTGGATTCCAAATTTCTATATGGTCTAATGCGCCAATAATCAGCGCCCGGTCTGTGATATCAGCATACTCCATGAGCGGCTTAGGCAACACAATGCGCCCCTGCTTGTCCAACACGACTTCTTCAGCCCAGCGTAAAATGAGCCGGACAAAGTCGCGCACTTCGCGATGATACAAGTTGAGCGACATCATTTGGGCCTCCATGTGCGCCCAACGGTCGAGCGGATAAGCAAAAATGCACCGCTCAAAACCGCGCGTCACCACAAACGTCCCTTTGGCCTCTGGCTTTAAGACCGCCCGCATTTTGGCTGGGATAGCTACCCGGCCTTTCTCATCTACCGCGTATTCTGCCTGTCCTTTAAAGCCCGCCATCTAAAGGTTGCTGCATCTTACGCCGAGGCATGGGACAATTCCCCACTTTTCCCCACCGCGCAGATAAGGTATAGCATTTTTTCAAAAAGTCAAGATATTACGCAGTTAAAAGAAGGTTTTCTTTTCCTTAGAAGACCAATTGCAGCTCTTTTTTGTGCGGTTTTTTGCTAATTCTATAGGATAGGTGAAAATATTTTCAGTATGTCTACGGGCTTGGTAAAAATATTTTCACCCCCTATCTTTGCCTGCAAAGCGTCATGGAATGCCATGAAAGGACGCCTGACTGCCCGACAAAACGAGGCCTACGAATTCATTCGGGCTTATCAGCGCCGGCATCATAAACCGCCCACGCTTCAAGAGATCGGCGAAGCCTTAGGCATTCGCTCAACTAACGGCGTTTTCAAGCTGCTTCAGACCTTAGAAAAAAAAGGGTACCTGCGCCGAGACCCTGGTGCTGCGCGCGGACTGCACCTGCTCGACAGCGAAGACCCGTTTGCCCTGACTGAGGCGGCCCCTTCTATCCCTGTGATTAGCCGAACAGCCAGCCATGAACCCGAGCGTCTGCGCCAGCGTCCTTCTGGTTTTTTATCGGTCGATCCATTCTTCTTACCTCGTGGCCTGGACCCAGACGCTTGCCTGATCGGACGGGCGGGCGACGACGGCATGAGTGGTGATGGCATCTTTAAAGGGGATTTGCTGCTTATTGAAGAAACCCCCTGGCGCCAGCTTGCCAATCGGGAGCTGGTGGCCTGCCTGATCGGTGAGTTGCTTTTGGCCCGACGCTTTGTATTTGCCAACAACCGAATTCATCTGCAGCCGGCCAACCGAACATACCTCGAAGAAATTTTTTCGCCTGAAGATCCGAGCTGTTACGTTATTGGGCGTGTGCATGCCGTATTTCGCCGCCTGGCATAAAACCCTTGTTCAAACCCTTGATGCTTCAGATATTCCTGCGGCTAAAGACAAAGCCTGCTTATGATCGTGCTGGACAGGTACTTTCACCTCACCGAACAGAAAACCACCGTAGTCACTGAACTTCGCGCAGGGGTAGCCACGTTTCTCACGATGGCCTACATCCTCCTGGTCAATCCGCAAATCCTTGCCGAAGCCGGACTACCACCCACCGATGTGGTACGGGCTACAGCCCTGGCTTCGGCAGCAGCCACGCTGATCATGGGTCTGTGGGCTAACTACCCTTTTGCGCTTGCCCCCGGCATGGGACTCAACGCCTACTTTACCTACGGCGTCGTCCAAGGCCTGGGAGTTAGTTATCCAGTAGCGCTGGCCGCTGTATTTGTAGAAGGGCTCCTGTTTCTCGCTTTAGCGCTCAGTGGTCTTCGCGGCGCCATCATTCGAGCTATTCCTCATGCCCTGAAGGTAGCCACCTCAGGGGGTATCGGATTGTTTTTAGCAATCATTGGCTTTCAGCAGGCCGGCATCATTGCCGACAGTCCGGCAACGCTTCTCACACTAGGCGTGCTCACCCAACCGGAAACGCTACTTGCTCTTGGAACGCTGGTCCTTATGGGGGTCTTGCTCGTGCGCCGTGTACCTGGAGCCTTGCTTTTAGGCATTTTGGCGGCTACGGCTACGGCCTGGCTTACAGGCCTAAGCCCTTTTCCTGAGCGCTGGGTTCAACTTCCTGGACTTCCACGCGAAACGCTTGCTGCGTTTGACTTTAGCACCTTGTTTACAGCCAAACTCTTTGGCGTCGTCGCAGCGTTCTTCTTTGTTGACTTTTTTGACACTGCTGGAACGCTCATGGGAATTGGACGGCTGGGCGGCTTTCTAGATGCGCAAGGCGAGTTAAAACGTGCGCGGGAGGCGTTTGCAGCAGACGCCGCAGGGACTACCCTGGGTGCGCTACTTGGCACCAGCACCGTGACCACGTATATCGAATCGGCTACCGGCATCGAAGAAGGAGGGCGCACAGGGCTAACGGCCGTCGTGGTCGCGTTGCTCTTTCTGCTATCTTTGTTTTTGACACCAGTTTTTACCGCCGTTCCTGCAGCCGCTACAGCCCCAGCGCTCATCTTAGTAGGAGCCTTTATGATGCGAGCGCTAGCCGAGCTGGACTGGCGCAACCATGAAGAGGCTATCCCAGCTTTTCTTACCATCACGGCCATGCCGTTTACGTATTCCATCGCCAACGGCATTGCTTTCGGGTTGCTGGCCCATGTGCTTTTGCAACTTTTGAGCGGACGTGCCCGCACGCTGCACCCATTGCTGTACGTGCTAGCTGTGCTCCTGGCCCTTTATTACGCCTTAGGATTTCACGCCTAAAGCATCTTGGCCGAAGCCAGGCGCAGCGTTTTTTGCCGACGTGGCGGACGTGGCGTGCGCAGCTGCCCTTGCTCCCGAGCATATTCCACACAGGCCGCTACAAACGCTGCAAAGAGTGGATGCGGCCGCCCCACGGTCGACTTGTATTCTGGATGAAACTGCACGCCAATAAACCAACGATGCTCAGGGAGCTCGATGATCTCTACCAGGTCGCGCTCCAGGTTTAGCCCAGTAAACTGCATGCCGTGCTCGAGCAGCTTGTAACGCAGCACGTTATTTACTTCATAGCGATGGCGGTGCCGCTCGCGCACATCCGAAGTGCCGTAAATTGCACGCACCCGAGAACCTTCCACCAAGTGACAATCATAAGCCCCTAAACGCATGGTCCCCCCCTTGTCGGTAATCCTTTTTTGCTCAGCCATCAAGTCGATTACCGGGTGCGGCGTGTCCGGATCGAATTCCGTCGAGTGCGCATCGTGCCAACCGCATACATTTCGAGCAAACTCAATTACGGCACATTGCATCCCCAAACAAATGCCCAAAAACGGCACGTTGTGCTCACGAGCATAGCGTACTGCTTCAATTTTGCCTTCAATGCCCCGCTCCCCAAAACCCGGAGCTACCAAAATGCCTGATACATCTCCCAGCAGCTCAGCTGCCCGCTCACGGGTGATTTCTTCAGAAAGCACGAGTTTGACATCCACCTGCACGCCATGCTCCGTTCCGGCCAGCACAAAGCTTTCCATGATCGACTTGTAGGCATCTTGGTGCGTAACGTACTTGCCTACTAAAGCGACACGCACGGTAGCGGTAGGATTTTTGAGCCGGCGCAAAAATTCGATCCAGTCCTCCAGCTTGGGTGGATGCAGACGCCGCCGCCCCTCTTCCTCAAAAAGCCGCTCAATGACAATCGCGTCCAGCCCTTCTTCGTGAAGTAGCAACGGCACCTCGTAGATAGACTCGGCATCTAATGCGGCCATGACCGCACGGGGCTCTACGTTGCAGAACAACGCCAGCTTGCGCCGCAAATCAGCATCAAGCGGATACTCAGAGCGGCAAACCAGAATGTCGGGCTGCAGCCCATGCGAGAGCAAGGTTTTAACCGAATGCTGTGTTGGCTTGGTCTTAAGCTCTCCAGCCGCCTCTAAATAGGGAACCAGCGTAAGATGAATAATGAGCGTATTGCGCGTGCCCAGTTCATAGCGAAGCTGGCGGATGGCCTCTAAATAAGGCTGGCTTTCGATGTCGCCCACCGTCCCACCAATTTCGGTAATGACCACATCGTAGTCCCCCGTCTCGCCTAGCTTAAGCATCCAACGCTTGATTTCGTCGATGATGTGCGGCACCACTTGCACGGTCTTCCCCAAATAAGCCCCTGCCCGTTCTTTGGTGATCACTTCCAAGTAGATGCGACCGGTGGTAACGTTGTTGGCCTGACTCGTAGGTCGCCCCAAGAAACGCTCATAATGTCCCAAATCGAGGTCGGTCTCTGCCCCATCTTCGGTCACGTACACCTCGCCATGCTCATAGGGATTCATGGTGCCGGGATCGACGTTAATGTAGGGATCTAATTTTTGGATAGTCACCCTTAGGCCGCGCGCCTCAAGCAGGCGTCCCAGTGAAGCGCAAACGATCCCTTTTCCCAGCGATGAAGTTACCCCTCCGGTAACGAAAATGTACTTGCTCGGCATAAGTAATCGGCTGGATGGCTTATGGCAGGCGTTCTAGGGGCGCCGACAACGTAGGGACAGGCCCTATCAAGATACGCTAAAGTCTATATTGGGATCAACGCTTGCTATGGATTCTCCGCCAAAAGACACCACACGTTGCGTGCGCGTCATTAGAGGCCAGTCTCAACGCGTTGAAACTGTAGTGTGGGGCTTTTGCGCCACCACAAGCAAGCCGGTCCCGCGCCGATTGTCTTGGTATAGATCTAGGACATGCAGCACAAGTCCTATAGGCAGCACCAGGGCGTAATAGAGTGGCAGCAGCAGGTAGGCCGCACGGCTACGGTTCAACCACAGCATAGGGCGTTTAACCAACAGACGCCAGGCAAGCGATCCAAAGGGGCCATAGCTGTAGTGGCTCTCGAGGGGTTCTAGCCCGGCCTCACGCAACCGTGCTTCAAGCAGCTCACGGCTATAGCCCTCGCGCACGTGCTCCGAGATAAAGCTTTGCATGCCCGGCGCGTGCACGTCGGAGCCGCCTTGATCCGAAGGGGTATGGATCACCACAAAACCGCCAGGCTGCAGCACACGGGCAAAGTGGCGCAGTACCGCCTGGTCATCCGGGATATGTTCCAGCACATCAACCGCGAGAATAAGGTCAAAGGGACCTTCGGTGCGCAGTTGGGTCAGATCGTCGACCTCAAACCGCACCCGTGCTGCTAAGGGAGTATGGGCAAAAAAACGGCGTGCCCGCTCTAGGTACTCGGCTTTGACATCGACCCCCACCACTTCCGCCTGAGGATAGCGTCGAGCAATGTAGTAGGCATATTGGCCAAAGCCCGTACCGGCATCCAGTACGCGCACTGGCTGATCCGATGGCCACCGGATCAAGATGCGGCGCAGCGCCCGTCGCACATGCCAACTCCGCAAGAAAATCAAGTGCAACAGCGCAAAGAACACCCGCTCCAGCAGCGGATGCCGACCCAAAATGCGCCCCAGTTGATCTTTAACCGGATCGTAACGCATGAGCAGGTTGGAGCATCTGTTCAAGGGCCTCGCAAAGCGGCGCCCAGCCATAGCGCGGCCGTAAGCGACGCACCCCTTCGGTTAGTCTGTCAGCCCAATTTTCCCGAAAGAACCGCACAATAGCCGCGGCCAGGGCCTCGGCATCCCCCGGAGGCACCACAAAACCCGCCACTTCATCAGGCACAACTTCTGGTAAGCCGCCCACCGCAGTGACAACCACCGGCCGCTCAAAGTGGAAGGCCATGGGGACTACCCCACTTTGCGTGGCTGAAAGATACGGCTGCACCACTAGGTCGGCTGCCGAAAAATACCAAGCTACTTCTGACTCAGGAATATACCGACGGTGCACGGAAACGGAATCCTTCAACCCTAGCGCCTGCAGGCGCTCTTGGTAACGTGCTGCGTCTTCGTAGAATTCACCAGCCACCACAAGCTGCACGCCGGGCAAGGCCGCTTGCACGGCAGGCATAGCCTCCAAGAGCACCTCCAACCCTTTGTAGGGTCGCACAAACCCAAAAAAAAGCAGCACCGGTGCCTCAAGCGGCAAGCCCAATCGACGTCGTGCTTCAGGCTTAGACTGCGGCGGACCGTAGCGAAAGTCAATGGGATGCACCAGCTGCGCCTCCACCGACACACCCAGCTGCTGCAACTGCTGGGCCACGGTCTGAGAAAGCACCAAGCGTGCAGTACAACGCTTCAGGAAAAAACGGCTCAGGCGCTTGTCAAAAGCATGGCGTTCATGCGGGAGGGCGTTATGCACCAAGGCCACCGTAGGCACAGCCCATCGTTTGAGGCAACTGCTGATGACTCCATAGGCCGGAGCAAAAAACGGCATCCAGTACTGAAACACCACCAAGTCTGGCGCCAGCTGTCGGGCAGCACGCGCTGCGCGCTGCCAAGTCCAGGGCTGCAACGGATCAATCACATAAGTTGCCGGCATCGCAGACATCGCCGGCTCTGGTTCGGTCTGCTGCTGCCCGGGGAAAAGCCATCGCGGATATTGTCGCCGAAAGCTCAGGGCATGTACCACGTGCCCTCGCTCCTGCAGCGCACGCCCCAAAGCTTCGCTAAAGTGCGCAATGCCACCGCGGTAAGGGGCCACCGGACCAATAACTACGATGCGCGCCATAGCTGCTTAGGCAACACGAACCGCCAGGGGCTGCTGCTCTTCGGCAATCTGATAGAGCGGTGCCCGCTCCATGCGCTCCCGAATGAGCAACTCGCCCAAAAGCCCTGTGGTGAACATCTGCACGCCTACCAAGATCATAAGCACGCCTAAAAGCAGCAAAGGACGGTTAGTCAGCGGCTGGTTCCAGAGCAGCTTTTCGAGCGTTAGCCAAAAACTGATTGCCAACCCTGCCAAAAACGCCAGCACGCCAAAGCTACCGAAAAAGTGCATAGGCTGCGACATGAAACGCGTTAAAAACAGCACGGTAATGAGATCCAGAAAGCCGCGCACAAAACGCTCAAGTCCAAACTTTGTGCGGCCATACTTGCGTGGCCGATGATGGACAGGCTTCTCCGTAATTCGGCTAAATCCTTCCCAGTAGGCCAAAAGCGGAATGTACCGGTGCAGCTCTCCGTAGACGCGAACCGCTTTAACCACCTCCTGACGGTAGGCTTTAAGCCCGCAGTTAAAATCATGGAGGGGGATGCCCGACAGCTTTCGGGTGACAAAATTGAAAAAGCGGCTGGGAATGGTTTTACTTAAGGGATCCTGCCGCTTTTTTTTCCAGCCGCTTACCAAGTCGTATCCTTGCTCCAAAAGGGCAATCAAGGCGGGAATTTCGGCCGGATCGTCTTGCAAATCTGCGTCGAGGGTAACCACATAGCGCCCACGCGCACGCGCAAATCCCACGGCTAAAGCAGCACTTTTGCCGTAGTTGCGGCGCAGGCGCACGCCGGCAAAGCGCGGATCTTGTTCATGCAGCCGCGAGATCACTGCCCACGAGTCGTCCTTAGAACCATCATCTATCAGCCATACCTCAAACATGTAGCCCTGCGCCTCACAGACCATACGAATCTCTTCAGCCAGCTCTGGCAGCGAAGCGGCTTCTTCATAGACGGGAACGACGATACTCACATCGGGCATCATAAAAGCAGCCCTGAGGCTCTAGGCGTCGATCGTCGCATAGCGGGCGTTGCGCTCAATAAATTTGCGGCGGGGCTCAACGGCGTCGCCCATCAAGATTGAAAAAATCCGGTCAGCTGCCGCAGCATCTTCAATTGTTACCTGTTGCAGAATACGGGTTTCGGGATTCATTGTCGTCTCCCAGAGCTGCTCCGGATTCATTTCGCCCAGCCCTTTGTAGCGCTGAATCACCGCGCGCTGGGGCTCTCCGTCGGTCAATTCTTCGATCACCCGGTAGAGTTCTTCTTCGTTCCAGGCATAACGCTCCACTTTGCCCACTTTTACGCGGTACAAAGGCGGCAGCGCGATGTAAACGTGACCTTGCTCGACCAAAGGGCGTAGTTGCCGGTAAAAAAACGTCAGCAACAGGGTTCGGATATGGGCACCATCTACATCCGCATCGGTCATAATAATGATGCGATGGTAGCGCAATCGACTTAAGTCGAAGTCTTCTTCTGCTGTGGCCAGACCCGTACCTAAAGCAGTGACAATGTTCTTGATTTCCTCGTTTTCCAGAATCTTGTCTAGTGGGGCCTTTTCGACGTTTAAAATTTTCCCGCGTAGCGGCAAAATCGCCTGAAACTCTCGGTTACGGGCCTGCTTAGCACTGCCCCCAGCTGAGTCTCCCTCGACCAAAAACAGTTCACACTGCGCAGGATCCCGCGATGCGCAGTCGGCCAGCTTACCGGGCAGTCCCGATCCATTTAGAGCATTTTTGCGCTGCACCAGCTCACGGGCTTTTCGGGCAGCCAGGCGCGCCTGCGCCGCAAGAAGGACTTTATCCAGAATGCGACGGGCCTCACGTGGATGGTCCTCAAGCCACCGGCCTAGGTGCTCCGAAACGATAGCGGCCACAATACCTTGAACCTCTGAATTGCCTAGCTTTGTTTTGGTTTGTCCCTCAAACTGCGGCTCAGGAACCTTAACGGAAATCACAGCCGTTAGCCCTTCCCGGAAATCTTCCCCTGAAAGCTCTCCTTTAAAGTTTTTGAGCAGGTTGTTCTTTTCTGCATACGTCTTAAGCGTGCGCGTCAGCGCGGTGCGGAAGCCAGCCACGTGCGTCCCGCCCTCGAGCGTATTAATGTTATTCACAAAAGAGAGCACGTTTTCGGCATAGCCGTCATTATAGCGCATGGCCAGCTCTACAACCACCTCGTCGCTTTCCCCTGCGATGTAAATGATCTCGTCGTGGATGGGCTGGCGCGTCTCATCTAGATACTGGATAAATTCAAAAAGTCCGCCCTCAAAGTAGTATTCCTCGTAGCGAAGCGCCTCGTCCTCTTCCCGTCGGTCTTCAAGCGAGATGCGCACGCCACGGTTCAGATAGGCCAGCTCGCGTAGCCGTTCGGCCAGCGTGTCAAACCGAAACTCAACGGTCTTGAAAATGGTCGGATCAGGCCAGAACTGCACAATGGTGCCGGTTTCTTCGCCTTCCTGCATGGGCCGCACGCGCTCAACAGGCGAGGTCGGCTTACCATAGGCGTAGCACTGACGCCAAACGTACCCGTCGCGCCGAACGGTAGCAACAAGCTGCCGCGAAAGCGCATTGACACACGAAACGCCCACGCCGTGTAAACCGCCCGACACCTTATAGGTGCTTTTATCAAACTTGCCGCCAGCGTGCAGCGTGGTCATCACGACTTCCAGCGCCGAGCGCTTTTCCGTGGGATGCTCATCCACAGGAATGCCCCGGCCATTGTCTTCTACCGTTACTGACCCGTCTTCGTTAATGGTCACCGTAATGCGATCGCAAAAGCCTGCCATGGCCTCATCGATCGCATTGTCTACAACTTCGTAGACCAGGTGATGCAGGCCGCGAATGCCCACATCCCCGATATACATGGCCGGCCGTTTGCGAACCGCCTCAAGTCCTTCAAGAATCTGTATATTGGAAGCGACGTAGGTAGAGGCTTCAGTAGGACGCGTACGCATAGGAAACGTTTATCCTTCGCTAATGCGAAGCAGGTTCTTTAGCCACAGCAAATCGAAAATGTAACGTCCCGCTACAACTATGGTTCTCTTTTGCTCGCCTGCTCGAGCACGCGCCTAACGTGACGAAGTAGCCTTTGGCTACGCCGAATCCAGACTGGCCAAGTGCTCAGAGGTGCACGATCAACCTTCCTGCAGTAGCCCTCCTTGCGCACAGCTTCGATCATGGAAGCAGGGACTTCTGGATATAGGGCAAGTAAATCCTGGTGCAACACTTGCCAGGCATCGTCGACTTCTCGCGCCAAAAGCAACAGGTTAAACTGGCGTAGCAACGCGGCCTCCAAGGTCTGGTCGCGCATGACTTGGACGTGCAGCAGTGCAAGCTGCAGGCGGTCGAGTTGTTGCCCAAGGTGTTCAACTGTTTGGCGTGCCCTGGACCATGCAGAAAGACGCTGGTGGCGCTTTGCCTCAGCCATGCGCGCAACAACACGCACCGTACTCAGAAGCAACAGCGCTTCGCTGACTTCAGCTCGCAGCGGGAACGACATACCCTTATCGTTTGATGCACGCAAGGCAAAATGCACCCTGCCAAGATGGGTTCCTTTTATGCAGGCTAGATTGTAAGCTATAGGATCCCTGTTAACCAACAAAGTGCAGCCATGCGTAGTGGTCTTTTGCTCCTTGTATTTGGGATCTGTGCCCCTATCCTCTGGGCACAACCTGCCGAACGGGTCTTGGTGCACTGCGGCACGGTGATCGATCCAGGAGTTTCGTCACAACCGATGCAGGAGCGCACTATTATAATCCGTGGCCAGCGGATCGAAGCCGTCGTAGCGGGTTTTGTTACGCCTCAAGCAACCGATCGGGTGGTAGACCTGCGTGCAGCCTACTGCTTGCCTGGACTGATCGACATGCACACGCATTTGTCGTCTGAAAGCCGAAAAGCAGGCTACTTGGATCGGTTTCAGCAGTCTCCAGCATTGCAGGCCCTGCGGGCCAGCGTGCATGCGTATCGCACGCTCATGGCTGGGTTCACCACGGTTCGCGACCTAGGCGGCAGCGAGGGCATCGACCTGGCGCTGCGCGATGCCATCAACCAGGGATGGATCTGGGGACCACGTATGTTCACAGCTGGCAAAAGCCTAGCCGTTACAGGCGGCCATGGAGATCCCACGAATGGATTTCGTGAAGACATTCTTGGCGTGCCTACAGAAGCTCAAGGCGTTGTGGATGGCGTAGAAAGTGCGCGCCGAGGTGTGCGCTTGGCCATCAAACGCGGGGCGGATGTGATCAAAATTACGGCTACGGGAGGTGTGCTTTCTATTGCGCGCGACGGCTCTTCCCCCCAGTTTACAGAAGACGAAATCCGTGCGATTGTCGAAGTAGCGCGCGATTTTGGCTTGAAAGTAGCCGCCCATGCCCATGGTGACGAAGGAATGCAGCGGGCTATCCGGGCGGGGGTGGCTTCGATCGAGCATGGGACCTTTATGAGCGAAGCCACCATGCGCCTGATGAAAGAAAAAGGCGTCTATCTGGTCCCCACCCTCACTGCAGGTCGCAGCGTAGCCGATTCGGCCCAGATTCCCGACTACTACGTACCCGTTGTAGCCGAAAAGGCTCGGCGCATTGGACCCGTACTTCAAGAAACGTTCGCTCGTGCTTACCGGATGGGGGTGCCGATAGCCTTTGGCACTGATGCCGGCGTTTTCCGGCATGGCCGCAATGCCGTGGAGTTCGTCTACATGGTCGAAGCCGGAATGCCGCCCATTGAGGCAATTAAGGCAGCCACCTACAATGCCGCCGACCTTCTAGGTCAGCTAGACCACCTAGGCACGCTCGAGCCAGGAAAGTGGGCTGATGTGATTGCTGTCCTACGCAACCCCTTAGAAGACATCTTCGCGCTCCAAGAGGTAGACTTCGTCATGAAGGCAGGGGTCATCTACAAGCAGCACGGCCAACCGCTCCCGCGACCCCTACCTTAATTCAACACCGGAAGGGACCGCAGCCCTTTTTCCGCCCAACTGCTTAAACCTCTAAGTAGCGCATAAAAGCTTCAATGCGCTGACGGAGTTCTTCATCGTCTTCTTCACTGTAGGCCGCCGTCACATGGAAGCCATGATGTTCAAGGACGTGTCGAATGCGGGCCGTATCCTGCACGTTTAGACGCATGGTCACACGCAGTCGACCTTCGACATTTAAGGGTTGGGCGATAATGGCCATGATTTTCGCATCGCACTGCTCTACGCAGTAGACCAAGCGCGAAAGCGCATAGTCGCGCGCGTCGACCTCCAACTCCAAAATCGCTCCTGCTTCAGGCATAGCCAGCATATGGACCAGCTGTTCCAACAATTGCTGGCTGGATACGGTGCCTCGATAGTGGCGATTGGCTTCCACAACCGGAAGCGTAGTCAAACCGTGTTGGACGAGAATTTTTCCAGCGTCAAGTACATGCATGTCGGGGGCAACACTGATGGGCTCACCTTGCAGCAGTGTCACCACAGGGGTGGTAGGATCTGCAATGGTTTGCAGCTGCCCTTCCGAGACGACTCCCAGAAGTACCCCTTCGGCATCCACTACAGGAAGATGCCGGACTTGCTGGAGGGTCATTTGGGCCAATGCCTGAGCGACCGTGTCGCCTGGCTTTAGAGGTTGCCGCCCTCCTTCGATCAGTTGTTCGATACGCATAGTTGCGTTGCCCTTAACGGGCCTGGGTCTACTATTGAATACCCAGCACCACGGTTCCCGTTTCCTATACCTTGCAAGAACATGCACCCGGTGCGGGTTCCCAAGAGGGAAAGCATGCTTTTCACCTAAGATTTACGTTAAACATCGGCCAAAGACAAGGGATTTTTTAGCCCCCTTGCTACGTAGTTCTGGCGCATAACTTCAGCGTGTTTACCTAGCAGGTATCGGTTGCAGGGCTCGGAATTGCGCTAGCAGCCGTTCAACAGCTGGCTGGCGATGGATTGGAATGCGCAGCCGAAGCTGGGCCACGGGCAACGGCGTCTCACTGTAACCGTTGCGCGCGTAGAGATAGGCTTCTTCGAGCACATCGGCCACTTGGTAGAGATAGGCTAGTGTGCGGCCTTCGGTAAGCGGCACGCAAACGACCAGCTCGGTTGCTTCCGCCTCGATCCGCTCCTTCAGGCGATGTTTGAGTGTTTCCACCCCAATGCCGCGCAGCGCTGAAATAAAAACAGCTTCAGGATATTCTGCCCGTAGGGCCTTCAGCAAGCCCAAATCCTCTAGCCGGTCAACTTTGTTAAACACCAGCAAAGTAGGCTTATCCTTAGCTCCTAGCTCGGCCAGCGTGTCTTGCACCACCTGGATGTGGTCTTCAAAGCGCGGGTGTGTGGCATCGACCAGGTGGAGGAGTACGTCGCTTTCGCGCACTTCATCGAGTGTACTTTTGAAACTTTCGATGAGGCGATGGGGAAGCTTGCGAATGAATCCGACCGTGTCGGAAAGCAATACGGGTTTTCCGGGCTCTAGGTATACCAGGCGCGTTGTAGCGTCTAAGGTGGCAAAGAGCCGGTCTTCAGCCAGCACATTGGTGCCTGCCAACGTATTCATCAGGGTCGACTTACCCGCATTGGTATAGCCGACCAATGCTACACGCGTATAACGTTGGCGTTTTTTGCGCTGGATTGTACGCTGACGGTCGATTTGCTCCAGCCGCTCTCGCAGCACCGCAAGGCGCCGGGCAATCAGTCGGCGGTCGGTTTCAATCTGGGTCTCACCTGGACCTTTAGTCCCGATGCCGCCTTTTTGGCGCGACAAGTGCATCCACTGACGGGTCAGCCGCGTGCGCAAGTATTCCAGCTGCGCCAGTTCTACCTGGGTTTTGGCTACCGCCGTCTTTGCCCTGCGGGCGAAAATATCCAGGATGAGCCCTGTTCGGTCAAGCAATTTACACCCGAGCATTCGCTCGAGGTTACGCATTTGTACCGGCGACAGGTCGTCGTCAAAAATAACCAAGTCACTTCGGCGTACACTGACCAGGTGCTTCAGCTCTAGGACCTTGCCCTTACCAATATACGTAGCGGCATGTACCTGCTTGAGTACTTGCAGAACCCGATCCGTCACTTCCGCACCCGCTGTACGCGCCAACTGCGCCAGCTCTTCCAGCGAATCCTCAACGTCCCAGCGCGTCGCGCCTGGCGTTACAACGCCAACCAAAATAGCGGTCTCTGGACGTGACAACTGTGCTGCGTGCAACGCAGAAATCCAGGTTGTAAATGACACTTACGTTTCCTCCACACCCCCTTACTAAACGCACAAAACCCTGTCCTGTGCCGCCGTCATTCTTCTAGCGCTTTTTTACCATAGCACTGCTGCATCGTCAACTCAAAACGGCTGTCCAGATGCCGCTCTAGCATCTGGTGAAACGCCCATTGCTGCGCTGGAGGGACAGCCAAATTCAACCGCCGGCGCTTTCCGTGCAAATCCACAAACAAAAACACAAATCCTCGCAGCCGCCCTTTCTCATCTTGCCAAGGAAAATAGTCTACAATCTGTCCCCATCCAATGCTTCGCTCTGAGCGGCTTAACCCCCCAATAATGCCACATTCCGTAACTAAAACCTGTGCCGACAGCACCGAGGCAGCCAACCAAAACATCCCTCCACTAAAGTACAGGCCAAGCCGCAGCACGGGAATGGCTTGTCCCTCAAGCGCCGCATACACGCCTAACCCGATCACCAACAGCAGAAAGCCTGTAGGCAGCAGTGGCCACCGACCTACCCATTGAAGCCGTACCCGCTTGACTTGCCAGCGGTGAAGCAACGTCACCAGTAGAAAAAGCAGCGTTACCCCAAAAAAACAAACTGGCAGCACACCATGTAACATGCGAAGCAGCTCTGCCATAGGGGTACAAGGCTTGGGGAAACGCGATCTTTAGAGGAAGCTACGCCCCTTGTAGGGTTACAGTTTCCATCCGCGTGCGCAGCGTAACCCACATTTCCAGGACTAAAAACCCCAACGCCAGCCATAAAAAGACGTTCCACAGCGCTCTGCCTGTTTGGGCTTGCTGGAGCACGGCAACCACCTCTTTTGCCGTGGGCTGCGCCACGTGCAGCAGCGTTACCGGCCCTTCCAAGGCTGCCTGCAACCACTGCACCGCCTCCTCAGCTTCTATCGGGCGCAAATCGGATTCTTCGGGGGCCAGGTGCACAGCCAGCTTCCGTTGCCAGGAATCCCCTGCCCGCAGCTGATACACGCCAGGATACGAGGGCCCAGGATCAAACCGCAACACCCCAGTGCCTGCATGATACTCCGGCGTAGCCCGATACACCAGCCCCTCAGGGCTGACCAGCTCTGGCACGGCATTGGCCGGTAAGTCTACTATGCGCAGGGTAGCCGGCCGGCCGGCCAACAGCGCTTCCGAAGATTCGTTTGGGGCAGAGAGGTAAAATACCGTGCGATAAAGCAGAGGCACAAAAAGGCCTCGCAATGGCAATTCACTCCAGCTCAGATCTGGTCCTATAGTCCACAATAGTACCCTCCCGCGGCCATGACGGATTTCTTGAAGCAGCGGAAGACCATTGCTAAGCTGTATCAACGTATGCTCGTCCCCTTCCCCGGCCACATAGTGCAACGCCGCATATACCGCCGGCCGCTCGATACGCACGGCTTGCTGTCCTGGAAGACGCACAAACAAATGTTCAAAAACAGGATGCCCTAGGTCTACACGGTCAAACGTGGCCATAGGCACCGAGGCATTCCACCGACCGCGTAAGCCACGTAGCTGTCCCCCTTCAAGCTGACGCAGCAACGCCTGATACGCTTCTAGCTGGATCTCTTGGCCCGGAAACAAAAGCAGCCCGCCACCTTCAGCCACATAGCGGCTTAGCTGCGCCAGTTCACCACTGGAAAGATCTTGCACACCAGCCAGCACAACTACGTCATAATCCTGAAGTGCGGTAGCAGCTAAAGCAGCCTCCTCAATACGCGTCACCTCAAAGGGCACTCGGTCTTGACGCAACGCAGGCGACAAGGCCAGCTCCAAATATTCCGTTTGGGCCTGCCGACCAGCTACAAGCAACAAACGTCGCACTTCGGGCACGTGCAAAACCAACGCGCGCACGTTATCGTCGGGAAACGCATCCGGCTGCAGCACTCGCACCGTACCCTCCAGCCATCCGCGTCGCACAGGGACAGCAGCAAGCGCGACACGCGTTGTGCCGCCTGCCGGCAGATCTGCGGTCGCCTGGGCCACCCGTTGCCCGTCCAACTCTAGCACAGTCAACACGTTACCTACCGGGGCTGCACCATAATTGGCCAGCGTAGCCACAATATGCACAGGCTGCCCCTGCTCGATAATTTGGCTTTCAACACGCACTTCGACAACCGCCAGGTTAGCGGGGGTCTGCCCGCCTACAGGAATCAGCACGGTAGGCACGGGATCCTGCAGTGGCTGCGCAAGGGAGTCGCGTAAGGCGGTAGCTTGCAGGTCGCTGATGACATACACGATCCCTGAAGCCCCTGTCTGCTTCAAACAGTCCTGCGCCCTGCGGATGCTCGTTGAAAGTTTTTCTGCCCCATAGTGCACCGTTAATCCTTCCAGACGCTCAAGCGCTACTGCACGCGGCAACGGCGATGCGGTGCTAGCCGCCCCAGCTACAGGAACCAAACAGACTGAACCCTCGGCTTCTACCTGCTCCAAAATCCCACGTGCTACCGCCTTAGCTTGCTCCAAATAGGCCCCCAAAGCATCACGCACCTGCATTGAAGGGGAATTGTCTACCACCAGCCCCACAGCTGCAGCCGAACTGCCTCCCATCCATGCGGCCAATGGACCGCGCACAACAGGCTGTGCAAACGCTAACACAAGACACACCAGCGCCAACACGCGCAATAAAAGCAAAAGCCATTGCCGAATGCGCAGCCGTTCTAACGCATTTTGCTGCAAAGATTTCAGAAAAGCCAGCGAGCTAAACGGAAGCGATTGAGGCCGCCGAAAATGGAAAAGATGCACGACAATGGGGATTACTGCCGCGGCTAATGCCAAAAGGATCAACGGGTTTAAAAACGTCATAGGCTAAACCTACCCCGGGGAAAACCTCCCAACACCAAACCGCAGCAGCAAGCTTACGTTCCAGTTCACTCCCAGCTAAAGTATACCGCCGCCCCCCGCTCCTCGGGCACAAACCGAAGCCGAAAGCGATCTCCAACACGCGGCGTCCACACGTACGGCCAGTTTGGGCAGTGCCCGGCCTGGCAGATTAGTCGATCGCCATGAAAGATCTGCAACCCCAAATATAACAAATCCCCTTCACGCCCACGCAGATCACATACGACTTCTCGCTCGACTTCGCCAAAAGCCCAACGCGCAACGGGAAACTGAAGCTGTAGCCCTCCCTCATCCAAAAGCCCAGCCACCAACGCTCCCTTAAGCTGTCGGACCACAGCCGGCGTAACCGTTGCATCGGCTACGTTTTCAATCCACGTCAACCCTCCCATCAGCACGGCCCGATTAGGCAGCACAAGCCGAGGCCGAAAGCGCAACGCTTCAAGCACATGCAGGTCTTCATCGTACAGTAACGGCCCAAAGAAGTCATGAACCAGCACGTCAACGGGCTCTTCAGGAATAAAGTGCTGCACCTCGGCCTGCACACAGATCACCTCCGGATAGCGTGCCAATCGCTCGGCAGCAAGCGCATACAAATGGGCATTTGCTTCAACAGCATAAACGCGCCGTGCACCTAACCGAACCATCTCTTCAGCGAAGTAACCCATACCACAACCAGCATCTACGCACACAGCCCCCGCAATACGTGCACGATAAGCGTGCAACAAACGCAAATAGGCCCGCGTGCGGCGGCGATCGTCATAAATGCTGATAAACGTCAGCAAATCATCTAAAGCAGCAAAAGCAGCTTCAGGAAGCACGTTGAGTATATCCATAGCCCAGATCTTCTACACTACAGCAAAAAAATAGCAACAAGGTTTGAAAGACAAAGCACACTTGCTGTAAGAAACCATACCCAACGTATCTCCTTGTCGGGGAAGGTTCGTCTGGTTTGCGCTGCAGCACAGCGAAGCCATGCCTCAGTTATGTGGCTCCCTACCCCCCACGATAGCAAGATCACTGGCAGTGCTTGCAAGACGGGCTTTAGCACCACTTTTTCCCTGTAAGGAAAGCCTATGTATATTACCCCAAACCCTCGATCCTGGAGGAATGATGCGGTTTTACCTTACGCTATTTTTGCTGGCCGCAACCCCTGCGCTTTCCCAGCCACTCCCGTTGCGGATCGTCACCTACAATCTGCGCTACGACAATCCGGCCGATGGACCGAATGCCTGGCCCCACCGCATCGATCGCATCGCCGCTTTCGTGCGTTTTTATGAACCCGAAGTCATGGGTGTCCAAGAAGCGCTGCGTTCGATGCTCGACAGCTTACAAACGCGCCTCCCTGGCTACCATTGGGTTGGCGTGGGCCGCGCTGATGGCCGCAATGCGGGAGAATTCAGCGCTATTTTTTATAGAACAGACCGGCTCGAATTGCTCAAAACCCACACCTTTTGGCTCTCACCCAATCCAGAAGTCCCCGGCAGCAAAGGCTGGGACGCTGCCTTCGAGCGCATCTGCACCTGGGCCCTTTTTCGTGATCGTCAAAACAGCCAGGAGTTCTTTGTCTTTAACACCCATTTCGACCATGTAGGCGTGCAGGCCCGCTTAGAAAGCGCCCGACTGCTTCATCACGTGATTGCCCAAAACGCCCGCACCGCGCCCGTAATGCTCATTGGCGATTTCAACACCACGGAAGATACCCCACCCTACCAGGTATTGACAAGCGACGGCCTACTTTATGATGCCCTGTATCGCGCTGAACATGGCCACTACGGCCCACGTACGACTTGGAATGGTTTTAAGGCACTCGAACCCGGCCAGCGCATCGACTTTATCTTCGTTACCGAAAACATTCGCGTGCTACGCCACGCCATCTTGGTCGACCTCGACGAAGCCGGCCGCTTTGCCTCCGATCACCTGCCTGTGGTAGCCGACGTACTACTACCCTAACCTAGCTGCTGCCCCGAGCCTGCGGCAGAACACGCTGCTAAGCCAATCTACCACACCAAAGCAGAAATCACCTGAAGAAATACTGGCTTTTCTTTTGAAAGAGAAATTACCGCATTTTTAGGGTTTATCTCCAAAGTTACAATGTGTTAAGGCTTTATGTTCGGGTAGAGGACTTGATTACAAAAAATAATGAATTTATGTTTAAACTATGTCTCCCCCCTTTTTCCACCAAACCCTAGCCTGCCATGAACTTCTCAACACTCAAAATCGGCCGACTGCTTTATGGCCTGGTATTCATTGTATTCGGACTAAATCATTTTATAAACGTTTCTGCGCTTAGTGGAATAGTTCCTATTCCAGGAGGCGCTTTTTGGGTATACGTCACAGGTCTGGCCATACTGGCTGCTGCGATAGCCATTTTGACGGGCAAGCAAGCACGTTTGGCCTGTCAGCTACTGGGCATTTTGCTATTTATCTTTGCCCTGACGATTCACCTGCCGGCCATGATTAACCAAGGAGTGATGGCTGGGCTGTCGAACTTTCTTAAAGACACAGCCCTAGGCGCAGCAGCATGGGTCATCGCGGAAACCTACGCAGCCCAGCCCAAACAGGCCGCAGCTACAAGCTGAAGCCATAAATAACATTCAAGGCCGCCCCCAACGGGGCGGCCTTTGTTTTTACAACCAAGCCTGGAGCAGTCAGGACCGCCGCGCCTCTACCCCTTTGTGCCGGTTAGGCGTACACGCCACTTTGCCTTACCCTCTGTTTGGGTATACTCAGCACTTCCTGCTGAAAAATCCATCCTCTTTGGTGAGCCTGAGGGCACCACCTCTCTGAGCTGGGGGGGTTATATTTTGGGTAGCACACCCCAAAGGCCACGCAAAAACACTAGCGCTTGAGGCCTACCGATGCCTCTGCAAGTGGAGGAAGCTGGGGTGCAGCACCTTAAGCCCTCTCCAACTTCACCAGGGTCTCGTAAAACACCACGCTCGCGCCAACCGGGTCGCTCAGTGGGGTATTCTGCAACACAGGGTCGATACGCATAGCGGCGTTGAGGTGTGCGCCCTTTGCGCGCCGCTCGTCGGCAGGGATGCGCTGGCCGTCAATGACAATGTCGCTGGCGCCATAGGCCCAGTGCCCGTAGCCCAACGCAAAGGTCACCGTGCCTGGTCGGATGCCCTCGATCACCCTGACACGCAGAACGAGGGACTGGCGCTTTCCGTTGCCCAGATCCCATTCGCCGTCGGGGTTCGATGCCAGGCTGTTATCCGTAGCGATAGTTTTCTACGGTTTTTAGGTTGGTGGAAGATTGCCCCTCTAGTGTAGCCCCGGCATTTTAGGTCCGCAAAGTTATAACTGACCTCCTTTGCAAAGCCGATGATGTTTGCTGCTTAGGGCGAAGGTATGGGCAAGAGGTAGCCCTGCTTCTGGAGTTAGGGTTTGGCCTTGTAGCTGACGATGGACTGCGGGTACGTTGCTTTTTGATGTTCCACAAGCCATCCGGATATGGTTCAGAGTGCCCGTGCGCTGCAGCGGACCGTGCAGTGCCATGCACCAAAACCAGTGATTCGGCGATCTGTCAATCGCCGCAAACCCGCAGGGGGCTTTCAATCGTCTCTACGCCGTGTGCGCAACTCCTTCAGTGAACCTGGCAAGCCTCGAGAAGATTGCCGTCGACATCACGAAAGGTGAAGTAGGTTACGCCTCCGCTATCGACCACCTGTCCGACATCCACACCACGATCTCGCAACAGGGCCCATGTCTGACGGGCATCCACGACTGAAAAGATCGGGAACGTCCCCGCATGGTCAGAAGGGCACAGAATCTCGCCCAGCTTCAGTTCCCACAGCGTGAGGCTTGTCGTCCCACCGAGGTCGAAGACGGCAAGGCGTTCCGCCGGATCAAAATAGGGCTCAGCGAACCCAAGCTTTTCCACATACCAGCGCTTTGCCACCTCAATGTCCTGAACACGCACAAGCACTGTGTCAAGCCCTTGAAACACATTCGCAAGTGTTGTCATCGTCTCTCCTTTGGGTTGCTTATTAGAGCTATTGTCACCTGTCCGCCTTTTATAGAAGGCACCACCTAAATCCCTGTTTCGGAGGGGAATGTTGTGCAATCCTCTGCATCAAAGCTCACTTCATCAAGGTCATCTTTCTCGTGATCACCGTCTGGCCCGCCCTGAGTTGATAGAGGTAGACGCCACTCGGCACGCGGTGCCCATGCCCATCGAGCCCGTCCCAACGCACCACGTAACGACCTGCTACCTGGAAGCCGTCCACCAACGTCCGCAGCTTCTGACCCAGAAGGTTGTAGATCTCTAGCTTCACCGGACTGGCCTGCGAAACGGTGTACTCGATGGTCGTGACCAAGATAAAGGGATTAGGATAGTTCTGCGCGAGCTGATAGCGCCCCTCGGCGTTGGATAGCTGGTCTTCCCGGCTACTCCCAACAACAGCTATCGTACGGTGATCCAAAACTGTGTTGTCCACCGGATGGGTGTCTGCCGAGCCACTACCAACCACCGCCAGGACAAGGCTCCCCTCCGGCGGGATCGATGCCACATGGAGTTGCACCTGAACCATTCCCCATTCGCCCACCGGCAGATCGCCCAAGTCCCAGCCCAGAACACCCCCGGCGAAGGTCGGACTCGTCATCGTCCGGCTCGGCGCGGGCTGCGCGCTCACCAGCTCAAGCCCCGACCAGAGGGATAAGCTCAAAGTCGTCGCCGGCGCCATCTGGTTGCCAGCGTTACCGTAGAGCAGCGTGTAGGTAACGTCTTGCCCCGGGCTCAGCATCCCCGGACCGTCGGCTCCTTGCACGTTCATCGACACCGACAGATCAGGCCCGGCAAACTCCACCCGTTTAACCACCTCTTCCACGTTATTGCTCAGGTCAATGTCGGGCGTCACCGACTCGGCCTGCAGGGTGTAGGTCAACACACCGCCCGCCTCCAGGTCTGGATCCAGCGGCACGCGAGCCAACAGCGCCGGATCCAGAGACACCGTCACCGTTACCCGTTTGGAGGTGTCGGGAGCAAGGCTTCCCAAGTTCCAGGTGGCGCGGCCTGCACTAGAGGTGGCCGGCGCAGGGCTCGCGCTGTCGAGCGTAACCGAGTCAGGAAGCGTCAAGCTAAGCGTAACATCGGCGGCAGGTGCATTGCCGGCGTTTGCCACTTCCAGCGTCAAGGGGATGGGTTGGCCGACGGTCATGGCCGTCGCCGCAATGTCCGAGCGGACGACAAGATCCGGCCCTGGCGGCTGCACCAAAAGCCCAAAGGCTTCAGATTGGTTATCGGACGGGTTCGCGTCGGCATCGCTGGTGCTGGCCTCGGCGGTGACGGTCAGCATGGTGCCGGGCGCGACGCTCCCGCCGACTTCGGCCACGACGTCAAAAAGACGCGGCACACCCTCAGCATCCAAGGTGCCGAGTTCCCAGACGGGCTGGTTGGCCCCGGCCATGCGGGTGGGCGCAGGGTTGGCACTGAGGAATGTCAGCTCACTCGGCAAGGTGGCGGTCAACACCACATTGTGCGCCTGGGTGCTGCGTGCTAGGTTTTCTACACCTACCGTGTAGGTGACCGTCTGCCCGACCCCGGCGGCGTAGCGGTCGGCAGGGTCCGACAAGAAGACCACCGTCGCCAGGTCAGGGCCGTCCGCCGTTGACGCCATGTTCACCCGCGTGGCCGTCCTCTGCTCAACCGCCAGGTTCCAGGGAGAGCCGCCGTCGCTGTACCAGGTGCCGTATTGCTCCCCCAGGCGGCGAAACTCCCGCTCCATCCAGGCCGTGACCTCCTTTTTGGGAACGGGGAACCCTAACCCTGTGAGCGAAGGCACTATGAGGGCTTGCAGCCCGTACCCATGCAGGCCAAAGGGGATCCGCCACCATCCCCGTTGCGGGAGGTCGAACAGGCCGCCGTCCTCCAGGCTGATGGCCAAGACCTTTGTCGGCGCGATGGGCCACTCCGGCTTGCCGTAGAAGCGCAGGTCAGCATTGTGCTCCTCCTGGCGCTGGCGGAAGGCATCGGCCAGTTGGCGGACGGCGTTCAGCGTCGCCGGCGTGCCGTAGAGTACTTTCGGATGAGGAGGGCCTCCGATGGGAGAGAGTTGGTAGTTGGCGCCGGGGCCGAGTTCCTGCAGCCCGTACACCAAGACGTCGATGCGATCCGACGTCTCGCTAGTGTAGGGAAAACGGGTTGACCTGGCCTTGATAACGTAGATGCCGGCGATGCCGCGCAAGCGGTACTGCAGGTCCTTGCCGGCCTCAAACCTCACCTCGGCGTTGCCGTGGTCGTCGGTCTTGACCTTGATGCTGGGCCGGCTGTCGGTGATCTCGGTACCGTTGAGGTAGCCGCGCGGGCGGTTGCCGTCATGGAGATGGCCGCCGCTGTTTGGCTCCGGCTTGACGGTGACCTCCAGTTCGGCGTTCTTCACCCGCCGCCCTTCGCAGGTGGCGACAAGGTCGAAAGTCGCCGCCATATCCGGACCGACTGCCAACGGGGGAGGCGGATAGAATGAGACGCGCAGGCTGGTGACGACAGGATCACTGGCGTCAAAGATGTGCGACGGCGGATACGCGGCGCAGCCGCACACCTGCTGGATGGAACTCTGGCCGCTGGCCACGGATGCCGCTGCTGCGCCGCAGGGAAGCCGGACGGTAGCATGGAAGTTGATCGTCAGGGGTACGTCGCCCAGTTCCACGGTGTACGTCACATCTCGGGTATAGACCGTGCCGGTCGGGTCCCCTTCCAGATCGTGAGGCCCCTGGCCGAAATCGAAGAACACGACTGGGTAAAGCCAGCCTGCTTCCCGGGTCTCCGTGTCAGAAGATCCTTCACCAGTACAGGGATTGGCGTAGGTGTAATCGAAACGGTAGGTAAAATCGCGGCCGAGGTTGCCGTTGATGAAGAACTCCGGATTGAAGGGGTCTTCGATGTACCAGCGGCCGTCGGCCCGCTGACGCGGCTCGAAAATCCATGGGTAAATCCAGAATTCGTCGGGCCCGCCCATGTAACGGTCGGGGTCGACAATGGACCAGCGCCGGTGCTCGTAAAGACAGGGGCCCGTTGCAATCTCCTCCCAATCGTCCGTCACGCTCAGCTCAAAGGGAATGGCTTTGAGCAATTCGCCCGGCGCCTGACGGATGACGGTAGAGCCGTGGATGACGATGTGGCGGCGTGCCGTTCCCTTGGTAGTGCCGATGAACGTCGTGCGGTCACCGCTGGCGGTAATGTTCCAGTCTACGTAGATGATCTTTTCGCCCTGGGCGGGCGCCGCCGGCCCATCCATACCGACAGGCTGCGCAAAACCACGGCTCGTTCCCACGGTCGCCACCAGCGCCATGAGCAATGCAAAAACCAGTAAAACGCGCGCATGCACCCTGAACGCTGCGTTTACCGCTGGGTTGTTGTCACCTGTTGCCCAGGTGGCTCGATGAGGCTGTTTCAGCGTGCCGAGCTTACCGGGCGCTAAGGCGTGTTCAACGACCCCATCGGTGCCCTCGCTCACCACGCTAGGAATCTTGACCGTTGCGACCCCCATCTTGAAGGTGTCACAAGCGGTCGCTGGGTCGCCCACACCACGTTGAGTGCGTCGCCGCATGGCATGCCTCCAAGTTGTATAACGATTAACACTGGCCCTTACGCGGCCACTAGCCTCAAGCGACAAATCGCTCTATGGTCCTGGCCATCTCGTCGGGGACTTCGTACATCGGGAAGTGGCTCCGCGCCTGGAGCTTCACCACCTGGAACCACGGATGCGTGTCGCTGAATGACCGCTGCGCCTCCAGATATCCCGCATCTTCCGGCTGCGCATACAGATGTAGCACCGGCACGGCAGGGTCCAGGCTGGCCAGGGCCTGAAGCGGGCTCCCAGCCTTCGCATACGCAGCAGCGATCTCTCGACCTGCACGGGCCCACATCGCAAAGGGGTACGAGCCCATATCCTCGCGCACAAAATGGGCCAACGCCGGAAGGTCCAGTCCCTGAAGCCACATGGAGAAGAGTCGTTCACGCACTTGCTGCCACTGGGCCGGATCCTGGAGCGCTTGCAATGCCCCAAGAAAAGGCGGCGGCGCTTCGAGGACGATCCAGTCGAGCAGCACCAGCTTGGGAATACGCGCACCCAACCGACGACGCAGCTCAATGGCAACCCAGCCGGCGTGGGACAGCGCAACTGGCACCACCCGGTCCGCCTGGCTCGCCTCGATCACAGCAAGGGCATCGTCAACGAGGCTGTCAAATCCGAAGTCAATGTCGGGGTGTGCCTCCTCGCCCGTAAAACCACCATTGTCGGCGAGCCTGTCAAATCCCAAATCCTCGGTAGGCCTCTCCGACTCTCCATGCCCCCGCCAGTCAAGGGCCAGCGTGCGCCTCCATCGGGCGCAGCGCCGAGTGAGTTCGGCAAAGACCCTGCGGCTAGCACACCAGCCAGGCAGGAACAGAAGTGCCGGCTCTCCCTGACCCTGGTCGTCGTAGCGGATGCGTATCCCGTGGGATTCAACCTCTGGCATATGCTTCCCCCCCTAGATTTGTTGAATGGTCATAAGCCGTCTAACATGCATGTTAGGCCGCGCCCACCCACTCCGGAAGCTTGGCTTCGAACATATCGAGGAAGCGGGGAAGGTCGACGCTGGGTTCCAAGGCGACCGACACATGGCCACCCGCAACGGGAAACACACACTGGAAGAAATTACCGTAGCGAATCACAACATAGCGAAGCCCGCCGCAGTCGATGTTGCCTCGCTGCCGGACCAGCGTCAGCACGGACGGATTCACGAAGAGCTCCTCGTACTTATCTGATTCGCCCGAGCTGGCGCCTGCCAAGCCGGGCCGCTCCCGGTACCGAAGTAACTCGTCTCTATATACAGCGACGTAGCGAACCTCAGGGCTCAACGCCAGGCAATGGTCGATTATGGCATCGTGGCTAAGCATCGGCCACCTTTCTGCGGTCTAACCTCCGATTCAGCGGCGGGCGCATGCGCGTCTGCTGCAGCACCTTGTTCGGTACGAAAAGCGACCACCCATCCGAGGCCTTACCCGAGTTGTACGTTATGCTCACGAATGATGACTGGCAGTTGACTCATGTCAAACTCCAAGTTGTACCGCTGCGCAAGTGCTATCACCGCCTGCATATCTGGTAGGCCATCAGGTGGGAACAGGGCTGCCAGTTCGGCAAAGACCCTGCGGCTAGCACACCAGCCAGGCAGGAACAGAAGTGCCGGCTCTCCCTGACCCTGGTCGTCGTAGCGGATGCGTATCCCGTGGGATGGAACGTCTGGCATGTGCCCTCCTCTTTCTCAAGACGCCGACCCCATCGTCTAGCAGCAAAGTATCTTTTTTTAACTTAACATGCAAGCTCTTTTTTTAAAGGATCTTAACTAACTATTCAAGTATTTTGGAGAAGTTATAGAATCGCCACCGAACACGTACAGGTCATTGCCCACTGCCCCCGACTGAACTTTTGACACCTCGACCGCTACAATTCAGCTGCGGTGTGCAGCACCACCTGCTGCATGCTGTTGTCAGGCGTTCTTGCTCGATGGTTCTATGAAACGCAACTGGTTACCGTCGGGGTCGGTGATGATCATGTTGCGGAAGCCGAGGTCGTTGTTCGGGGCTTCGGCTACGCTCCCCCTCGCTCCCGAAACTCACTGTACCACGCATCCACGTCTGGAATCACAAAGTAGACTAACCCACCCACTTGGCAATCGCCGCTGTGCTGCGTCAAGTAGATCTGCATGCCATCACAAACGATGGACATGAAGGCTGGAATGTGAGGCCCAAAGCGGTGCTCCCATTCCACAGTAAAACCGAGCCTCTCGATGCAATACGCCTTGCTGCGCTCATAATCTGTGATCCGCAGGGCAGGGACGACACGCTGTTTGGGCAACTTCATGAATTCACCTCGCGATTTGCTTTCTGTGGCCTAACGACTGGCGCCTAACCCGCGCGCCGAGGCGCTGGCGTTGTAGCACGGCAGTGTCGCGCGTCGGGTTCACGCGCGGGTTAGGCGGCCCCTGTTGAAACGCTGGTGCGGTTGAAACAAGGCAAGACTCCGAAGCCGCAACAAAGCTCACGTGCGGCTAGCCAAGCAGCCCGGTCGCCCACCGCGCGAACACGAGCCAGCCCTCAGTATTCGACACGACGAGCCGAAGGGGCTGTGAAACGATGATAAGCAAGCCTCCCCACAGGGTGACCGGATGCAGCCGGCCGCGTGCGTAGAAATCCCAGATCGCCAGCGCTAACACGAACACGTCCGTTAGAGCGAAGAACGCAGGCAGGCCCAAGGGACCTACGCCCGGCCAACGCGCGATAGCGGCGGTGACCAGGTTAACGGTGGCAAGCAACATCCACCGCTTGTGGGTTTGGGGGTTTCGCCGCTGAGCAATCCCCAGCCATGTGAATGCTGCGAACAAGGCGATGTCGAATAACGGGGTGGCGAGGAACTGAAGCGGTGGAGTAGAAATGCCCACAAAACCCGTAGGGCGACGAGCAGCGATCAGCGCCCCTAGCGTGCCAAGCACGACCATCGCAGCGGCCAGTACGACGCTGAAGGGGCCGATCTTGCGATGCAGGCTGGTTCGTCTGCTTGCGACGAGTGAGGTCTGTACGACCAAAAGCACGATCCACGCGGTGAACACTGCGCCATGCACATAGAAGATTGTCTCGGGGGGCGAAGGCCAACCCGGGAATAGCGGCCGCAAGAAGAAGCTAGGTGTGAAGCCGACGATGACCGTTGCCAGGATTGCAAGCGCCATCCCCGTAAAGAAGCGGTGCTCGGCCGATGCGCGCCTGGAGGATGCCATCCCTGTTGCTATTGATTCCTCCTTTGTGTCCATGATGTCCTCCGTTGGTTTATAATCGGGATGCCATCACTGTTGCCATTGATTCCTCCTTCCTTGTCCAGGGCGCATGTAGACGCGGTCAGCATTGGCATACACGGCGCAAACCACGGCCTTCCCGCTGTGCACAATGGCCGCCTGGTTGACCCCAGCCCTAGAGTTACCACGCCACGAGGCCTCGATGCTCGGCAAGACGAAGGGACAGGCGACCTCGCCCTCTCCCACCAGCGCTCCAGGTTCGGACAACGCTCCCAGATGCGGCGGGATAGCGTCGGGTGGCGAAAGCGGCATCGAGCGCCGCACCGAAAAGCGACAAGCACACCTGCTCCACGTAGGCTGCCCAGTCCTGAGCACGCGCTCCCCAGAGTTGATCTTGAATTGTTACGCTCCCCAAGAGTATTCCTCCTTGCATGCTAAAGGCACGCGCATCCCCCACCGTGAGCCAAGCGGAGCGAGGAGGGCAGTTGGGCGCATGCGCTGATCGGGCGACGTTTTACGCTCCCAACGCTCGAAGCAGCAACCATATCCCCCATCCAACCGCAAGCCCACCGATCGCGCGACTGATCCATTGTCCGGCTGGGGCTACTTTCTCAACCAAAATATACCCGGCGATGAGGGCGACCCACAGCAAATTCATCACTCCCGCTACAAAGAGCAAGGTCATCAGCATCCAGCAACAGCCGACGCAGTAGAGGCCATGTCGCACACCCATGATGAGCGCACCCCTTATTCCTTCTCGCCATTCGGTCATGAGAAAACCGAGGGGCGTGCGGCACTGCGACAGGCAGATGTGCTTGAGCGGCGTAAACTGATATACGCCAGCCAGGATGAGCAACATCCCGCCCAAGGCAGGACTGATGCGGATGAGCTCAGGCGAAAGCAACGCGGCGGAATGCAAACCCCACTGAACCAAAGTGGCTCCAGCGCTAAACGAACCCCACAGGATCAAGTAGCCAAGCAAGAAAGCCATCGTGCCAAGAAGGGGCATTCGGTCCGCCTGTCGCTGGCGACTGACCCTGGCAAACAGGAGAATCATAGGTGTGGCTGAGGGCGTCATCATTGCCACCATCATGACGGCCCACATCAGGAAGGTGAGGAGAACGTCTCCACTTCGCCAGGCTTGCGTGGTGGGCATGGACATCCCTATCGCGTTGATGTCCATGCCCGTCATGCTGGAAGCGAACTGAATCACATATGCCCATGCCAGCGCAGTAACGGCGGTGAGACCGGCGATCACAATGATGCGGTCTCGTTTCAGCGCGGCCACGACAATTTCGGTCAGCATCCTTCAATCTCCTGACACACCGATCTCCCTAGGGATTATTTTGGGCCTAGGCAAAGACTCCAGACCCGATTCAACCAATTTTGCCGGGATCCCAGCACGCGATAGCCAGAACACTGGCTCGCCCAGACTGCCTGCGGGAAATCCGTGTGACATGTAAATGGCGCGGAAAACTCGTTCGGCTAATTGCCGTGTTCCACCGTGCAATAGAAGCCGTATTTCCCAGGCGCAATGATCTTGAGCTCTTTGCTGAAGATCGAAAGAACTTTGGTCGCTGTGGCCTCGAGTCGTTTTGTGATTAATCCATCAGGCAGCACAACCGAGGCACGGGTTTCTGCGCCTGTGACCGGGTTCCGCATGGCGTCTAGCACCACTTGGACTTCGTTTCCCGCTTTGCAGTAGCTCAGGTGTTCATCATACGTCCACTCGAAGGGGACATAAGTGGTCGTAAGCCACTGGTCAATCGTGGCAGCAAGGATGCCCCAGGGCTTGCCTCCATGCTGGCCTTTCAATATCTCTTCCACTGCCCGCCGTTGTGGCTCGGACGCGGTCTGGTCGATCCAGATTTTGCACACGCCGCCTCCTTCATGGATGGCACCAGGCCATTTGGCGGCCAATGCCCACTTGACGCCATCTAATCGTGTCTCACCACACACACCTGCGGTGATGTGACCGGCATACATCCCCTCGCAGTACCCTTGTGTTGGTTTGGCGTTAAAGTTACACGGGCAACCCCAGTCACAGATACACGCAGCGATCAGCTCGGCTTGATAATTCCATTGCGCAGGCATAGTTTGTTCTCCTTTTTAGATTTGGGACTTATATGTCACTCGTGCTTCATCCATTTTTGTTTTGAGGATAGATATGGGATGGCGAGGGCCAACGGCCCCCCTTGATCCCCTCCCCACGGCCTAAAGGGCCGCGATTCCGTATGATGGACATCTGGCATGGGCTTTCCTCCGTGTATGTGTACCTATTGAGTTTGCGGTTTCTATCCACCAAGTCTTATGCGTCCACGTGATGGCTATGCCTTCCTTCCCTCCACCACCCCCAGCATCTTGGACACAGGGTACCACGCCTGCCGGTACGTCCACCCCGCTGCTTCCAGCAGTCCAGCATACTCCTCGGCGGTCCTCTCCCGTCCGGTCAGCATGACAAGCATGTGAATATCGAAAAGCTTGGAAAGATGGGAGGTGTCCGGGCCAGGGACCACGGCTTCCATGATAAAGATCCTCCCATCCCGGGGTGCGGCCTCGTGAGCGTTGGAGAGAATCTGGATACACGCCTCATCGTTCCAGTCATGAAGGACGCGCTTCAGCATATAGGCGTCTGCCGGGGGGACCTCGCGGAACATGTCCCCGGGCACGTAGGCGCACCGATCTCCCACACCCATCTTGTCAGCCCACAACAACTCTTTTTGTTCGATCACACCGGGGAGCTCCAAGACTGTCCCTCGCAGGTGGGGGTATTTTGCCAAAAGGCTGCACAGAGTCAAGCCGTGGCCGCCGCCGATGTCACAGAGATGGGAGATGTTGGAGAAGTCGTAGCTCTCCAGGGCTTCCAGCACCAACGCGTTATCCATGCTGGACAAGCTGCTCATGGCCTCGTTGAAAACTTCTCCATGACTCGGGTTCTGGCTGAGATACTCAAAGAGAGGCCGGCCAAACTCCCTGACAAAGCCGTCCTGCTTTCCCTCTTTGATCAGGTCAGGGAGGTGCCACCAGGCGAAGTAGGTCAAGGGGCCTTCTTCCCACAGGGTTATGCCGCGCAGTGTTTGCGGGTGGTCCCTACGGAGCAACTCGCCCATGGGGGTCAGGGAGAAAGTCCCGGTGTGGTCTTCTTTTAAGAGTTCTAGAGAACCCAAGGCCCGCATGAGCCGATAGAGTAGGCCCGCATCCACACCCAGCTCTCTGGCCACACGGACGGCGTTCTTGGGACCGTGAGCCAGAGCATCGAACACACCCAGCTTGACTCCCGCATACAGTATTTGGCTACGCCATCTCCCCGAAATCAGGTCGATGAGCCTAGCATTTGCATCTTCCATGATGAGTGGCCTCCTTTTTTATAGACAGCCTCTCTTGCCGTCCGCAGCGCCAGGCGAGTTTGTCGAAGACCCCACGGCTGGCGCACTAGTCAGGCAGGAAGAGGAGTGTCGGCTCTCTCTGGCCGTGGTTGCCGTAATTTTTGTGTGATTGCACTTCGGCCATGCGTCGTTCTTACCTGTGATGTTTTCCATTTTCTCTGGCATGATTTTGCTTCTTTCTTGAGATTGGTCCTATGGTTATGTGCAGGCGAACTTCTCGTCGACAGCAATGTCTGAATGTGCCCGGACCGCTGTCACAAGTGTACATGGGCTGTGGTGGTCGTTCGCTGCCGATACCTTGCCGCATGGGCCGAAGCGATGCTGCCTGAGGCGCCGTGCGCTGCATTGGTCACACCAGCTGCCACAGGTGCCGGCCGCTACCGCCGGTTGTTAGCTGGTGCACTGTCGCTCACTTGTCGTCCTTGGACACCACGATATCAGCCTTCGTCGAGCCAACGAGGGCAAGGAGCTCTTCAGTCTCCTTCGCCGGCACTTTGTGCTTCGCGAGAATCTCTTTGAAGATGGTGACCATTCGGTCCCACTCGCCCTCCGTAATGTTGAGATGCCCGTGGGCCTCCTTCATCGTACGGCCATGGTACTGGCACGGACCGCCAGTTGCCTGACAGACGAGCGCAGTCACATGGTACTTGAGGTACGGTGCAGGCACGCGCTTCCTTGCCGCATCGATCTCAGGATTCGCATTGAGAACAGCATCTGGCATAAGGGCATCTATGAAGTCGCTGACAACGACCGAAATCGGCGCGAGACCACCCAGTCGGTCGTATAGGGACACCTGCTTCTCTTCTGCACTGTCCTGAGCGAAGACCGTGTGGGAGCCGGATGCCATCGGAGCGACGATCGTAAGGATGGCCCACAGTTTCAAAATACGTGTTGTCATGCCTGCCCTCTTTCTGTTTGTGAGGATTTTGTTGGTAAGGAGGGCGTTTCCACCCCACTGTTTCGCTGCCCCGACGCAGGTCGGCTCGATGTTCTGGGTCAGCGGCGGTGCGCTAGCGCCGTCCGCTCTGATCGCTTCAGCAGCTCAATACGATCCCCTCCTACTCAGCTGTAGTCGGATCGATCACCGACCACACTCGTGACACTCTGTTGGCAGGGAACCCGCCTTGCTTTGCGTGCTCGCGCACCGCCTCTTCGTTCGGAGCAACGTATATACAGTAGATCTTGTCGTCCGTGACGTAGCTCTGAACCCACTGGATCTGCGGACCCATCTCACTCAAGACACTGCACGACTTCTGTGAGATGGCCTGCAACTCCTGAGGCGATAGCTTCCCTGCACCAGGAATCTCTCTCTCGATTACAAACTTAGGCATAACTCATAACCTCCTCTTGTTTGATTACGTGATTCGACAGCTTGGCGCCTGCTAACGCTCCGCTTCAGCGGCGCGCGCGGCGGACTGTCTGCCGCATACTGTTGTTGGGCCGCCAATCGAGATTAAGACCGCGCGACGTAAATGGCGTGCATCGGGTCGCCTTCCAGATGATGGACCTGGACATGGGAGAATCCAGCTTCTTTCAGATAGTCCTGCGCCATCTGTTCCCCCCACATCGTTCCCAGCCCTTCGCCACCCTGCGCTAGTGAGACGGTCATGCAATGCATCACCGACACCCCGTACAGCGCAGGACCGAACGGGTGGTCGAGGTTCTCTTCCAAGCGACTGGAGGCTGCCATGTCCATCATCAGGAAAACGCCTTCTGGACGCAGGGCGCGGGAGATGTTGGCCAGAACGACCTTGGGCTTGGCGAGATCGTGGATGACGTCGAACGCGGTCACGAGGTCAAATTCCCCAGGCAACTCGGCGGCGACGTCGGCGACCTCGAAGCGCGCGTTCGGAAGCTTCCAATCGGCCGCTTCGGCGCGCGCGGCCTCGATGCCTTCTGCCGAGAAATCCACGCCCACAAAACGGCTGTTGGGAAACGCACGGGCCATCACATTGACGGCATGGCCTTGTCCGGTGCCCAGATCGATCACGTCAATGCCAGAACGCAAGCGCTCCACGACCCCGTCCGCCAAGGGCAAGATCGCCTCCACCAACGCCGTGTCGAACAGCGCGGCGCTCTCCTCGGCCTGAAGCCGTTGAAAGTCGGGATACTTGTCGTAGCCGACGCCACTACCTTCGCGGAACGCACGGATGACATCCCCCTCAACGGCGGAAAGCAGCCGGATGTATTGCGTGAAAAAGGCGAGATTGTTCGCGCCGGCGGATCGCGTGAGAAAAGCAGCGTGTTCGGGAGGAAGCACGTACGTCTGGGTGGCTGGGTCGTACGAGACGATCCGCGCCACAACCATGCCCCCGAGCCACTCCCGCACGTAGCGCTCCTGAAGCCTAGTGGCTTGGGCAATGGCCTCACTGGTTGCCGGTGGCATTTCAGCCATGGTATCGAAGAGGCGGGTCTGATGCCCGATGCTCACGAGCATTCCCAGGAACGCGTCATTGAGCAGCGCCATCATCCTTCCGGCGAACGCCTCAGCCTTCGCTTGATCCATCGTTTCACTCATCGTCTACCTCTAAGAATTGGTTTACCGTGCATGGGCGGCCTCCGGCGAAGCCGGTCTGCCGTAGTCGTTTGTTAGGCCGCGACCTATCATGGCGCTTTCCGGTGAGGAGACCACAATCCGGACCTGACAATCCGCCTAGCGGTTAGAGCCTCCAGTCGCTGTCTCCGCTCAACAGGGGTGAAAGCCACCCCATGGGCTCAGAAGTACAACCGAATCTGCAAACGACCAGTGTTTAACAAGCTTGCCCTCCCCAACACAAAAAATCGCCACCACCTTAACGTCTAAGTCGTTACCAGAGAAGGGAATTGCCTCCTAAAGAAGCTGCCATATGCTTTACCGACATCGCTCAGGCAGCTCACAACCTTGTCACCTTCAGCAATCTGGTTTCGATTAGGCGATGGCTGGGCGTAGCCTTCCGCACAGCCTATGTATACACCTTTGCCTCTACTCTGTTGGTAGCGTACATCTTTACAGTTTAGCTATCAAGTTCTTTTTTTACAGATTAACTTATGGATTATTTTCATGAAGTTAGCCTCTAACCCGCAACGATCTGTACTTATATCCTTTTAACATTGTTTGCTCTCCAACACTTCCATTTTCAGAAAAGCCTTGCGGTAAGATGACCTGGCAGTAGCGTTCGGCTTATCCAATCCAAATAAGCAATTCCCTCTTGACACAAGGTAGCCCTCAACCAGTAGATACCACCGCCGATAGGTGCTCGCCGCGCAGCAGTTGGGCGTTGATGGCGACAATGACCGTGCTGAGCGACATGAAAAGCGCTCCAAGGGCCGGGGAGAACAGGATGCCCCAGGGAGCCAGGACGCCTGCCGCCAGCGGCAGCGCAAGGATGTTGTAGCCCGCCGCCCACCACAGGTTCTGAACCATCTTGCGGTAGCTGGCGCGGCTCAGGGCGATAACCTTGACCACATCCAGCGGGTTGCTCTTGACCAGGATCACTCCGGCCGATTCAATGGCTACGTTCGTGCCGCCGCCGATGGCAATGCCGACATCGGCTTTGGTCAAGGCAGGAGCATCGTTGATGCCATCGCCAACCATGGCAACCCGCTTGCCCTGCGCCTGCAGCTCAGCGATTTTCTGAACTTTGTGCTCTGGCAGCACTTCGGCAAAGAAGCGATCAATGCCCAATTCGGCAGCAACGGCCTGGGCCACCTCGCGGCTGTCACCGGTCAGCATCGCGACCTCAACGCCCATCTCGTGCAGCCAGCGGACGGCTTCCTTGCTTTCGGGGCGCACGACGTCGGCCACGGCAAAGGCGGCGACCACCTGCCCATCGGCCACCAAATAGACTACCGACTGCGCCTTCTCCCCCGCAGTCTGGGCAAAGGCGTTGAGGTGCGCAGGCGGGCGCAAGTCCAGCATCTCCAGCAAGCGCGGGCCGCCCACATAAACCGGCTTGCCCTCCAAGGAGGCTTGCACGCCGCGTCCTTTCAAAGCGGTGAACCCGCTCACCGATGGCAGCGCCAGCCCCCGGTCCTGCGCCGCCCGGCGAAGGGCTTGGGCGATCGGATGCTCCGAGTCGCCTTCGATGGCAGCAGCCAGGGCGAGCGCGTCGTCCTCATTCCACCCCTCAGCCACCGCCATGCCCACCACCCCGAACTTGCCTTCGGTCAGCGTCCCGGTCTTATCAAAGACCACCACGTCAATATCGCGAGCAGCTTCCAACGCCAGCCGGTCACGCACGAGGATACCGTTCTTAGCCCCCAGTGCCGTGGTGATGGCAATTACCAGCGGTACGGCTAGACCGAGCGCATGCGGGCAGGCGATGACCAGCACGGTAACGACGCGCTTGAGGACTTCGACGTTGAAACCGACGGCGACGGCCCACCCGACGGCAGCCAGAGCGGCCACGGCCAAGGCGATGTAAAACAGCCAGCCGGCGGCCCGGTCGGCGAGCACCTGAGTGGGAGACTTGGACTGTTGGGCTTGCTCCACGAGGCGCATAATGCCTGCCAGGGCCGTCTGATCGCCGGTGGCGGTGACGCGGATGCGCAAACTGCCATCGCCGTTGATGGTGCCGGCGATGACGTTGGCGCCGGGTTGCTTACGGACAGGACGGGATTCGCCGCTGATCATCGCCTCGTTGACGCTGGACTCGCCCTCAACCACTTCGCCATCGGCCGGTATGCTTGCACCCGGACGTACCAGCACGAGGTCCCCTACGTGCAACGCAGAGGTGGGTACGGTTTCCACGCGGCCGTCAGGCAAAAGGCGCTCGGCGGTATCGGGCATGAGCTTGGCCAGTTCGTTCAGCGCGCCGGAGGCCTGACGCACCGAACGCATCTCCAGCCAATGACCGAGGAGCATCACATCGATCAGGGTGACCAGCTCCCAAAAGAACCCTTCCCCCAACTGGGCAAGTTGCGCCAAAAGGCTGTAGACAAAGGCAATGGAAATCGCCAGCGAGATCAAGGTCATCATGCCAGGCCGGCGCTGGCGTAGCTCGGGAACGGCCATTTGGAGGAAGGGTACGCCACCATAGCCAAAGATGACCAGCGAGAACACGAAAGGAACCCACTCGCTGCCGGGGAAGGTCGGCGCGCTGAAGCCCAACCAACGTTGCAGCGCGGGGCTGAAGATCAGCACCGGCAGGCTGAGCACCAGGCAGACCCAGAAGCGGGTGCGAAACATCCGCTCGTGTCCGGTGTGGTCGATGTGGCTTTTGCCGTGCCCGGCGTGAGTGGCATGCCGGGCGGGCGGTTTGGGCATGGCATGGGCAGAGTGGTCCTCGGGAGCGCCCGCTGCCGGGTGCATGGGTTCATGGGACATCGGGTGCGTCTCGTGGGCATCAGCTTGCCCCTTATGTTCGGTCGAAGATGGGCTCATAGGGTACCTCGTCAGTTGGATCCATCTTTTTCTTGGACCTTTGCGACTTCGTGGTCCGGCACGGGTTTGAGGGCACATTAGCTAGTATCACGCATTAGCGCCCTACGGCAGGCGCTTTAGCTGCAGCGCAGAGCAAAGCGGAGCAGCGGCGTGTGCATCCGCTGTAATCCAATAGCAATCCGCTCGAGCTCTTCGATGGCACCATCCCCAGCGCGCTCTGGCAGGAGCGCGCTTCTTCCCAATCTGAGCTGCTTCGCCAGCCAGAGTGAACCATATGGATGCGTGTTCCCGAAGTTTCAGACACAAACGACCACCATATGCGTCAAGGGATCGGGACCGTTGGCGAAGGTCCTGAACCGCTTTGGAAGGCGCCATTGGAATGCAAAAAGCTGGTTTGCCTCGATCGCAGTGATCCGACAACCGATCGTGCTGTTGTTTTCACGGGCGGTTGGCTCCCAGAACAGTTCGTATTTTCCACTGACCTTCGGATCTACTTCGGCAGCCGCAGTAAGCCATTCGGTCAAAAGATCGGCCCTGGTGAAGTATTCGAACGCACGTGCTGGCGGGACAGAGAGAAGCGCGTTCACATAAATCACGCGGTCTGTAACTGGGGCGATCAAACTACGGCTGGGGTTCATGGACTTTTTCTGTGTAGTCGAGCACGTAACCAATGGCATCCAGGAGAACAACATCGCATGGCGTGCCTCTCTCTACGACGCTCGACTGGTTTCCACATAAAACGCATGTACCTTTGTCGGTCGGCATAACGGCCTGCCGACAGCTTCATGGGCTTGTCAGCCAACATCCGCGTTTCAGCTCATGGAACTCCACCTGCGGATCACTTGAACACGACCGGCCCCCAAAGTCACTCGTGAAGATCCAGACCACCTCCCGCGACAACGTGCGCTATGATCGGGAGCAGCAACAGCAACGCTGCGGCGTGAATCCACACTACGCGCGCCCACCTCGGTCTCTTCTCAGGAGCTTCCCGTCCTAACGGGGTCAGGCCCCGGGGCTTGTATACGTTCAAGGTAGCGATCCCGAGTAATATTACCAACCCGACGCCGGCATGAAGTAGTTCTCCCTGCAGCGCAGGGTACAAGACGTCGCGAACGTTCGTAATCGCCGTGTCAGCAGCGATGGCTGCAACCGGCGTAACCACCGACGACATGTGCTGCAGTAACACAGTCACCGCAACCAGCGTAAGGTGCCAGGAAACGACGACCCAATAGTGTCGAAACAGTCCCCAGGGGGTGGCGAGCGAGATGGTAATCCCGGTGATCAAGGCAGATAAAGCGAGTGGCACGATAACGTACGACCCAATCACCCCCAGCGCGATCCACGCAGCGCGCAGGAGCTGATCAGACGGGTCCATCATAGCGGCTATGACGAGCGCAAGATAGGCGAGGGCTGCCCCAATCCACCCCACGGAGACAGTAATGTGCGTTGTGAGAAGAAGCTTTCGAACCTTTCGATCCATCGCCGCCTCCTGCGAATGCTGGCTAACTATTGTTTATATGGGTTCCCACATAAGACGCCTACACCGCTGTCTGTCGGCATAAGACGCTATGTGGGTAAGCTGTTAAGTTCTTTGATTCCAACATCTTCAACCTGTTCCTTTACGCCTTCGGGTTCTTGTACAGTTTAAGCATAACATGCCATCATTGTCTGGGTTACAACGTGTCAATCAGACTATGGAGACTTTTCCCGCCACGGTTCAGAAGGTGCGTATAAATAATGGTTGTCTGCACGTCTTTGTGTCCTAACGGCTCGGATTCAGCCGCACGCGGAGCGTGTCGGCTACAACCCGTTGTTAGCCCGCCCGTTAGTATGTGTGATCTGCCAGCTCCCACCAGACAAGTGTTCCTATCAATCCAACAAGACTCGTAACAATCACAATCACGTAACTGATCCCTCCAAGATCTGCATACTGTGGACCGGCCATCCCAGCATATAGTGCTGGCACACACCAGGGGAAATACTCACCCCATCCTGCTGCGGCGACCACTTGTGCTAGCACTACGGCGAGTATCGCCGCGCCCAGCGCCGGCAGATAGCCAGGCCCTGTGCTCGCGAAGAAAGATACAGGGGTGGTGACGGCAATCGTCAAACATGCCGTAACCACTATGGTGATTGTACCTTGCCGAAATACTTGTGCTGATGCAGCCGGAAGGGCAATGGCTGCGCCAACACCGAGACCGATGAGGTATATGAGTGCTACCAAAATTGTTGACCACAGGATAAAAACGACGAATTTGGCAAGCACGATGGTGGAGCGCGATGTGGGCAACGCAAGCAAGTCTGTGATCGTGTGGTCTGAATACTCTCGACCAAAGATCCAACTGCACACGAACGCAAACACCATAAAGCCGCCGACCGCAGTCGCCTGAGCAAGAAATCCCAGGTAGGTTTGCCAATCGGCAGAACCCGCCAGAATCTGGGCTTTTGCACTAATGATTCCCATACGGCGGGCCAGGTCGGGATCTTTCATGACAATCATAAAAAAGCCACCTGCAAATGGAGCCAACGAGAAACCCAAAGCAGTCAGTAAGGGCATCTTGGAACGGCGTGCTTTCAGTAGTTCTACCCCAATGGCTTGTGTGATGTTACTCATAGTACTCTTGATTTGGCTGCCGACTGTCCACACCGACGAGTCGCAAAAAATAATCTTCCAGATCTTCTTCTTCGACGTTGAGCATCGTCGGTGCGTGCCCTGCATTGACCAATAACGTTGCTACGTCATCTGGCCGCTCAAGTGCAATACCGTCTTTCACCTCAATTACGTTGTTGGGCATAAGTGTTGCCGAAAATCCTGCGCCAACAAGTACGGCGAGCGCCGCTTTACAATCACGCGTTCGAACCAGCAGCCGTCGCCGCCGGTTGCGCTCCAATTCAGCCGCATCAAGTTCCTGAATCAAACGACCTTGATGAATAATGCCAATCCGATGCGCTAGCCGCGATACTTCCGCGAGAATGTGGCTTGACATGAAAACAGTAACCCCCTGCTCTCGCACGAGTGTAAGCAACAGTTCCCGTATTTCAACAATTCCCGCCGGATCCAGTCCATTGGCTGGTTCGTCCAGGATGAGTAGTTTGGGATTGTGCAATAGTGCCTTGGCAAGCCCTAGACGCTGCCGATTGCCGAGCGATAGTGTGCCAGCGCGCCGGTCAGCATAGGCAGTCAAACCTAAAAGCTCAATGACCCGCTCAACAGCCTTCGGCTCAATACCAGGACGGAGACGACGCATCGCTTCCAGGTTTTCGCGTACAGAAAGCTCTGGATATGCAGCTGCTGTCTCAACCAAATAGCCGACGGAATCCCATGGCTTCCTGCTGCCAATTCGAATTCTTTCTCCCAACACCCACACTTCGCCAGCAGTGGGTTTGACCAATCCAAGCAACATACGAATGGTCGTTGTCTTGCCTGCGCCATTTAGACCAAGGAACGCATAAATTTCACCCGGAGCAACACGCAAGGATAATCCGTCTACGGCGATTACATCACCGTATCGTTTCGTCAGGTTGTTGGTCTCGATGGCTGCACGCATTCTGTCCTGAAGAATGCTGTTAATTTATTGGGGATCATAATTTTCGGGCCAAAGGTCTTGAGATGAGTCGCCGGGCCGGCCCAAGGCTAGTATCGTAGGAATTGGCTAACCTGGACTGACCGGGCGGCTCCATCGGGTTGTTTGACGTGCGGCAGTTCATGGTGCTTGGTGATCGGCTGTTAGGTGTCTTTGGCTGGCCATTTGGGCTCTCGGCGGAAGCGTGGGAGGATACGACCGGTTCGTGTGCAGTACTCATGATACTGGTCGCCAAACTGCTCGAGCATCATGTTCTCCTCCTTTGGGACTCTAACACAGTAGAGAAGCAAGAATGCAAGGAGGCCGCCGAGTCCTGCGATCCAGTTCTGCACAAGGAATGCTTGGGACAAGCCAAAGAGGAACTGGGAAGCGTACATGGGATGGCGGATCGACGCGTAGATACCCTCTGTGACAAGTCGATGGCCAGCACTGAGCTCCAAAGAGGGTGACCAATACACACCGAGGTCATGGTGTGCTCGCCAGAAGAGCCATAGCCCGGCCGTGAGGATGAGGACACCCACGACTCCGAGGACTGTCGTGACGGAGGCCGGGAAGGGGTAGTCCGCGAAAGCCAGCCAGTCAGTTAGTGCGTAAATGACTGGCAAGACCAGCCCACCAAGAGTCAGAACCCCGAGGACGAGCTGCTCGGAGGCGGTGGTTTGCTTTCGGACCTTCTTAAGCTTACGGGCACGCGCCGCATAGGGAGCCCGGATGATCAACTGCGCGAGAATCCCGCTGAAGTAAACTACAGTGAGTGCAGACTTCATGATCTGTTGCTTATACACACCTAATGCTCAGCATCAGCGGCAGCGCATCGCGCCGTCCGCTGCATGCTAGAGTACATGTCTTTAGTTGGACTTGCAAGCTCTGTTCCGCTGCATGCCGTCGCTAGTTGCTGACTAGGCCCATCGCGACAACGCCTTCAGGGCCGCAAGCCACGCTACCAGCGCCGCCGCAGGACGAATGTAGCTGAGGCGCACCCACTCCAGCACCTTGCTAGCTGGCACGATCATTTGACCCCGCCTTGCGCACTGGGTAGCGTAGGTGGGTTACGCCAATGCCAGCGATAACCCTCGGACTGCCCAGGACGGCTGGCGCGTCCGCGAGGTGGTCAAAGAGTCGAACTCCAGAACCAAGAAGGAGTGCCGCGATATCGACACGGATTGCGTCGAGCAAGCCAGCGTTCAGTAGCTGCTGGATGGTGTCAGCGCCGTGGACTCCTACGGACTTCCCGCCGGCAGCAGCTTTCGCTTGCTTTACGGCACTTTCGATGCCGTCGGTCACGAAGTGAACGTTCGGGTTGGGTCGCGGCCATCCGGCAGGGATATGGTGGGTAAGCACGAATGCCGGCCCCCACGCGTGATTGCCACCCCAGCCTTCGGCTTTGTCGAACGTGCGGCGGCCGGTGAGCACGGCGCCAAGCTCTGACCAGAGAGCGCGTAGGTGCTCGGCGCTCGGTGCGGAGACCTTGAACGTCATGGGGTCTGCCCCTCCGGCGTGGAATGCGACGTCCCCAGAGTTGAAGTACCAGTCGAACACTTCGGTCACCCCATCGTTGAGGTCGGCGACGTAGCCATCAAGCGACATGGACATGATTGCGACCACCTTTGACATTACGATCCTCCCGCGTTAACCCGCGCGCCGCTTGCGGTGCGTCGGCGTTGAACGGATTGTTGGGCGACTTCAATGGCGGTCGCGCCGCCGTTATGGCACCCGCTGGCGCCGCAGGCTGCGAAGGACGTGAGTGGTCGTCACTGTTGCTCACGCGGGCTTAAGGAACACGCCTTGAACGTACACGATCCGCCCGTCACGCAAGGCACGGCTGGAGTTGCCACGCTTCTCGGCATGTCGCTCGCCGAGCACTAGGTGCATGCCAAGCGGAGGCAGTGTGCCTGCTGGCGGTCGGTTGGCGTCCTCCCAGGCAAGTACAGTCGCAGAGACATCCCGGAATGTGTGTTCCTTCAGGCCTAATGTACCCAGCAGCATCCGCAGATCTTCCGGTGGAATCAGGTGGCTCTGGTCCGCTTCGCTGGCCCAGGGTACGGGAAACTCAAGCGGCTGTCCGTTGCCGGCACAGATGTCCTGAAAAACGAACTGTCCCCCGGCTCGCAGGACGCGCGCGATTTCGCCGTAAAACTGGCGCTTCTCAGCAATGTTCATCTGTACCTGAATCGTCCACACGCAGTCGAACATGCCTTCATCGAACGGCAGCGCCAACGCATTTCCTTGCCGAAATCGGGTCCGCTCCGCTAGGCGCGTGAGTCGGGAAAGCTCGGTGGCCACGATACAAAACTCGGGCATGAGATCAATACCGGTGACATCACAGCCGTACGTCGCGGCGAGAAACCGTGCCGGGCCACCCAAGCCGCTGCCCACGTCAAGCACTCGTGATCCGGGCTTGAGGGCGGCGAGCGCGGCGAGGTCCTTCGTAGCATGGCGCCCGGCCGAGTGAAACTCATCGGCCGGCGCGAGATCATCCACCGTCGGTGCGCTAGGGTCCTTGCCCGCCTCGCGCAAACCAGCGACGATGCGATCGAGCAATCCCACAGCACGGTAGTGAGCTTGAACGGAATGTTCATAAGTCATGATGACACCTCCCTTCTGTCGCCCAACGGCGCGGCGGTTGAGCTGCGCTGGCGGAGGCGCGCAGCGGACCCCGTCTGCTGCAGCCGGTGGTTAGACCGCCACCTTCTCACCCCCGCCACGCGGCGTCGATGGCGGCGTGGTCGATCTTCTTCATCGTCAGCATCGCCGCGAAGGCGCGCTTGGCCTCCTCGCCACCCGCGGCAAGAGCCTCGGTGAGCGTGCGCGGGGTGATCTGCCAGTTCACACCCCAGCGGTCTTTGCACCAACCGCACTCGCTCTCCTGCCCACCGTTGCCAACGATCGCATTCCAGTAGCGGTCGGTTTCTTCCTGCGTGTCGGTGGCGATCTGGAACGAGAAGGCCTCGGTGTGCGGGAAGGCAGGCCCGCCGTTCAGACCGATGCAGGGGATGCCGCAGACGGTGAAATGGACGACCAATACATCGCCCGCCTTGCCCGAGGGATAGTCGGCGGGCGCGCGCAAGACGGCTGTCACCTCGCTGTCGGGAAAGATCGAAGCATAAAATCGTGCAGCTTCCTCGGCCTCTCGGTCGTACCAAATGCAAATCGTGTTCTTTGCGACGTGTGTCATATTGTTTTTCCCTTTACATGTTTAGCTATCAGCGCGTAGGTAATGGCTCTTGCGTGTTAGACAGAGATGGTTTTCCGGGTTAGGCATGAGGGGAGCGCGTATCCGATAATCCTGAGCCAACGTCCTTTTGAGGAATCCGAGGAGCTTCTAGCTACCGAATTCAGGATCGTCCACCACACCGCCCGCGCCGTGAATGAACAGTATTTCTCGCATAAGATCACCTCCAGCCTGTGTTGCGGTCCAGTGACATAGATTCGTTCCATGTTAGGTACCATTTAAGCCGGCGGAAGGCTCGTACGCGGTGGGCCTTGGCCATCAAGCCACCGCGCAACCTTGGAGTCGGTTCCGGCCACGTCCGGCACTTCCGCAATCTTGTCGATCACGGCATCCATCTGCGCCACATCCTCCCCTTCCACGATCGCAACGACATCCGGAGAACCGAAGAGCGCATCCGCATGGATCACCCCTGGAAGCTGCCGAACGGCGCGGAGAACCTTCTTGGGCTGCCGCGTAGTGATAAAGACGTAAGCCCAGATCTTCATAAGTACCCCACTTAACGTCTAAGTCGTTACCAGAGAAGGGAATTGCCTCCTAAAGAAGCTGCCATATGCTTTACCGACATCGCTCAGGCAGCTCACAACCTTGTCACCTTCAGCAATCTGGTTTCGATTAGGCGATGGCTGGGCGTAGCCTTCCGCACAGCCTATGTATACACCTTTGCCTCTACTCTGTTGGTAGCGTACATCTTTACAGTTTAGCTATCAAGTTCTTTTTTTACAGATTAACTTATGGATTATTTTCATGAAGTTAGCCTCTAACCCGCAACGATCTGTACTTATATCCTTTTAACATTGTTTGCTCTCCAACACTTCCATTTTCAGAAAAGCCTTGCGGTAAGATGACCTGGCAGTAGCGTTCGGCTTATCCAATCCAAATAAGCAATTCCCTCTTGACACAAGGACTGTTTTCGTGCATCTTTATTTTAGTAATTTCTAAAATACTAATTAAAGTATGAAAGAAAGCTACATTGAAGGTCAGCGCTGTGTTGGGCCCAATTTTTCCCAAGCTGAGCTGGCCCTCATCAAACGAAATCTTGCCGCGCAGAAGGGACTCGATACCTTGGCAGAAGTGCTCAGCGCTGTAGGCAACCCGCAACGCCTCAAAATCCTCTACCTCCTCCATGCCCACCGAGAGATGTGCGTGTGCGACCTGGCAGAGGTCCTCGAGCTAACCGACTCGGCGGTTTCCCAGCACCTGCGCCGGCTCAAGGACAAAAACCTCGTCCAGGCCCGGCGTCAAGGTCAAACTATTTTTTACACTCTTGTGCCCAACCTCGTCACGACAAAGCTCGAGGAGCTGTTTGCCATGGAAGAAACCAAGCAGCCTTATGCTTTTATTCACAAGGAGGTTACCTCATGAACGGGGCAAAGATCACAACCATCGGTGCTGTTGTCGCTGCCATCGGTGCATCGCTCTGCTGCATTGGCCCTGCGGTGGTTGCCCTCATTGGCGTAGGCAGCATCGGCGCGTTTGCCGCCTTCGAACCCTTCCGCCCCTACCTCATCGGGCTCACAGCTATCCTACTGGGCTTTGCCTTCTGGTGGACGTATCGAAAGCGCGAAGTGCAATGCGAAGACGGCACTTGTAAGGTCCAAAGGGCCAGCAAATGGAATAAGCGAGCGGTATGGCTAGCCAACTTCCTGGCGACAGGGGCCATAGCCTTCCCGTATCTGCCCTCCAATGCACCGACCGCTGCTGCGCTCCCCACAGCGCGGGTTGAGTTCCGCATCAAAGGGATGGATTGCCCAGCGTGCGCGATAGGCCTCGAGGCCACGCTTTCCCGGCGCGAAGGAGTTCGCCAGGCCACGGTGGACTACGAGCGCGGCTGGGCAACTGTCGACTATGATCCGCAGAAAGTGACGCCAGAACGTCTCCTGGCGGTCATTGCCGACGCTGGCTTTGAAGGGGTGATGATCCAAAAAACCGAGAACCAAAAGCCTGTCCATGGAAACTAAACATCAGATTACCCTTGAGATTAGCGGGATGATCTGTAATGCCTGCGCACAGCGGGTCCAGCAGGCGCTCCAGTCGGTGCCTGGAGTGGAGCAGGTGAGGCTCTCGAGCTGGCGCTCCGGTCAAGCATCCCTTGTAGTCCAGGCCTCCGTTACCGACGACCAGCTCCTCGAGGCCGTCTTGCAAGCCAGCCGCGGCACGCCCCACGCCTACCACGCGCATGTACGCGAGCGGTCGCCAATGGCATCTCAGCACGTCAGCGCTGGGAGCGCTGAGACGACCCCTGAGCTCTTGATCATCGGTGGGGGCTCTGCTGCCTTTGCTGCTGCCATCAGAGCACGCGAGCTCGGCGCTACCGTCCTCCTCGTCACATCAGGAACGCTCGGCGGCACCTGCGTTAACGTCGGCTGCGTTCCCTCAAAGACCTTGATCCGAGCGGCGCAGCGCGTGCATGCTGCCAGGCGTGGTGCCACCCATAGCACGTCTGCGCTAGCCCCTCTGGATTGGCAAGCACTCCTCCAGCACAAAGAGGCGCTCATCGCTGCGCTCCGCACGAGCAAATATGAAGGCGTGGCGCAGACGTACGGCATCCCCATCCTTCACGGCACAGCCAGCTTCGCCGGCCCCCAAACTGTTGTTGTGGACGGCACGGTGTACCGGCCCCGCAAAATCCTGATCGCCACGGGTTCAGCGCCGTGGGCTCCTCCGATTCCGGGGTTAGCCCAGAGCGGATTTCTCGATAGCACAGCAGCGCTGAGCCTGCCTTCGCTGCCTGCCTCCCTGATCGTGGTTGGAGCAGGAGCCATTGGCCTTGAGCTGGCGCAGCTGTTTGCGCGGCTTGGCGTTGCCGTCACGGTGCTCGAAGTGCTTCCGCGCATTGCCCCCTTGGAAGAGCCAGAGCTCAGCGCGATGCTGACAGAAGCACTGCGCCAGGAAGGCCTTGCCATCTACACGAGCGTGGCCATCCGTCGGGTAGAAAGAAAGGAAGGCGCCTACCGAGTAGAGGTCGAGCGGGAAGGGCGAACCGAAGTCCTCACGGCCGAGCAGCTGCTGCTTGCCACCGGCCGCAGACCGCAGACAGCCCACCTCAAGCTCGAAGCCGCCGGCGTCGAGACCGGCCCGAAAGGCGAAATCCTCGTCAACGAACTGCTCCAAACCACCAACCCGAAGATCTATGCCGCAGGCGACGTGCTTGGGGAGCCGATGTTCGTGTACGTGGCAGCCTATGCCGGTGCGCTCGCTGCAGAGAATGCGCTCACGGGCACCAACAAGCGGTATAACCTCTCTGCGCTGCCGCGGGTTACCTTTACCGATCCGCAAATTGCCAGCGTCGGCTTGACCGAAGCCCAGGCGCGCGCCCACGGGCACGAGGCAAACACAGCCCTCCTCCACGCAGCGGATATTCCGGCTGCCCTCGTAGCGGATGCGCCCTACGGACTCATCAAGCTGGTGGCCGACAGCCGCACAGGCAAACTCTTGGGCGCACACGTCCTAGCCCCCGAAGCCGGAGAGGTGATCCAAGCAGCCACCATCGCAATCCGCTTGGGATTGACGTACAAGGACCTGGCTGACACCTTCCATCCCTATCTCACCTGGGCCGAAGGTCTCAAGCTGGCCGCCATTGCCTTCGAGAAAGACATCCGCCAGCTCTCCTGCTGCGCAGCGTAGGAATGCAAGCAGCCCTGCCCGCACTGCGCAGGGCTGCTGTGCATCCATTAGGCCGGCCATGCGTTAATGAAACGCATGTCGTAACCGGTCGAAAAGCCATGGAGCTTGCTCCCCCGACGGCCACGCAAACAGCCGCTGAAGCGCTGCGTCAGAAGGCGCGCACGCACATCGTGCTGCGCGGCGTGCGCCAGCATAATCTAAAAAACATTGACCTTGACCTCCCTAAACGAAAGCTCATTGTCATTACCGGTCCCAGCGGCTCAGGGAAGTCGAGCCTGGCCTTCGACACCATTTATGCCGAGGGCCAGCGTCGTTATGTGGAAAGCCTTTCCGCCTATGCCCGCCAGTTCTTAGAGCGCATGGACAGGCCCGATGCGGATCTGATCATAGGCCTAGCTCCAGCCATCGCAATTGAGCAAAAAACGGGTGCACGCAACCCCCGGTCGACGGTGGCTACCCAGACCGAGATTTATGACTACTTACGGCTGCTCTACGCCCGCATTGGCCGCACCTACTCGCCCATCAGTGGGGAAGAGGTGCGGCGCGATTCGCCCTCGACCGTTGCACAAGCCCTACACGAGCGCTTGCCCGATGGTGCACGATGCTTCGTATGCTTTTTCTGCCCTGAACATCCAAAGCGCTCCCTAAGAGACGAGCTTGTAGCTCTACGCGAACGCGGCTTTTCGCGGCTAGTGGTGTTGCCTACCGACAAACAGGCGCAGCAGGGCGTGCAACCAGAGATCCTAGACTTAAGCACCCAGGATCCAGCCACGGTGCGCATTGCACGGGAACGACTCCTGGTGCTCATCGACCGACTGGTGATTCGTCCAGGCGACGAAGCCAACCGCTCCCGCATTGCCGATGCTGTCGAGCAAGCTTTTCGTGAAGGCGGCGGTCGTTGTGTGATCGTGCGCGTATCGCGCAGCGCAGAGCGCTTCGACCCCAGTGCCGATCTGCTTTTTTTCAGCGAGCACTTTGAGCGCGACGGGATGGTTTTCGAAGAGCCAACGCCGCTTTTGTTTTCTTTCAACAGCCCTGTAGGGGCCTGCCCTACCTGCCAGGGCTTCGGGCGCGTGCCCGGCCTCGATCCAGACCTGATCATTCCCAATCCAGATCTATCGATCCGGCAAGGTGCAATTGCGCCGTTCCGTACCGAAAAGTGGAGCCAGCACTACCACCAGTTAATTCGCCTAGCTGTTGAAGAACGCATCGATATTGATCGGCCCTATCGCCTCCTTTCTGAACGGGAAAAACGCCTGATTTGGGAAGGTAAAGGGGAATATATCGGCATTTACGGATTTTTCCGCTTTCTGGAAAAGCACAGCTACAAGCCACACTACCGCATCTTCCATGCCCGCTTTCGGGGCTACACGACCTGCCCGGATTGCCACGGCTACCGGCTACGTAAAGAAGCGCTGTATGTTAAGGTGGGCGGCTTGCACATCGGCGAAGTGTGCGAAATGACAATTCGGGCTGCACGGGAATTTTTCGATACCTTGGTGCTAACGCCTTTTGAGCAGCAGGTAGCTGGCGAACTGCTTGAGGCCATCCGCCGCAGGTTACGCTACTTAGACGAGGTAGGGCTCAATTACCTAACGCTCGATCGGCTCAGTCATACGCTTTCAGGTGGTGAGGCGCAACGTATCCACCTGGCCACTTCACTGGGATCGACCCTAGTGGGAGCCCTGTATGTGCTCGACGAGCCGTCCATCGGCCTTCATCCACGGGACACCGATCGACTTATCCGCATCTTAAAGGGGTTACGCGATCTAGGAAATACGGTGATCGTTGTCGAACACGACGCAGCAACTATTCGCCATGCTGACCACATCGTGGACCTAGGGCCCGGAAGTGGTCACCTGGGCGGAGAGGTCGTCTTTCAAGGCACCTTTGAGGAGCTGCTACGTGCTGAACGCTCGCTGACCGGGGCCTATTTAAGCGGCCGAAGGCGCATCGAGGTACCATCGCAGCGCCGTCCGGTTGACCCAGAGAACGTGATCGTTGTGGAAAATGCCCGCCAGCACAACTTAAAACGCTTGACTGTCCGCTTCCCCTTGGGCCTGCTGGTGTGCGTAACCGGCGTTTCCGGCTCAGGCAAATCAACACTCGTGCACGATACGCTCTATCAGGGACTAGCCCGCATTAAAGGCACGCACGACGGCGAATCGAAGGTGGGACTGCACGATGCCATCCGTGGCCATCATCTGGTTGACCGTGTCGAAATGGTCGATCAGAGCCCAATTGGCCGCTCGCCGCGCTCTAATCCAGCCACCTATACCAAGGTTTTTGACACAATTCGCGAACTGCTAGCCTCCACACCTCAGGCCCGTCTACGTGGCCTCAAGCCAGGCTACTTTTCGTTTAACGTGCCCGGCGGCCGTTGTGAAGTGTGCCAAGGGGAGGGCTTTGTGCGCGTCGAGATGCAGTTTCTGGCTGATTTGTACTTAGAATGCGAGGCCTGCCACGGCACACGCTATAAGCAGGACGTGCTCGAAATCCACTACCGTGGCAAAAACGTACATGACATCCTCAACCTAACCGTAGATGAAGCCCTGGTGTTTTTTGCCGATGTGCCCGAGATTGCCAACCGCCTCCGGGTGCTCGAGGAAATCGGTCTAGGGTACTTGAAACTAGGGCAGCCAGCAACCACGCTCTCTGGCGGCGAGGCGCAGCGCATTAAACTGGCGGCCCATCTGGACAGCGCCAACCGCGAACGCGTGCTGTACATCCTCGATGAGCCTACCACCGGGCTGCACTTTGACGACGTGCGCAAGCTGCTGGTTGCTTTAAACCGCCTTGTTGATGCCGGGCACTCGGTGATTGTCGTAGAGCATAACCTAGATGTCATCAAATGTGCCGACTGGGTGATCGACTTGGGACCTGAAGGAGGCCACCGAGGAGGCTTTATTGTGGCCGAAGGCACACCCGAGCAAATCGCCAGCCATCCCGAAAGCCACACCGGCCGCTTCCTGCGCGAAGTGCTGTAAACGCCAATAACCACGCGCTGTGCGATAGGTCGAGAAAAGCTCAAAACCAATCGATTCCTTTTCTCAAAGCTACTGGGCATGCACCCCGCTTGCGCATGAAATGCCCAGGTTTGACCAACGCACGCGTTTCGCCGGCCGCCGATGCTAGCCAAATGGCGGAGGATCGCTCCAGGGCCAGCGACGCGCTTCTGGGCTATTTGGGTAGCGCCTCAGCAAGGCAGACAGGTCTTGGCGAAACTGCCTGCTGTCGCCACCGGAGTTCAAGTACCGGGCTATGGCCCACCAAAGCATAGCTTGGGCAGCCAAGGGGTGATCCGGAAAGCGCTCCAGTGCTTCGTTAAGCAGCGCAATCGCCTCTGGGTAACGGCCGCGAGGTACAAGCTCTTTAGCCCTACCCAAGCGTAATACAAGCCAAAAGTCCTCTGGGGGCAGATAGCCCAGCTCTACATGGTGCGCTGCGCCACGCACATCGAGCACATAAAACGAAGGCGTCCAGACAGCCGCATACCGCACACGCACCAACCGATCTCGCTGAATGTCCTGCCGTAACAAGATAAATCCTTCGGTCAGCTCAGCCTGCACGGCAGCGTCGCGGTAGGTAATGGCCTCCATTTTCGCACAGCCTGCGCATTCTTCCCGTACGAACATTAGCAGCACAGGCTGGCGCCTTTGGCGCGCTGCAACTAAGGCCTGCTCGAAGTCTTCTAACCAAAAAAGCGATTCACTCATCCTGTAGCCCGCTTTTGGGGAGCTTGAAGCCTCTTAGATCGTTTGTGGGTTGACGTCCGCTTTTTGTAGGCACAGCTTCAAAATATGAAACGGTTGCAAGAAAAAGCGACGCTAGGTGGGGGATGCTTCTGGTGCCTAGAGGCTGCCTTTTTGGAGCTGCGTGGTGTAATCGATGTAGTGCCCGGCTATGCCGGTGGCCACGTGCCTAATCCTACCTATGAACAAGTGTGCACAGGTACGACGGGTCATGCCGAGGTGGTACAGATTACGTTCGACCCTGAGGAGCTTTCCTATGCAGATCTGCTGCACATTTTTTTTGCCCTGCACGATCCAACCACACCCAATCGACAGGGAAACGACGTTGGTCCCCAATACCGCTCCATCATCCTTTATCATGACGCAATTCAGCACCAAACTGCTCAGGCGCTCATTCAAGAGCTAGAAAACTCCAGGACCTATGCTTTGCCTATCGTAACCGAAGTGCGGCCTTTTACGGCCTTTTATCCAGCCGAGCCTTATCACCATCGGTACTACCAGCGCCATCCTTGGCAACCCTACTGTCAAGTCGTGATTGCCCCAAAGCTGGCCAAGCTGCGTCGCCAATTTGCCCAGCGTCTTGCCAAGCCTTTCTCCTAACGCGTCCGTGTTACTTTTGCGCTTCTTGCAGCGGCTTTTCTCAAGCCCCTTGTATCCCGAAGGGGTGAGCTTTTGGTGAATTCACGATTTTAGCCAGCTTTGAGGGGGAGGGTTACTGAATCTACGCTCGGATCGATCCGTTTGGTGTCCGATGTGGCCAGAGGGGATTTAGGCAGTGGCAAGCTGGCCAGAAAATAAGGGTTTGGAAGCGTTCATGGTCTATATGCCCACGTACCTAACGCGCCCATACAAAAAACAGGTGCACGTCGATGCTCCGCGGATTGCCCTTTTCACGGGTGCTTACAACCATATTGCTGACGGCGTTTCGCGTACACTGAACCGGCTGGTTGCTTATCTCGAACGTCGCGGGGCCTCGGTATTCGTTTTTGCACCGACGATCCCCAACCCTCCAGTAAAACATGCCGGGACGTTGGTCCCCGTGCCTTCTATTCCGGTGCCCGGCCGCTCAGAGTATCGCATCAGTCTTGGGCTTACTGCCCGCCACCGCCGTCTGCTGAAAACATTTCAGCCCGACCTTATCCATATTGCAACACCTGACTTTCTTGGTTTTCAGGCGCTTTGGTGGGCTCGGCGGCAGCAAATCCCTGTTGTAGCCTCTTACCACACCCATTTTAATGCTTATTTGCGGTATTACCATCTCAACTGGTCGGAGCAGTTGTTGTGGGCTTATTTGCGGTGGTTTTATCGTCAGTGTCGCCAAGTTTACGTGCCCTCTACGTCGATCTTGGAAATTCTTCAGGCCCAAGGCTTAAGCCAGAATTTACTTTTGTGGGAGCGCGGCGTAGATACGCAACTGTTTCACCCTGGGCAGCGCTCGCTATCCTGGCGGCGTAATGTGCTTAACGTTGGTGACGACGAGGTCGTGGTGGCTTATGTGGGTCGCTTGGTATGGGAAAAAGGGTTGGGAGTTTTTGCGGACACAATCGAACAGCTGCGTGCGCGCCAGGTGCCGCATCGCTGCCTAATCGTGGGAGATGGGCCCGCGCGGAGTCGGTTAGAGGCACGTTTGCCTGGGGCCATTTTTACAGGATACTTGGAAGGGAAAGCGCTGGCCCGAGCTTATGCTTCAGCCGACGTGTTTTTCTTTCCCAGCGATACAGAGACTTTCGGCAACGTAACGCTTGAAGCCATGGCTTCGGGGTTAGCGGCCGTTTGTGCCGATGCTCCTGGCAGCAACATGCTGATTGAGCACGGCCGCACCGGTTTTTTAGCCACGCCGGGACGCGTAGCAGAATTTGCTGCGTACTTGGAGCGTCTGATTCTCGACACCGAGCTTCGCCAAAGCATGGGGCGGCGTGCCTTAGAGCGGGCCCAACATTTCGACTGGCAGGCGGTTTTAGACCGGCTCTACAGCTACTACTTAGAGGTGCTTATGCCCTCTGCCATTCCAACAGGTGACGGTGCAGCAACCGAGCTGCCCGAGCTCTTGCCGTCGGTCTCAGCTGCTTGATGGAGAGGATGGCGTCACCGCTACGCCTGTTATTTGTTTCACACTCTTTTCCCCCTGCCAGCAATCCCCTAGCTAACATAGGGGGCATGCAACGCGTAGCAACAGAATTGGACGCGGTCCTAAAAACCCATCCCGACGTGGCCTACCATCACCTGGTCTTACGCACTTCTTGGCGATGGACGCACGTACGCGTTGTGCCTTTTTTCGTACGGTTGCTGGCGCAGCTTCCCCGTTACGTTGCCCAGCACCACATTGACGTGGTCCTGTTTTCTTCGATGGTTACAGCTTCGGTAGCGCTGCTGCTACGGCGCCATCCCAAGATGCATGCTACGCGTCTGGTAGCTATTGCTCACGGTCGCGATGTGACACTACCGGTAGCCGCCTACCAGCAACTGGTACCTCGTGTATTGCAACGGCTTGATGCTGTGCTACCGGTTAGCCGGGCTACTGCCCAGGCCTGCCTCGAACGCGGCATGCCGCCATCGCGGGTGCACATTGTGCCCAACGGTATCGATCCAGGCCGCTTCACGCATTTGCCGGATCGTCAGCAGGCCCGTGCAGCACTGGAGGAAGCATTAGGCCTGGAATTACCTGAAGGGGCCTTGCTACTTTGCAGCGTAGGCCGCCAGGTCCGGCGCAAAGGCTTTGCTTGGTTTGTTGATGCCGTTTTGCCTCGGCTGCCTGAGCAGGTGCACTACTGGCTGGCAGGCGACGGTCCCGATGCTGCTGCCATTCAAGCCGCAATTGCCCGCCATGGGCTTCAAAAGCGCGTTCGCCGACTGGGTCGCGTGCCCGACCCTATCCTCCAGCTGCTCTATCGGGCAGCCGATTTGTTCATTATGCCCAACATCCCTGTTGCTGGAGACTTAGAAGGCTTTGGGGTCGTTTTGCTTGAAGCTAACCTGTGCGGCACACCTACGCTGGCTGCTCAGCTGGACGGCATCCAAGATGTGATTACCGAAGGCCAAAACGGTCACCTCATCGAAAGCAGGAATGCCGAGGGTTTTGTCCGGTGGATTCTGTACTATATGCACAACCCTGATGCCCTAGAGGAGCTATCGGAACGCGCGGCAGCCTACGTTCGCCAGCATTTTACATGGGAAATCATTGGCCAGCATTATGTACAAACGCTAAAGGCTATTTGTCAGCAGCCACCGGTGATGGCGTAGCCGAAACGCGCGCGGTGCGGTCCTCCAGCCATTGGAGCAAAGCCGGCAAGAAAAGCAGCGCAGCAAGAAGCGTTGTTCCAACACCTACAACAGCCAGTTCACCAAGAGAACGCAATCCTGGATGAAAGCTCAAAAGCTGACCGCCAAAGCCCATCATTGTGGTAAGCGAGGCCATTGTTACCGCCTCACCCGTAGAACGCAGCACTTGCCGCAGACTACCCGCCCCATGTTCCCGATAGCGATGCACTAGATGTGCACCAGCATCGTTGCCAATGCCCAACACGGCTGGTAGCACCACCATGTTGTAGAAATTGAGCTTCATGCCCAAAAGCTCCATGATCAGGAGCATCCAGAGCACGCCGACCACCAGTGGCAGGAGGGCCAGCAAGGTCCACCGTAACGTCCGAAAGTTGAGCCACATAACCAATACCACAGCAGTAAATGTAAGCAGCACCATCCAGGGCGCTTCTTGGAGCATCAACCGAAGCATGTCGGCAGCTACCAACGAGGTTGACCCGGCATAATAAACCTTCCCGTTAACCTTAACCTGGCCCACATCTTCAGCAAAAGCAATAGAGTTGCGTCCATCAGCTAAGCGAACCGAAGGATACACCAGCACAAAGTTACCTACTTCGCCGGTTTTAGACGTAAAGCGTTCTTTGAGAAACTCAGGGACTTCTTCCAAAGCAATGGGACGCTCAGTTTGCGCGGCTTCACGCAGACGCTGCATGGCTTCAGAAGTGTCGGTGCGCAAAAAAGGATCTTCTAGCAGCGTGCGAATATGAGCAATACGGGCTAATTTGGCCTGCTGGGCTTCCGGCAGAATAGGGAAACGCTCCTGCAGGCTTTCTACCGCCAAAATAGTTGGGGAAAGCGTATCCTGGGCTGCCCGTTCCTTTAGCGCCGCAACGACAACAGGCACCTCTGCTGGATCGTCCACCACAATATAGGCGGGGTTGCGTCGGCCACCGGTTTGATAAACACGCTCCACATAATCCTGCCGGGCTTCATAGTCCTCGTAGCGCGGCTCGAGTTTTCCGAAATCCCACTCAAAAGAAACGCGTGGAAGAAAAACCAGGGCTAAAACTACCGCTACCACACTACCGATCAGGATCGGACGTGCCCCTGGGAAGCGTCCTGGGGCTACCCGATGTGCTGGGGCTGCATGGTCAGCGTCTAAGTTGAGCAGCCGGTAGCGCTCAGCGAGCACTAGCAACGCTGGCATCACGGTGAGCATGGCCAGCAAGGCAAGCAGAATACCGCTGCCCGCAATAAACCCAAACTCACTAAAGCCCTTAAAGTCGGCCAGCATCAACACATAAAGCGCAATAGCCGTAGTCAGCGCCCCTACTGTGATGGCTTGTCCGGTACTTAGGAACGTTATCTCAGCCGCCTCCGCCACCGAACGTCCTTCGGCCCGTTCTTCAGCATAGCGCGCATAGAAGTGAATGCCATAGTCAATACCCAAACCAAACAGCACCAGTCCCAGCGTCGAGGTCATCAGGTTCAGCGTTTTAAACGCCACGTAGGCCAGCCCAAACGACCACGATAGGCTCATCAGCAGCGGCAAGCCAATAAGCACTGCCATCACCGGCATGCGCCCTAGCTCCGAGAGCAACACCCGTCGATTAAAATGACGCCCCACACGGGCCCGATACGACTTGTAGCTAAAATACAAAACTACCGTGAGCAGCACGGCGGTTACACCTGCTCCAAAAGAACCAAACACGTCATTGGTGATCGCCCGCACTTCGACGAGCTGCCGAAGCAACCGGCCCGCCAATACCACCTGCATCTCGGGGTGGTAGCGGCTGGGTTGCATTTCTGCCACAAGTCGATCTAGGTCCCGGTAGAGGTCTTCGATATAGCCAATGTTGGTCTGCGACTGCGTGGGATAAAAACGCACTACCAGCGTGGTGCTATCCTCCGAAATGGGATACTCCTTCCCCACCAGCTCTTCATAAACCGCCTGCAAAGCAGCAGCGGTGGTGTCCTCCGGCTCCTCTTCCTCGAGCTCAAAGAAAAACGGATTGACACGCAGCCGGGCTTCTTCGATTTTGTCTTGCAGATATTGTTCCAGACGGTCTAGTTCATCGTCTGTAGCAAAATAAAGTGCATTTTTGCGTAAAAACTCGGTATCTCGGCGGTACTCTACGCGCCCCAAGTACGGCTCGGCATATTCCTTTCCTTGGAGCGCCAAAGCCCGTGGAATCAGGTCTTCAGCAAAACGCCGATTGGCCTCAAATGAGGGGCTAACGATGGCTACATCCACCGTACTTTCGCCGCCAACCATTTCGCGCAAGCGCTCCAGCGCCTGAACGCTGGGATAAGACCTCGGGATGAGCTTGGCAAAGTCGGTATCAATGCGCAGCTGCATAACCAGCGATACACCGAGTACCGACAAGGCCAAAGCCACACCGAGCACCCGGCCGGGATGCCGAACTACGGTACGAATAATAGGTCTCAGCCGCTGAAATAAACTTTCTATCATGTTTACCGAATCGCTGCTATAGCCGGAAGCAGTTCAAAGTCGTCAAAGTCTACGATCGCGTAGTCTTTGGTATTGTCTGAGTCACTCCAAATCGTAAGGGAAAGCGGCCGGCTAGGCGGTTCTTTTCCAAACAATCGCTGGTAGTCGGCCATTACATCCCGTTCTACGGACACCCAAGGCCCCATGCCGTCGATGCCTGAACTGACCACAAGCACCTTTAACGGTCCGTAATCCACTACGGTCTCAGCAGGCAACAACGAGCTATAGGTGTATTTGATGCTTATAGGCCGGCCTAGCCAGTCCGTGCCAAAGGTTACGTAAACGGCCCCACCGCTATCGTTCCAATGGCGACGGTCCTCTCGAGCACTAGCAGGCAGGTGCACCGCACGCCAGCGCCAACGCAGTCGAGGATGCTGGCGCAGATCCCAATCCAGCGCAAAGTCCTCCCGATTGACCAGCGTAATGCGCAGGGCTTCTCCGCGTGTAACGCAGCGCAAAAATTTATTTTGCGCTTCTTGCCGTACCCGGCATTCTTTCCGCTCATTCATCACCGCCGAAAGTGGTAAAAATTCTCGGCTGCTTGTCAGAAAACGCCATCGGTCGGGATAGGCCCCTGTCGGATAACGCTCAAAATTCTCAATACCTACGCGCTGTGGTTCCGACGCGGGCAGCGGTGCCAACTCTGGAAGCAATACTCCAAAAACCAGAAAAAATGCAAACCATCGCCCCATGTCATTCCAAAGACGTTACCGAACGTTCCTTACCGTCTAGCCGCTGCTCAAGCCAGGTGGTTAGGCCAAACAGCACGGCATTTAGAACCCGATCCAGCACGCTACGGACAACAAGCATGCCAGCAATGACCGCTGCAGAAGCTTCAAAGAGTGAGGTCATGCCCAGCACTGCCCCCATAGCCAACAAGTCGGTAGCGGGAAGAAATGGGATGCGATTGGTTACCGTACCCACCACCAGAATAGTTGCCCACACGCGAAACGGCGCCTCTGGCAGCACAACCCACCACTGGAGCACCTGAAGAACGTACATAGCAAAAAAGCGCAACACATGAACGCTCAGGAGCGTCACGACCAAGTGCTCAGGCAGATGAAAAATAGCCCTGCGGAACCGTATGCCCAGAACCCCTAGCGTCCCTACCGCCAACGTACCGGTAGCTACGTACAGAGGGTCAGCTGTTGCCCCAAGCCACTCAATCAGTGCAAACTGCCCGGTCAGAATTACAACGGCCACCAGCAAAATCACCGCAACGGTCGAAGCCACCGAGGAAAGGATGGTGTTGTCCTTGATGGTGCGCAGTAGATGCCCATCGGGCTGGTCAGTGTGGCGACGTGCCCACAGGTAGAGGTACACTTCCCCCGAATAGCCCAACACATCGGTATTCAACACACGCTTGCGCACCAAAACAGGGAAAACCTGCCCCCAGCGGATTTGCCAAAGCGCGCGATAAATGCCAGCCTCGGTAGCTGGAAGCAAAAAGTACAGCACTAGCCAAAGCACATAAAACCATGGCGTACGCGGCAAACTGGCATAGACCTCCTTCCAGCCAATATGGCTTAGCTGGTATACCAGCCAGGCAAGTACGCCAGCTACAAACAGCCCTCGGAGTGCTTTTTGAACCTGCCTCCCCAATGGCGTACGCAACCACCTAATCACCCACTGTAAAAGGCCTGGGGCCCGCATTATCAGCCACCCTGTGGTTTTAACATCTGGAGGGCTAACGGCAAAGGCCGCTTCAGGTTGCCGTAGCGCCTTTCAAGGCAAAGGCCGATAGCGTACGCCCAGCCGTAGCCCTAAGTTATCGGGGTAAAGCTGCCCCACATCTGCCCCTAGGGCTGCTAAAATGGCCAACGGACTTCCTCCAGAGCGCCACACCACCTCCAACAGTCCGGAAAGCTGCTCCGGTGGTGGCTCAAAGCGATAGGTTGTCCCCGGTTGCTGGAGCACGTCCCGCCCGTTATACGTCCCGTAGTTACGCGTGTAGGTCGCCAGCAGTCGATAGGACCAACCCTGTCCCAACTGCCCCATGAGCGCTACATGGTGGCCCACTACCCGATTGTTTTCCACCCCTTCGATCAAGCGTTGCTGCCGGTCCTCGGCCGCAAACATGAGCGGCGAGCCTACCGTGCGGCCATAGTGCGTCCACCCAGTCCGATACAGATAATGGTTGTAGTAATTATCCCGTCCCCCTGGCCCCCCCCGACCAGGACCTGGCGGCTCAGGGCCACTTTGGCGCTTTGTGTACAGAAACTCATAAACCACCCGCTGGACTAGCTTCCCTTGGCGATCCTGCAAGGATATCCCTAAAAGGCCGTCTTGGGGATTTTTAAACTTGAGCCCATCGCGGTCTTCATACAAAAAGTGCCGGTAGACAAGCACGTCAAACCGCTCGCTATGCAGCGAGAACCCAAAGTCGTACACACCAAAGTGATCCCCCTGAATGTAAATGCGCTCACCATAAGGAGCCCCTTCCCCCGCATTTAGGGCAAAGAAGGTTCGAAAGTAATCCTCTAAGCCTTGAGGCAGGCGACCGACATTGGGGTTGCGGGAAGTACCCCCCCAAAAGGCATCGTGCAACAAGCCGGCATAGATGCGCCACCGCGGAGATCCGACGCGCACGTAAAGGTATTTCTGGTGCAGATAGGGATTTTCAATTTGCCGAAAGTCGCGCATCCAGCCATGCGCCCAGTAGCCATGAAATTGCACCCAGCCGCGCGTTCCAGGCACTGGGGTATAGCTTTTCGTGCGCACGACAATTTTAGGAATCGGCGTGGCATTCCCGCTTTCCACCAAAGAACCTGAAGAAAGCAGCGTGTCGACCGTGCCAAGCACTTCCCGCTGACGCCCTACATAAGCCTCTAAAAAACCTACGCGTAGCTGTGCGTAGGCTGCTACTGCATGCAACGAAGGACTCTGAGAACCACGTGCTAGCACCTCCCCACCCAGTTGGTAGCTTAGCCAGCGTCGCGGCTGCCGCGTCCAAGCCCCCTGCAACACCAGGTAGGCATTCGACGACCGGGGATCAAACCGCCCCCATTGGTTGGCAACCAGCCAAAAAGGCTGTCGATCGGCTGAGGCACCTAGAAATCCTGCCTCCCCCTCTAGGCTCAACGGTGAAGCCTCCTGTGCTTGGAGGGGCATCAAGCTTAGCCAACCCCAAACCCACAGTCCAATAGACCACTGAACTTTCCGCAAAACCCAACGGTTGATGTGCATATGGCTGCCGCGATAAAACCCGAAGTCTGCTGAGCATGCCTCCCCGCGTCCTCCACTTCAAATCGATCTATCTCAATCGCTCCGAAACATTTATTGATCGCCTGATACGCCACCTGCAACGCTACGATCCCATCGTAGCCACCCTCTTCCCCAAGCATTATACCGAAAATCTCCCTATCTATACCCCTTCGGGTTGGTGGGCGTGGCGACGCGACTGCTGGCTCAAGCAACTCAACCGTACCCCTCGGTTTCTCTACGGGCTTTGTCGCCGGCTCCAACCTGCGCTCGTGCACGCCCATTTTGGCCTTGATGGCTACCGGCTTATCGGCCTAGCGCGAAAGACTGGGCTTCCTCTCGTAGTCAGCTTTTACGGACACGACGTTTCCCGCCTGCCTGATGCTGCTGGATGGCAACGCCGCTACCAACGTTTGGCGCTGCAAGGCACGCGGTTCATTGCGGCGACCGAAGCCATGAAGCAACAGCTTCTCAGGCTAGGCTTTCCCGAAACCCGTATCGCTGTGGTGCGCTTCGGCCTTGACCTACACCAGTTTGCTTTTCAGGCGCGCCATCAAGCAGGTCCCCGATTGCTTCTGGTAGGGCGGCTGGTCGAGAAAAAAGGTCATGCTGTAGCCCTTGAAGCCGTAGCACGACTCCATGCACTGGGGATTGAAGCGCGCCTAAGCTGCCTAGGCGACGGCCCCCTCCGGAACGCCTTGAAAGAAAAAGCGCAAAAGCTTGGCATTGCTGATCGGGTGCTATTTTACGGCGAGGTTACAAACGAACAGGTCCACGACGCGTACTACACGCACGATGTGCTACTAGTGCCTAGTCAAACGGCTACGGATGGTGATCAAGAAGGATTACCCAACGTGTTGATTGAGGGACTGGCTTGTGGCATTCCGGTTATCGCTACGCGACATGCAGGCATCCCCGAGCTCGTGCAGCATGAAAGCACAGGCCTATTGGTGCCCGAAGGCGACGCAGAAGCGCTGGCAGCAGCCATCCTGCGACTTATGGAAACTCCTGGACTGGTTGCTCGGCTAAGCTATGCGGGACGCCTTGCTGTTGAACAGCTGCATAGCCTGGAACGCATGGTGGGTGATGTCGAAGCCGTATATGACGATGTCTTAAAATGCATCCCATAACTGTTCGCCGGCTGCTTTTTGCGGTTTTGATTTTTCTCCCCTTACAATACGGCACCGTGGGCTTGGTACAACTTGTCACCGGACGCGAACCCTGGCCTGCGCTGGTTATGCCGGGCTTTAAAGCAACATGGGACGGCCGCGCACCACTCTTGGCTTCAAAGGTGAGCTTCGTTGCCTACGATACCGATTTATTGCAGCAGCAATTGCTGCTGCAACCTGAACGGGCATTTGCTTAGCGGAGCGTTGCTTACGGCGCTGGCCTTCTCGACGTCTCTTATTGGTGGCGCTGGTGGCTATGCCTATCGGCATTTATGCCGTACTGCAAATTTCCTTTCACTTTGCCGCAGCGGAACTGCTGCTGTTGGTTTTGCCATTAGACTTGTGGTTAAATCGCTTGCTTTCCATACTGGGGAAAACTTCTTTCCGCTGTTGCGGCATTGGAATCATAAACGCACCTGAAGCACCTCGGGAGCAAAAACACCCGTCTGCACCGAATCCTGCAAATAGGCCATAAAAGCCGCACGGCCTTGCACGTCGAGCTGAAAACGTGGGTGCATAAACTCGTTGCCGCGTACGTATCGGTACCAGAGATAGGCCAGGAAATCTTTTGGCGTATTGCGCATGCGCCGCAGAAAGTGCTCCTGCTCCCAAAGGTTTTCCCCGTGAAAGTAACGCAAATAAAGGTACGATTCGGAGGCAGGGAGCATGACGTAGCGGCGCTGGGCGCGCCATGCCTCGAGGTAGTGCGTATCGCTCGTGCGGCGTAAGTCCGGATAGCGCATTTGCGCGTCACGACGATGCACCAGCGTTGGGGGAACGCCACGCCGCAGCAATCCTAAGAACGGATGGAAAAAGTAGACGGGATGATTCACGTGCATCAGGGTACCAGCCAAGGCACAAGCGTCATAGCCCCCTTCAAGCAACACCTGCATTTGCCGCATTAAGCGTTCAGGATGAGACCAGTCGTCGTCATCCCATTGGGGCGCGATGTATTCACCGCGGGCCAAAGCCAGGGCTTGGTTCCGCAAGGTACCAATAACCCGGCCAGGCTTGGGCTCCTGGCGTACATAGACCAGCTCATCGGCTGGAATATCGGCCAGGAGCTTTTCGTCTAGGGGCTGTTGGCCGTTGTCTAGCACGATCAGCTCCCGATGAGGATAGGTCTGCTGTAGATAAGACCGGATAGCCCTCCGCACCAAATGCGGCCGATCGGCTGTCACCATAAGGCAACTGACCCGAGGCCAACGCGATCGTGCGCTTGCAGCCTGTTCCATCGTGCAGCTTACTTTGGGTTAGGTTTATGCACACGCAAACCCTTAAACTCCGTTCCTTGCGAAAAAAATGAAGGGCTGGCAGTGGGTTTCGTTTTTCAGAGCGCGTTCGTTAATTAACGCCCTTCCCTTAGGAGTTTAGAAGATGCGCCATGTATACCTACGAAACGCTTCAGGTAGGTGATCGCTTTATAGCCACCCGCCGCATTACGGCCGAAGACGTGCGTGCCTTTGCCGAGCTAACCGGCGATGACAACCCCATCCATTTGGACCCAGCATACGCCCAAAAAACCCGCTTTGGACGTCCCATTGTGCACGGGGTACTGTTACTGGGCATTATTTCTAAGGTCCTGGGCCGCGACTTTCCTGGCCATGGAAGCATTGCGGTAGCCCTCTCGTGCCGCTTTCTCCGACCGGTGCCGGTGGATTCCGAAATCACCATTGAAGTTAAAATTGCCGAAAAAATAGAAAAACACCGTCATATTCGAGCCAAAGTGTACATTTACCTCGAGGGCAAGATGGCGGTAGGTGGCGAAGCCACGCTCATTCCTCCCTCAAACGAGGGCCTATAGCCTCTGGGTTATGGCTGGGGCAGTTTAAGCGGTGTACCGGACGAAATGGGCGCCTCTAGCGTTACCTGGTTTAAGATCGCGACCGTCTCCGGTGTAAAGCCTCGAGGCAACTCCGGGAGCAAGACCCGAAAAGGCGCTGAACGTGCGGCCCGCACGACGCGTAGGCGAATGGGCTGCACGTTCAAACGTACGGGATCCCGAAGCGGAGCAAACCCACGAATGGCCTGCAAAAACGTGGGTTGATAGCGCGCGTAGTGTGCTTGAAGCGCATAGCCTGCAAAGCTATAAACGCGACCTTCGTGTTCGATAAAGTACCGCAGCACACGTATAAGCTGTCCGTCAGAAGTTTTTCCTTCAGCGACTACGTAGACCGCTGTTAGCCCGTTGATGCGCTCGCTCCCTTGATCGATTAAGGTCAGCCCTTGTTGCCCACGCCAGCGTTGTGCCGCTGCTGCAGCAGAGGTTTCTGAGGCGAGCGAGAGGACCAGCACGGCCTCCTGCCGGTGGTCGGTCAAAATCACCTGTGATGGCTGGTTGGTTACGTGAAATCCGGTAGGTACAGGAAACCAGAATCGCAACGTGGGATGGTAGAAGGCCTGACCGTCTAGGTACCCCTGACGCGGATCCTCGCCCAGCACGAGGCCTTCGATGCGCGTGTAGTAGGCGGCCTGCAGGACCCGATCCATCGCTGGAAGTTCCGTGCGCCAGCGAGCTGCAAGCGCACGGATCGTCTGTTCCCGTTCACCGGGATCAGGATGGGTTGAAAGAAAAGACGGCAAATTAGCTCCGGCTTGTTCACTGAGCCGCTTGAGCGTGCTAAAGAACGCAGCGGCTTCGGCGGCATCATATCCGGCCCGCGCAGCGTATTCAACCCCTAACCGATCGGATTCGCGCTCGTCGTCCCGACTGTATTTCAGAAACAGGAGCTGAGCTACCGTGCCCCCTAGCTGAAGCACATCACCTCCTGGTAAACCAAGGACTTCTTGCCCCACGATTGCGCCACCCAAGAGGGCAACCTGCCCTAGCTGCAGTTCAAAGGCGCGCTGTGAGGCATGGCGTGCAGCCACATGTCCGATTTCATGGCCTAGCACCACCGCAAGCTGTGCTTCATTGTTTACGTGCGCCAGCAATCCCCGCGTCACATAAATGTATCCTCCCGGAAGTGCAAACGCGTTAACGATTGGGCTGTCGAGCACGCGAAACACAAAGGGCGTATTGCGAAACGCTGCAGGCGTCTCTGGTCGTCGCAAATGGCTATGCTGAAGGATCACCTGTCCTAGACTGTCCACATAAGCCGCCAGCTTGGGGTCTTCATAAAGCCCGTACTGAGCAACAATCTGCCGATCGGCCTCCTGTCCTATGCGGCGTTCCTCCTCCCAGGAATAGCCATAAAGCCGACGGCGACCACTTACGGGGTTGGTTGAAACAGCGCATCCCTCTGCCAAAAGCACGGCGCCTACCAGCAAGCTGACGAATATCGCGGCACGCATCATGGGCTTAAAGGTTGACCAGGGTTTAGTTATAGGGCAGATGGTGCAGGATGGGTTTCCACAACCTTTCCCTGCTGCACGCAGATCACGCGATGCGCCCGATCAGCAAAATTAATGGCCTCCTGAAACAGCTCCTGACGCACCGCCGTTAGGAAACTTTGCCCGATTACTGTTTCTTGCTGCAAGAGCCCTAAAATCCGTCGGGTTCGATAGGGGTCCAGCCCGTCGAACACATCGTCGAGCAGTAAAAGCGGCGTTTCTTCTAGCCTTGCCTGCAGGTAAAGAAACTGTGCCAGTTTTAAGGCCAATCCCATTATGCGGTGTTGCCCTTGTGAGGCATAGCGGCGCACTTCCATGCCGTTAAGCCGCAAGCGGAACTCGTCCCGATGGGGGCCAGCCAGCGTGCGGCCTTGCTCTCGCTCCTGGCGAGCAAGACGCCCAAGCCGATCCCGAAACGCACAGCGAATGGACTCAAAGTCGGCCTCAGCTTCAAAGGCCGCAACAGTCACGTATTCAATCTGGGGCAGCTCAGCGCTCAGTCCAAGGTAGGTGTGGGCTTCTGCCAGGAATTGGGCAAATTCTTGTACCCAGCGCAAACGCCGTTGAATCAACCGACTGCCAAGCAAAACCAGTTCTTCCTGCCAGGAATCTAAAAGCGCCGGCTGAATGGTGGTCGGCTGGCGCCGCAATCGGGCAAGCAACTCATTGCGCTGCTGAAGGGCCCTTCGGTAGTGCAGCAGATCTTTTAGGTACGCTGGGTAAGCCTGACTGAGCAGGTTGTCCACAAAGCGCCGGCGCTCTTCTGGTGGACCAGCCGTTAACGCTTGATCTGTAGGCGAAAGCACCACTACCGGCAACAGGCCCACAAGCTCGGCTAAGCGTTCCAGAGGAGCCCCATTTATAAAGACCCGCTTACCACCTTCTAGCGCGTAGACCAAGCGCACGGTTAGCTCTGGGCGACGGGCGCTAGAGAACTGTCCTTCCAATTCAAAAAAAGGCGCTCCCTGACGCAGAGCGTACGCATCCTGAGCGGTCAAAAAACTTTTGCCCAGGCAAAGATAATGAATTGCTTCTAACAGGTTGGTTTTGCCAGCCCCGTTAGGACCTACAATAAGGTTAATGCGGGGCGCAAAAGCAACGACCGTTTCTTGGTGCGCCCGAAAATTGTACACGCGGAGTGATCGAAGCGTCATAGCCCAGGGTTCAATTCAACAGACGCCTTCTAGACACGGGAACCCGGGCCGTTCGTTCCTTACTTCGGGTCTTTGGGATTCTGCGGATCGTTGCCGCCCCCTCCATTTTGCCCTTCCTTTTCTTCCTCTTCGATCGTCTGCTTAAGGATCCACGGAGAATTTGGTCTCATTGGGATTTGGGCTCAGGCGTTTGAGATTCATTTTAAGATACGCCCCACCCTTTCGTAACGCAACAGCGTTGTTTTGGCTTAAATTTGTCAAATAAATCCGCTAAAAAGTTTATGGGACTTTTGGCTTTTAGTTTTTGGGTCAGCTTAGTTCTTTGGGCACATCCAACTGTTTCTTGTGATTCCTTGCGAGAAGCTGTTGCTGCACTGCCCAATGATGCTCGCGCGGCTCCGGAAACGCTCCGTGCCCATGCTGTGCAACTCATCCGGGCCTACCGGCAGTGCGGCAACCTGACGCTTTCGCAGCAGGCGGCTTTATATGACCAAGAATTGAGCTACCTTAGTGCCCTAGGCCGCTATACCGAAGCGCTCCTGCTGGTCGATTCTTTTTTTGTGCGCTTTGCGCGGCAGCCCGATTCGATGCTTTTCTACCAAATGTATCGCTGGAGAGGCTACATTCACTATTTACGGGGAGATTTGCCTGCTGCGGTTGCAGATTTTGATCTTGCGCTGCAGCATGTACCTCCTCAAAATGCCCGTACGCGTGCGCTCCGCTTCGCTGATATTGGCACGATTCTGCAGCGCATGCGCGCTTATGACGCAGCTTATACTTTCTATCAGCAGGCGTTGCGTCAGAGCTATCAGATTGCCCCCCGAGATTCGCTACGCCTTTGGACACGCTTAGTCATCTTAAGCGACCTAGCGAGCTTGTTTCTGGACTATCCCACGATAGCAGGCCGTTCTCCCAAGGAAAACTTGGAGGAAGCGCGACGTCTTAATGCAGAAGTGCTTCGCGTTTTACCGCAGCTGCACCACCCTGCGGCCCTTACGCGACAAAGCTTAGCGCTTACGACCGGTTTTAATCAGGTCCTGACCGAAAGTCAGTTAGGCCACACCAGTGTTGCTTTACACTTGTTAGATAGCCTAAAGCACCTTACGGCCGCTTCGCACGAGGAGCATTGGCATTTTTTATGGGCTTTCCGACGGGCTCAGGTTTTAGCACAGGCGGGGAGGATGCGTGAGGCCAAAGCCGCTTTTCAAGCAGCGCTGCAGCGCCAAGAGGATGCCCGCCATGATGATTACCGCAGAGCACTTATGGTAGAAATCGGTCGTTTTTACGAAGCTCAGGGTCAGCTGCAGCAAGCTGAAGCGTTTTATCGCCAGGCGATTCAGCTTTCAATAACCTATCTTTCGGCCCTCCACACTACGGAATGGGCACGTTTACCGGGTGTTGACTGGTACCAACCCTACCGGCTGCTGGCCCGCGTACTGCTGCGCCAAAAACGCGTTGTCGAAGCCTTTTATTGGCTAGAAGCCGGTCGCGCGCTGAATTTACAGGCGCATCGGAAAGCCATCTTACAATTGCGCGAGTTACCCCCAGAGCAGCGCCGTCTGCAAGATAGCCTTTTGGCAGCGCTAGGCGCAACGCTGAATCGTTTGAGCTATCCTGCTTTGCCTGCAGAAGAACGTGCGGCCCTATGGCGTACCCAAATCCATTTGGAAAAACAATTGCGTGACCTGATCGGCTTGCCTTTGGAACCTCAGGCTTTATCCCTTTCCAAGCTGCAGCGCTGGCTGGCTGCAGAGCGGACAGCAGTATTGTCTTACATGCTTGAAGATACGCTGGCAGGGGTCTTTTTGGTTACTTCGGACACGCTCCGATTTTTCCCGCTTAACGTTTCTTCCGATAGCTTAGGAGCGCTTTTGCGTCGTGTTTCACCCATATTGCATACAACCGTTACAGCTAACACTTTAGCGCATCGCTACTTTAACTTAAATGCTCTGCAGCAGCTTTATCGTTATCTTATAGCGCCGGTAGCGGCCTACATTCCGCCTGGCACGCGGTTGCGCATTGTCCCGGATGGCCTGCTTTTTCAAGTCCCTTTCGATGCCTTGGTTGTGGAAACCCCGGGGGCATATACGTATGCCCAAGCAACCTACCTAATGCATCGCTATCCGATTTCCATTGCGTTGAACGCATTCTTGTTTATCGACAGTGTTTCAGCGGCAGTGACTCCTGCTGCAATGGTAGCCCTTGGACGGTCGCGGTTTCTCGCTGATCCTAGGTTGGTGCTTCCTGTTTTTTATCCTCACGATACGCTTCCAGATCTGCCTGGGGTGCAGCAAGAGCTGAGCCGTTTGCGGCAGCGGTTTCCCGCCGCACAGATTTTTCCAGAAAAACAGGCTACCGAAGCCCGTTTTCGTCAGGTAGTACCGCAAAGCCAGGTGCTTCACCTGGCCTCGCATGTTTTGCTTCACCCTACGTCCTCGGCCTATCATGCACTCATCCTCTACCCTTCTTTACAAGTGCAGGATGACGGCATCCTTTTCTTGCACGAGCTGATTCGCCAGCCGCTTTCAGCCGCCCTTGTGGTGCTTAGCGGATGCAATACAGCGAAAGGCCAGGTGCTTCCTGGGGAAGGGTTAGAAGGGCTTCAATATGCATTTCAGGCCAGTGGGGCTTCTAGTGTGGTGGCAACGCTTTGGTTGGTTGAAGATCAAGCCATAAGCCAGCTCATAGATCGTTTTTATGCTCGCGTCCAAGAAGGTTTGCCATTAGATCAGGCGCTGCGCCAGGCACGGATAGACTTTTTGGCTACCGCACCCCCTGCCTACCAGAGCCCTTTTTACTGGGCCGCCCCGGTACTTTTTGGTGCCCATCAAGCACTTACGTTTATCCCCTCCAATGCTACGGTTCGGTTTTACCTCGGAATTTGGATCCTTCCGCTTCTTCTTGGGGTTGGGCTGGGCATCCTGTGGATATGGAGACGTCACCGCACAGCCAGGCTGTTAAAATGAAACGTCCTTCCTTGTTTGACGAGCTGCAAGCCCTAGCCACGGAGCAGCGCAATCCGCATTCCCGCCGGATCGACACGGCAACGGTTCGAGAGATTCTGGAGATCATCAACACCGAAGACCACCTGGTTCCGATAGCCGTTCGCCGCGAAATTCCCTACATCGAGCAGGCAGTGCACCTGATCGTCGAAGCCTTTCAGCAAGGAGGGCGGTTGTTTTACGTTGGCGCTGGGACAAGTGGCCGGTTGGGCATTCTGGATGCAGCCGAATGCCCTCCAACTTTTGGCACGCCGCCCGAAATGGTGCAGGGGCTCATTGCTGGCGGGCCAGCCGCTGTTTTTCAGGCGCAAGAAGGCGCCGAAGATCGGGAAGCAGATGGCGCACGTGACCTAGCGCAGGCAGGTGTTACGGCGAAAGACATCGTCTGTGGCCTAGCTGCAAGCCGCCGCACCCCTTACGTTATAGGCGCTATCCGCTATGCGCGTCGCATAGGCTGCCGTACGATTTTGATTACCTGTACCCCCCGAGAAGAATTAACGCTGGAAGTCGACGTCGCGATCTGTCCTGTGGTAGGGCCTGAAGTCATTATGGGCTCAACACGCATGAAAAGCGGTACAGCCCAAAAGTTGGTGCTCAACATGCTTTCAACTGCGGCCATGATTCGGCTGGGCAAGGTCTACGAAAACATGATGGTGGATTTGCAACTGACCAATCAAAAGTTGGTCGAACGGGCTAAACGCACAGTCATGACCGTAACTGGCCTCGACTACGAAGCGGCTTCCCAATTGCTCCAAGAAGCTGGTGGGCACGTCAAAACCGCCCTTGTGATGGCCTTAGCTGGCGTCTCTGCTGAAGAAGCCCGCCGACGCCTTGCGCAGGCAGGCGGCTTCGTCCGTGCAGCTATAGCTAACGAAGGACCTCCGCCTGCTTGATGTTTCACGTGAAACATTTGCGTTTGCTTTAGGGATACCCTTCTGGTGTTTCACGTGAAACACGCGCTGCTGCCTTGGTCCATGTATATGAGGCTTTAATGTTTCACGTGAAACTTTTGCCGAACCTCTCCAAGGCCACTTCGTTTCATCGCCAGCATCGCCACGGTCCACACGGATCGGGGCTTTCTGCGTTTGTACCCGCTTTTAGCCTATGAGACACGAAGCCGTTGGAACCTTGCAGGAGCTTTTCTTTCGCTTAGAACGCGCCGCCTTTTTTGAGCCCGTGCACGCCTGGCTAAGCGCCACGGCATCAGCAGAGCCCGCACGCTGCCATCTGCGAGGACTGACGGGCTCGCTGCCCGCTTTTTTAGCCTATAGCCTGCATCGCCACTGCGCTTGCCCTATTGTTTGCCTGCTTCCTAACGAAGAGGCAGCAGCTTACTTCTATAGTGATTTGGAGCAGCTCCTTGGTCCCTCAAGCCAACTTTTACGTTTTCCCACTACCGGCCAAAAACCCTATGACTCGGAACAGATCGCAGACCCGGCACCGCTCATAGAACGCTCCGATGTGCTGCGTCGCCTCACCGAAGGGTTTACGGGCCTTTTGGTTACCAGTGCCGAAGCACTCCTAGAGCGCGTCCCTCCCTCGCAGCAAGTCCTAGAACAAACCATAGAGCTCCACCTAGGGCTTTCACTTGCCCCTGAGACCTTACTGGCCCGCTTAATCGAACAAGGTTTTGAGCGCGTCGAATTCGTTGAATCCCCTGGAGAAGTGGCCCTGCGTGGCGGGATTTTGGACGTATATCCTTTTGCCGGTACCTATCCGATCCGTATCGAATTTTTTGGCGACGAGATCGACTCCATCCGTGAATTCGATCCTCGCACCCAACGCTCTGTTAGCCGCCTGCATATGGCCCACCTGGTGCCTAACTTGGCAACAGCGGATACCCCTGGAAAGGCCCAGGCGTTGACCGAATACTTCCCCCCGGAAACCTTGGTGCTCCTTGTGGAGGAAGGCGCTGTGCTGGACGTAGCCCGCGAGGTCTTTGCTAAAGCGGAAGCGGCTTGGCATAACTTAGAAAACCCCTCTAACGTCCCTCCTCCCACCCATCGATACCTCCCTCCCGAAGCACTCCACGCACAGCTTGGCCACTTTCGAACGCTGCTTTTAGGTGCACTGGCGGAAACCACGTGCGCACTTTCCTTTGAAGCACACCCCCAGCCTTCCTTCCACAGCAACTTGCACTTGCTACGCGAACGCCTGCAACAAAACGCCCGCTCGGGCTGGAACACCTACATTTTGTGCGACAGCCGAAGCCAACAAGCCCGCTTGCAGGATCTGCTCCAAGAGGAAGTCGCTTCCGGCACCGTCCACCTGCTTGTTGAATCTCTGCACGAAGGCTTTGAAGTCCCTTCAGCCCGCTTGGCCGTCTACACCGACCACCAGATTTTTGGTCGCTACCACGGACCCACCACCCGCAAACAACGCCGACGCTTGGGAGGGCTCTCCCTTCGCACCTTGCAGCACCTGCAACCAGGCGACTACGTGGTGCACGTCGACTTTGGCATTGGACAGTTTGCAGGCCTGCAGCGGATTACCGTTCGCGGGAAGCAACAGGAAGTCGTCCGCCTGCACTATGCCGACGGAGACGTCCTCTACGTTAGCGTGGGGGCCTTGCACAAACTGCACCGCTATACCGGCAAAGAAGGCCACCAACCTACGCTGACCAAACTCGGCTCAGGCCAGTGGGAAAAGGTTAAAGCCCGCACAAAGAAACGCGTTAAGGATATTGCCCGTGACCTGATTCTGCTTTATGCCAAGCGCAAAGCTTCGCGCGGCTACGCCTTCTCACCCGATACGGTTTGGCAGCGCGAAATGGAAGCGGCTTTTGAATACGAAGACACCCCCGACCAAGCTGCTGCTGCCGAAGCTGTCAAGCGCGACATGGAGCAACCGTTCCCCATGGATCGCCTGGTGTGCGGCGACGTGGGCTTTGGGAAAACCGAAATTGCTATCCGTGCGGCCTTTAAAGCGGTGCAAGACGGAAAGCAAGTGGCGGTGCTGGTTCCCACCACCATTCTCGCTGCTCAGCATTATGAAACCTTCTGCCGCCGTTTGGCGCCTTATCCAGTGCGCATCGAGATGCTTTCGCGCTTTCGCTCGGCTGCGCAGCAACGCGCCGTGCTCAACGACCTGGCTGCAGGCAAAGTAGACATCCTCATCGGCACCCATCGTCTGCTTTCCAAGGATGTCCGATTCAAAGACTTAGGCTTAGTGATTATCGACGAGGAACAACGCTTTGGCGTAGCTGCCAAAGAACGGCTGCGCCAGCTGCGTGTGGAGGTCGATACGCTTACGCTTACAGCTACGCCGATCCCACGCACGCTCCAATTTGCCCTTATGGGAGCGCGTGATTTGTCTATCATTGCGACCCCCCCACCAAACCGCCAACCGATCGAAACCGAAATTCACACCTTTAACGAAACGCTTATCCGCAACGCCATCCACTACGAAGTCAGCCGCGGAGGACAGGTGTTTTTTATCCATAATCGGGTACAAGGCATCTATGAAATGGCTGCCCGACTTCAGGCCATTGTGCCCGAGGTACGGATTGGCGTAGCGCACGGTCAAATGCGCGCCCATGAACTGGAACGGGTAATGCTAGACTTCATGGCACGCAAATTTGACGTGCTCGTCTCTACCAACATTATTGAAAGTGGCCTGGACATTCCTAACGCCAACACCATCATCATCAACCACGCCGAGCAGTTCGGTTTGGCCGATTTGCACCAACTCCGCGGCCGCGTAGGCCGCTCCGATCGCAAGGCCTTCTGCTATCTGCTGGTTCCCTCTATCCATGGCCTCACCCGTGAAGCCCGACAGCGTCTGCAGGCTATCGAAGAATTCAGCGCGCTGGGGAGCGGCTTTTCGATCGCAATGCGCGACCTGGACATTCGTGGTGCAGGCAACCTGTTAGGAGCTGAGCAAAGCGGCTTCATCGAAGAGATCGGCTTTGAAACCTACCAGCAGATTCTGGATGAAGCTATCCGTGAACTGCGTGAGGAAGAATTTGCAAGCGTGCTGGGTCCCCCTTCACCGCCCAAGCCTCCCGAAACCACCCTCGACATCGAAGCCGACGCGTTTATCCCTGAAACCTACGTCGCTAGCTCGGTTGAACGCCTAAATCTGTACCGCCGCCTCAGCGAAGCCAGCGATGCGGCAGACCTTCAGGCTTTTCGCGAAGAGCTGATCGACCGCTTTGGGCCCATCCCCCTCGAGGTAGAAAACCTGCTTTGGGCCGCTCGAATCAAGCTCCTGGGGCAAGCCTTGCGGCTTCCTAAAGTCCTCTTTAAAAATCAACGCCTCTTTCTTGAGCTGCCAGCGCAAGACGAAGACCCCTACTTCTATGCGCAGCACTTCCTGCCTTTGCTAGAACGGCTTGGCCAACTGGATCGGCGCTACGTGCTTAAGGAGCAAGGCCGAAAGCTACGCGCCGTTATCCAGGAAATACCAGACTTAGAAACAGCCTGGCAGGTAATGCGGCAGCTTGAACCGGTAGAGACGCTGGCCCCCAGCACCACTTGAGACTCAGCTGTAGCGTGCTGCAAGCCCTAAAGCCAACTCCCGCATGCGCACCCGTAGTGCTGGAGGGTCAAGGACTTCTACCTCTGGACCATAGCGCAGTAACCAACGCGCTAAGTAATCCAAGTTATCAAACAAAAACGTAACCTCTACGCCTTCAGGCGTTTTGTGCTCGGTTTCCACGCGCGCAGGAATGCTGCGCCGCGCCCAACGGTAGGTGGCTTCCGAAAAGCGAAGCCGAATAGCATGGGCCTCGGGAGCAGCCCCTTTAGCTTCCAGATACGTTTTTAAGTTAAAGCCTACCGGTGGCGTAAACCGCTCGGAAAGAACCTCCAGGGCTTCAATGCGATCTAAACGGAAATTCCGAATATCCGCCCGCAGATGGTCGTAGGCAATCAGATTCCAGTGATCGCTGTAGTAGACCAGTCCCAAGGGGTTAACTTTGCGGCGCGTTAGTTCATTACGGCTAGGAACGTAGTAAGCCAGCTGTACCGATTGCTGATGCGCAATGGCTTCGCTGAGCGTATACCAATAACCGGTCTCTTCATCAGATCCTTGGATTGCCTGAAGCCAGTAAGGATCTATCGTAATGCGTTCTTGCAGCCGGTCGATATACTCCCGAATCGGCCTAGGAAGAACAGACTGAATTTTGAGGGCAACCGCATCCGCATCAGCCCGCAACGAGGCATCGGGCTGGCGCTTTATAAATGCCATACCAATAAGCAGCGTAGCCGCTTCCCGGGCCGTTAACATAAGCGGAGGGAGCTGATAGCCTTCCAGGATTTCATAGCCCCCTTTTTCGCTATACGTGAGCGGGACGTTGGCCTCGCTTAAAGCCCGAAGGTCGCGAAAGATCGTGCGGCGGCTTACGCCAAAGTGTTCGGCAAGCTGCCGCGCCGTCATTCCGGGCCGCGTTTGAAGAAGCAGCGTTAGCGCAAACAGGCGTTCTGTGCGGTTGCGTGTACGTTCAACGAGCTTCATGGCTGCCGCTGCGCCGCGTGCATAGCGATTCGCAGTTTAGCGAACCTAAGCGTCCAAGCTCGGTTCCGGAGTGAGATGTACCAAATACTTGTCGGCAAAGTAACTATCACCCAGTAACGCGGCCAAAGGAATCAGAGAAACCGTTACCTGGGCATCCAGGCGCTCCAGCGCCGCCAGCTCTGCCGTGAGGTCTCCCCCTTTGAACGTAAGCACCCCAGCCTGCCAAGCCCCTGGCACCGGTGCGTGCGGCCGGGCAACGCGCCGGTGCCACTGCCACAGCTTGGCTAGGGGTGCCGCAGCACGCGAAACGCTGTAGTGTACCGCACCGCTCCAGGCCTCTGCCCGCGCATGATGCACCTGGACGTTATTTAGGCCTAGGCGACGGGCCATGGTGCGCACCGCCAAAACCTTTTTTTGTACCGCATCGACAGCGTGAACCGTTATATCAGGAAACGCAATGGCCAGTGGAATCGCTGGAAGCCCTCCGCCGGTCCCCCAGTCTACCACCACACTGCCTGGTGGGAAAGCGCGCCAGGCTAAGGCCAAGCAGTGCAGCAGATGACGCCGACGGACCTCAGGGAGTGTTTCACGTGAAACCAAGTTGTGTCGCTGGCCCAACGCCTGGAGCAGTTGGGCGTACTGCTCAAGCTGTGCCCGTTGCTGATGCGTTAGCCATTCCCAAGGATTCCATACAGCATTGGGGGTTTCACGTGAAACCTTCATGGCCTAAAGCAAGAGCTTGTGTTTCACGTGAAACATTCAGGCGGCCTGTGAACGTCGATAGCGACGCAGCAACACCATGAGTACAGCAATATCGGCGGCACGCACCCCACTGATCCGCGAAGCCTGCCCTAAGTTTTCGGGACGGATCTTACTGAGCTTTTCGCGGGCTTCTTTGGAAATGGTTTCCACAGCCTCGTAGTCAAAATCCGGCGGAATCCGCCAGTCTTCCAGCTCTTGCATCTTTTCAACCAGCTCCTGCTCGCGGTCCATGTAGCCCGCGTACTTCAACTCAATTTCCACCAAGAGCTCAGTGGGTTCCATGCCCGGTGCCGGCACCACCACCTGCGCATGCATTCCTGTGGCTTCCAACAACTCTCGCAAGTTGACTTGAGGGCGCAGAGCTAGCCGAATCAGCCGTTCCGGTCGGTCGATCGGGGAAGTACCTACGCGCTCCAAGTAGCCATTCACCTGTTCTGGTTGCACAACCAACGTCTCCAGCGCTTGTCGCGTTCGCGCAATGGCTTCTTTCTTGCGCAGCATGCGCTCGTAACGCTCGCGCGAGGCTAGCCCTAACCGATAGCCCAACTCGGTCAGACGCAAATCGGCATTATCTTGACGCAGCAAAATCCGGTGCTCGGCCCGAGAAGTAAACATCCGGTAGGGCTCGTCCGTACCTTTGGCTACAAGGTCGTCGATGAGCACGCCAATGTAGGCTTCAGAACGCCGCAGCACAATCGGCTCAGCACCTCGAAGCTTTTGCACAGCATTGATGCCTGCCATAAGCCCCTGGGCTGCCGCCTCTTCATACCCAGTTGTGCCATTGATTTGCCCTGCAAAAAAGAGCCCCTCAACCCGCTTGGTCTCCAAACTATAGCGAATCTGATAGGGAGGAAAGTAATCGTACTCTATGGCATAGCCTGGACGCAACACATGGGCCCGCTCAAGTCCAGGAATGCACCGCAGTGCCGCCACCTGCACCTCCTCAGGTAGACTGGTGGAAAACCCGTTCACGTAGACCTCGTAGGTATCCCAGCCTTCAGGCTCCAGAAAAATCTGATGCCGATCGCGTTCTGCAAAACGGAAAATTTTGTCCTCAATCGAGGGGCAGTACCGAGGGCCTCGGCCTTTAATACGACCAGTAAACATGGGGCTGCGGTCAAAACCCGTGCGTAAGATGGCATGCACTTCGGGCGTCGTGTAGGTAAGCCAGCAACTGAGTTGCTGCTTTGGAAGCTGATCGGTCATGTAAGAAAAGGGCAAGGGATCGGCATCTCCAGGCTGCTCCTGAAGCTGACGGTAATCGATCGTGCGGCCATCCAAACGCGGCGGCGTTCCCGTCTTGAGCCGACCGCTTTCAAACCCTAACCGTTCCAGGCAAGCGGTCAATCCCGTAGCGGCCCGCTCCCCCATCCGCCCACCTCCCATTTGACGCTCCCCCACATGAATGACTCCGTTAAGAAAGGTGCCGTTGGTCAGAATTACACATGGGGCAAAAAATTCCTTTCCAAGCTGCGTGCGTACCCCACGTACCCGACCATCGGCCACCAGCACCTCAGTCACCGTATCAGCCCGCATCCACAGATTTGGGATGGATTCTAGCTCACGCCGCACCGCCTCGGCATACCGCTTGCGGTCGCACTGTGCGCGAGGGCCCCACACGGCCGGCCCTTTGCTTCGGTTGAGCATCCGAAACTGAACCCCCGTTTGATCGGCCATGCGTCCCATAATGCCCCCCAGCGCATCAATCTCGCGCACCAAGTGCCCCTTGCCAATCCCCCCAATGGCCGGATTACACGACATGCGCCCAATCGCCTCTAGGCTCATCGTGATGAGCAACGTGCGCGCCCCCATACGCGCCGCAGCAGCCGCTGCTTCTGCACCCGCATGCCCACCCCCCACCACAATTACCTCATATCGATCCGATGGCAACGGTAGCATCGTTTTCCCTACACTTGTGCTAAATCCTACGAACGGATTGCCTTAAACGAATAGATCTACGCCTGTTCCAAAAACCCCGCCTACTTTTGGGAGTAGTTTTACAATATCTTCAATACCCTACGCCTCCTAAGTTCCATGTAGCCAACCAAAGCAAGCCATGGCCTCCGTCCCGATCTACTGCTGGCCCCTCCAACAGCAGACCGAGCCTCCCCCAATACCGGCTGGCTTGCTGCCCCCTGAAGCCTCTAGCTGGCTAGCAGCACAACGCGAACACCCACCAACCCAACCGCAAGCCTATCTTTGCTCGTCGGTCCCAGGGCTTGTGCTTGTTCTTCCAACCCATAGCACCACGCAGCCACTAGCCGCCTACGTTGACCTACACGCCTTGCAGCCCTCGGACGCTTTTTTCCGCACGTTGATCCACAGCCTGCAAGCCGTCGTCTGGGAAGCCGACGCCCGCACTTTCCGCTTCACCTACGTAAGCCCACAAGCCGAAGCGCTGCTGGGCTATCCACTGGCGCAGTGGCTGGAGCCCAACTTCTGGGTGGATCATATTCACCCCGACGACCGCGCACAAGCCGTGGCTTTCTGCCGAGAGACCAGCGAGCGCGGCGAAGACCACGACTTTACCTATCGCATGCTCCGAGCTGACGGCCGAACCGTGTGGGTACGCGATATCGTCACCGTAATTCCAGATGCCCAAGGCCGTCCAGAGCGCTTGCGTGGCCTGCTGCTCAACGTAACCAGCGAACAAGAAACCCGACAGGCCTTAGAAGTTGCCTGGCAGCGTTATCAAGACCTGGTCGAGCATAACCCCGTTGCTACCGGCGTCTACCATCACGGTCGCGTTGTCTTTGCCAATGCAGCCATGGCCCACCTCTTTGGGGCTGCACAACCAGAAGTACTGCTGGGGAAATCCGCCAACGAGCTCATCCATCCCCACCACCTCGAAGCAGTACTCGAAAATCTTCGCCGCATCCTCGAACGCGGGGAGAAAATTTCCCAAACCCGAGGGGTCATCCAGCGCTTCGACGGCTCCTCGGCGATTGTGGACTTCAGCGGCGTACCGATCTCCTGGGAAGGCGAGCCTGCTGTTTTGTTCTTTATGTGGGACGTCAGCGAGCAGGTCCGCACCGCCCAGCGCCTAGCCGAACGCGAAGCCTTGTATCAAGCCATCTTTGAAAATGCCCCAGAGCCCATGTACGTGCGGCGCGATCGGCACTATCTGCTGGTAAACCCAGCCTTTGCACGACTCACCGGCTACACGGCTGAAGAGCTTACCGACCCACACTTTAACGCCGAGCAGCTGGCCGCGCCCCAGAGCCTACCCGTCGTGCGGGAACGCTTGCGCCGGCGACAGCAAGGCTTACCCGTGCCTTCACGCTATGAGCTCTGGATTCGCCGAAAGGATGGGAGCGAACGGCTCGTTGAAGCAACGTCGATCAATATCCAGTGGGAAGGCCAACCTGCAGTGCTAGGCATCTTTCGAGATCTCACCGCACAGCAAGCAGCCGAAGCTTACCTGCAACAAGCCCGCAAGAAAGCCCTGGAGGCCCATCAGCTCAAAAGTACCTTCCTGGAGCTTATCACGCACGAGATTCGCACCCCACTAAGCACCATTTTGGGATATGCGGAACTGCTGCACCAAGAGCTGGCCGGACATATCCCAGAGGAGCTGCTGGATTTTCTGTCCGCTATTCGCGCCAGCGGCCGACGACTTTTAGGTCTGCTCTCCGACATACTGGACTTAAGCCTGTTGGAAACGCAGCGCTACCAGCTTTCGCAACGTACCCTGCATCTTGAACACTTTGCCCAGCAGCTTGCGGAAGATTTTTCCGCAATGGCGGCCGAAAAAGGCTTGCGCCTTGTCTTTGAGCCACCAGCCATCCCTGTACGCATCCTGGCAGACGAGGAGGCCTTGTACCGAGCCCTGCGCAACGTCGTGCACAACGCGATTAAGTTCACTGAAAAAGGCGAGGTGCGGCTGCGCGTGGGGCAAACCGACGTCGAGGGCTGGATCCAGGTGAAGGATACAGGCCCAGGCATGGATCCAGCATTTGTACGCAGTGGTCTGTTTGAACCCTTCCGGCAGGAATCGGAAGGCCTGGACCGCCGCCACGAAGGGGCTGGCCTAGGCATGGCCGTAACCCGAGGCTTAGTAGAAGCCATGCACGGCCGCATCCTCGTTGAAACCGCCCCAGGTCAAGGGACCACAGTTACGCTCTATTTCCCTCGCCCTGCCCCAAAAGCACAGCAACCCAGCGTTTCTGCTTTGCATCCTGAAGCCCAAGACCTTCGCACATTGCAAGAACGCCTGCAGCAAAAACATCTGCACCTATTGGTTGTGGAAGACAACCCAGAAAATGCACGCTTTTTGGAGCTAGCCCTTAAACCCATCGCACAGGTTACGCTGGCCGCCGATGCCTACGAAGCCTTGCAACACATTGACGCCCTCCTCCAAGAAGGCCAAACCTTCGACCTCATCTTACTGGATCTCAATTTGCCTGGAAATTTTCCTGGGCAGGCCCTGCTGCACGAAATCCGCCGGCGCCCCGCCTACCACCATACGCCTATTGTAGCCCAAACGGCTTATGCTGAACCGTTTCGTCCGGAAGACTTTTTGCGAGAAGGTTTTGACGGCTACCTGGCCAAACCTATTGACCGATTAACCCTCTACCTAGAACTAGACCGGCTGTTATCCACACCGGCACCCTCATGAAAAAACGGTTCGTGCTTCCAGTGGAAGAAGACCTGCAGCTGCTGGGCACCACGCAAGATGCTCTGCTGGTGCTCGACCTCGAAACAGAACGCATCGTGGAGGCCAGTCCACAAGCCTGTGCGCTACTAGGCTATAGCCGAGCAACACTGTGCACCCAACCTCTCGACGCGTTGGTTCCTGCCAAAGAACGCACGCTGTTCCAATCCGTGCTTCTGGGAACAAAGGAAGCTGCCAACCCTCTGCATTTCCGCTTATCCAATGGGTCACTGCTCCCGGTCGAACTCCACAGCATCCGACTGCAGCATCAGGGCCGCAAACTGGGCATTCTCCTTTTTAGAGCGCTGCAGCTTTATCCTGAGACAGAACTTCTGTTACGCCTTTTGCACACGCAGGACTTTCTCGGACTTTTTGGGGTGCGTGCTGGACGGCTTGTACACGCTAATCCTCCTTTTGCAACCCTGTTGGGCTATGAACGCCCAGAGCTGTTATTAGGACGCCCTATCGACGAGCTGCTCTCGGCCGATGCACTGCGTCAGGTACAGCGGCTCACCGCACGGCGGCGATGGGGTCGTGTTGCAGCCGCTAAGATTACCTTCCGCCATCACCAAGGATATACCCTGGAGGCTGCCACCTTAATTACGACAACAGCAGAACCCCAACAGCCAACGCTGTGGGGACTGGTGCATTCTACTCAAGAAGCCCAGCAGCAATTTTATGCGCGCGAGCGTCAGATTCTAGAGGGGCTTGTGCGCGGCGAACCCCAAGAAGCGCTGTTAGATGCCCTCTGCTATGCGCTTGAAGCCCGCATTCCTGGTGGAACCTGCACAGTTCTGCTGCTTCGGGAGGGGCGCCTCTGGCGCGGGGCTTCGCACATGCCTTCAGCATACGACGCGGCTATTGAAGGAATAGCCATTGGCCCAAACGTAGGTTCCTGTGGCACAGCGGCTTTTTTAGGTGAGCCCGTGTGGGCTCACGATGTGCAACGCGACGCGCGCTGGGCTGCCTATCGAGATCTAGCCGACACGTTTGGCTTTCAGGCATGCTGGTCCTATCCCATTTTGGACCGCCAAGGTACGGTTTTGGGCACATTTGCCATGTATTTTTCTACACCACGCGCACCTTTAAAAGAAGAGCAAGCGGCTCTAGCCCGCAGCGCAGCCTTGGCAGCGCTGATTCTGGAAACGTACCGACTTCAGCAAGAGCATAAGCTGCTGTCCCAGGTAGCACGCCAGACCACCAATGGTGTTGTCATTACCGATGCCCAGCGCCGCGTTGTTTGGGTCAATGAGGGCTTTACCCGTCTGACAGGCTACCAACTTGAGGAAGTTCGGGGTCAACCGCTTATATCTTACCTTCAGGGACCGCAAACCGATGCGCAAACCGTAGCTGAAATTCGTCGCGGTTTGCTTGAAGGTCATCCGGTACGCGTACGCATTTACAACTACCGGAAAGATGGCACGGGATTTTGGAACCACTTGAGCATCGACCCGCTTTGGGATTCGGAAGGTACCCTTGTAGGCTTCATTGGCATTGAAAACGACGTCACCGACCTCGTTACCCGAGAGCAGGAGTTGGAGCGTGCCCGAGCTGAAGCTGAAGCCGCTGCTCGTCTCAAATCTGCTTTCCTGGCTAACCTGAGTCACGAGGTCCGCACGCCCTTAAACAGCATTTTGGGGTTTACCGACCTGCTTGAGGAAGCTCTGGCCACGCACCAACTGGAAGATTTGCTAGAATTTACGGGTATCATTCGCCGCGCTGGTCGGCGACTGCTTCAGCTGATTAACGATATGCTGGAGCTTAGTCGCCTGGAGGCCGATCGGCTGACTTTAGAGCAAGAGCCTTGCTCCTTAGCATCCATTGTGCAGGAAGCGGTGGCCGAGCTGCAACCCCTTGCCATGCGCAAAAAGCTACACCTGCATGCGCGCATAGAAGCCGTGCCGCCTATCCGTGGCGATGCTCGGCGTCTGCATCAAGTGCTGGTAAACTTAATCGGCAATGCCATAAAGTATACCGACCAGGGAGAGGTTTGCGTAGAACTCACCGCCGAGACGTTACCTCACCCCCAGGTCGTGCTGCGGGTTATCGACACGGGACGCGGCATACCGCCTGAGTTTGTGTCCCGTATATTTGATCCTTTTTGGCAAGCCCCTTCTGAGGCAGCTCGCGGGGAAGGGAGTGGGCTAGGACTGACGATTACCAAGCGGCTGGTAGAGCAGATGCATGGGCAAATCACGGTAGACTCGATCCTAGGGAAGGGCACCACGTTTACCGTGACGTTTCCGGCGCTTCCGGACTTACTTTCCGATGCAAAATCGTGAAAAGATCTGATCCAGTACGTCTTCAGTAGTTATTTCGCCTGTGATCGCGCCCAGCTCATGAAGGGCTCGTCGCAGTTCTAAGGCCAATAGGTCGCTGCTAATTCGCTGGTTTAACACCGTGCCTGCAGCCTGAACCGCCTCAAGCGCACGGGCTAAGTGCTGCCGGTGGCGAAGATTCATCACAACAGCCGAGGCGTCCATGCTGCTCAAGTCTGCTGCTACCACATCGATTAGTTTCTGCAGGAGCGGTTTGAGCTCGGCGGGATGCGTCCGTGCGTGATGCGCCGAAAGCGCCAAAACGGGCCAGCGCAGCGGGGGCAATGCAGGCGAGGCTACAAGATCGCGCTTGTTCCCAATCACAAGGATCGGTAGGGTTGGGTGCGCCGCCGAAAGCGTGTTGAGAAACGCTTGCTCCTCTGCATCCAGACCCAACGTCAGGTCAAAGACGTACAGGAGCACATGTGCTGCTTCGATGGCTTGTTGCGCGCGGCGCACGCCTTCGCTTTCCACAAGATCTTCTGTGCTGCGCAACCCAGCCGTGTCTACAAAGCGAAACCGCAGGCCTTCAATTTCTGCTTCGGCCTCAATTTGGTCCCGTGTGGTGCCGGGCAGCGGACTTACAATTGCGCGGTCTTGCCCTAGCAGGGCGTTCAGTAGGGTCGACTTGCCGGCATTGGGACGACCGCCGATCACCACGCGCACGCCATCCCGCAAAAGCTCTCCCAATCGATAAGAATTGAGCAAATCCTGCAAGAACTGTGCAGTACGGTCCAGCAAGGCACAAAGGCGCGCTCGGTCGGCAAACTCGACGTCTTCTTCTGAAAAATCCAGTTCCAGTTCCACATAAGCGCACAGCTCCAAAAGATCATCCCGCAAACGTCGGAGCTGTTCTGAATACCGTCCTTGCAGATGCGCCAGTGCGGTGCGATGCGCCCGCGTTGAGCCAGCATGAATTAGGTCTGCTACCGCTTCCGCTTGCGCCAAGTCGAGTTTGCCATTAAGAAAAGCCCGTAGCGTAAACTCACCAGGTTCGGCCATCCGTGCGCCATGATGCAAGAGCGCCTCTAGGATAAGTTGCGGTGCCAAGTCGCCTCCATGGCAGGTGAGCTCAACTACATCTTCACCCGTATAAGAACGTGGGGCGCGAAAAACCGTCGCCACTACTTGATCGATCGGCTCTCCTGTTGGACTGAGTACATAGCCGAAATGGGCCGTGTGCGAAGGGACAGCTTCAAGGTTCGCTCCTCGAAAGCAAGAAGCTGCAATACGACAGGCCTCAGGTCCAGAAAGCCGCACAATAGCCAGCGCGGCCCGGCCACGGGCCGTGGCAATGGCCGCAATCGTGTCGTCTCGTCCCGTCATTACCTGCGGCCTTAACGTCGCATGCGGGCATGCTTTCGACGGGCCTTAGCGGCTTGCACGGCCATTTTTGCCGCTGCTTTCCGGTCACCCTGCCCGTCGGTTTTCCCCTTTTGGCGTTCGATGGACCGGTTGATAAAAAACTGCTGAATCGCCGAAAAGATGTTGTAGCAGAGATAGTAGAGGTTGAGGGCCGAGGAAAGCCGGTTAAAAATGGCAAAAATGAAGATCGGGAAAATGTAGGTTAGAATTTTTGTCTGCGGGTTAGGGGGGGTTGAAGCAGACTGAATCCGCATTTGGAAGATCATCGAAATTCCCATTAGCAGCGTAAAGCCAGCCACAAAGTCGCCGTAGAGGGGAATTTTGAACGGAAGGTGCAAGATTGGATCTGGAGCAGAGAGGTCTTTGGCCCACAGGAAGGCTTGCTGCCGCACAATCAGGGATTGTTGAAAGTACTGCCACAAGGCAATAAGCACGGGCCATTGCAAAAGCATCGGGAGACATCCCCCTAGTGGATTAATCTTTTTCTCCCGATAAAGCTTCAGCATAGCCTCCTGTTGCTTTTGTGGGTTATCGGCATATTTCTCCCGGATGGCTTCCAGCTCTGGTTGCAGTTCTCGCATTTGGGCGATGCTTCGGAAGGAGGCCCGGGTAAGTGGATAAAGCGCAATCTTAACCAGTAGGGCAAAAGCAATGATGGCCAGACCGTAGTTCCCTAACAAGCGTCCCAAAAACGTAAACAGCGGGATAAAGATGAACTTAGCTAGCGGCCGCGTCATCCACTCGAAGGCGTCCCAGCCGTAATCGACCATGTTATAAAGGTCGAGGTCGTAGCGGGCCAGCCGGAAGTACTCCATTGGGCCGAGGTAAAGCCGGAAGGTATCGACCTGTCCTGGCTCAGGCCGAGGCATCAGCAGGCGAGCAGCGTAGTCTTCCCAGTAATTTGGGTCTTCAACTGCCCCCAGACGTTCTCCAACCAATTCAGCCCCGCGGGTTGTGCCCGTGGGCATCAGAATGGCCGTGAAGAATTTGTTTTTGACCGCTACCCAGTCGACCTGTCCTGCAAGGCGTTTTTCTTCGGTCCGCTGGCGATCGAGCGTAACCTTTTCTACCTCGCCTCCACTGCGGGCAAAGACGCCACTATGGCGGGCCTCGTCATCCCGGTCGCGTTCAGCAAATGGCACGCCCCCGTTCCAAACCAGCTCGTAGCCTTCGATGGTACTAAACGTGGCTGCTTGCTCCTGCTCGATGCGCAGCAGGACCTCGTAGTCCTGAGGAGAAAACGTATATACTTGCCGGATACGCCCTGTGCCCAAAGGTGCTTCAAAAACCACCTCTACCGGAGCCTCGGTTACGTGCAGCGTGTCGGCCGTCGTGGCGGTTTCGAAGAGCAGCGTGCGCGTATCCACAAGATGGTTTGTAGGCGTGGTAAAAACCAAGCTAAGCGCACCCGGTTTTGTGGTATCGACCAACTGAACAGGCGTCTCAAAATCGTATTGTTTGTAGCGCTTGAGCTTTAGGGAAACAAGCGTAGCTCCTCGGGTAGAAAGTTGCGCCTGATAAAGATCGGTTTCAATCGTGAGGGTGCGTGCTTGGCCATTACGTGCGGCTAGGAGAAGCGTGTCGAGCAAGGGCGCTTGCTGCGCCAGCGCTGCGGTATCTGCAGGCGCCTCGGGCGTATCAAGATGGAGCGTATCGCGCGTGGAAGGGGTCGGCTGCGGCGGTGGGGCCAGCCACCACAACCAGACAAACATGATTAGGGCAGTGAGTAGCGTAGCGATGACGACGTTACGGTCCACGGTAGGGGCTTTACACTAAAGTGGTCTAAAGCGAAACAGGATACAAAGCGTGCTAAGGGTAGTTCCCCTCGACCTATAGCGTTTCCTGTAGGTGCATAGCAAGTCGATGCAGGGCCTCGGGCAGATCGCGACGGATCCTTTCCCGGGCTTGCGAAGGCTGTGCGCGATAAAGAATCATTAGCGTGAGCGCATCGGGGCGTGGACGAAACAGTTCCAGCAACGGCTGCTGGTGGAGGCGATAGGTTTCGCGAAGCAAGCGGCGAATGCGATTGCGCTCAACGGCACGCCGCGCTTGCCGCCCAGCAGCAAATCCAACCTGCAGCGGCACATCCGCTCCCACTTCTCGACGGGGTACAATGCGGTACAACAACCGAATACAGCCTTGGCTAAGCGTTCCCACGTCCGTGCGGGTGCGGTCAAACAGCGGCCGAATGAGCCGCTGGTGCCGCAACCGAAAAGCGCGGGGCAGCCGGTTCGTTCCACGTGCTTCCTCCGCGGTCACGCTTTTGCCGCACTATTTACCCGACATCCGGTCGCTCACGGTGAGGCTTTTACGCCCTTTCTTGCGGCGACGCGCTAAAACCTTGCGGCCGTCTTTGGTTTTCATCCTTGCCCGAAAACCATGGGTGTTCAAACGTTTACGACGGCTAGGCTGATAGGTACGCTTTGGCATAGCAAAAAGGAATTTGCTCGTTCCGGGGAAAACGGCTGCTGAAACGCTGGCCCAACATTTTGGTTGCGTGGAACCTATAGCCGCCCGTTGGCGGTTGAAAAGCGTGCAGGTAGCTTGACAGTAGCCTCAAGGTGGTGTAAAATTTAGGGGCACTCACAAGCGGAAGTAGCTCAGTTGGTAGAGCATCAGCTTCCCAAGCTGAGGGTCGCGGGTTCGAGTCCCGTCTTCCGCTCACCCAAAGAGGCGATTGCTACCTTAAGCCGCAAGGAGCAATCGCCGTTTTCATCTATGGGCGGTTAGCTCAGTTGGTTTAGAGCGCCTGCCTTACAAGCAGGAGGTCAGTGGTTCGAGTCCACTACCGCCCACGGGTTACAGTGCTTTTCAGCCTGAATTTGCCGATCTCCAGGAGCCCGCGGTCGAAAAGACCTTTCAGGTCTTGGTAACGTTTGGGGCTACGTGGGTGGTTCGGGCCAGGAGAAGCCTCATGCACCTCACCAAGCAGTAGGGTGCGGAGACTACGATCTGCCTGAAGGACCGGTGAGCCTCAGCTACCCCCAAGGTGATCGACCTGGCAACGCCTGCGATACCGTAGGGGGTTGATCCCCGCCTGCGTCGGAGGGCCATAAAGCCAGACAGGCGCTTTGCGCAGCTGCGAGGAACAAGTTGTTCATTGGTCTCCCTTTATCAAGAGACAAACACCAGTTTTTCACAGCGAGCAAAGCTGGGAGGGAACCGGCATATGCAGCGAACGCTTCGCGTTGCGGCCATTGTGCTGGCTGCGGGGTCCTCTCAACGCATGGGCGGCCGCAACAAGCTGCTGCTGCCGGTAGGGGATCAACCTCTTGTACGCCACGTCGTTGCAACCATCCTGCAAAGCCGTGCAGATCCAGTGCTTGTCGTCCTGGGCCATGAAGCCGAAGCTGTCGGCGCGGTGCTTGGCGGACTGCCCGTTCGGCTTGTCTATAACGAACGGTATGCAGCAGGCATGACTACCTCCATCCAAGCAGGGGTTGCTGCAGCACCACAAGACGTAGCTGGCTACATGATTTGCTTGTCGGATCTGCCTCTGCTTGAAGTAGCAGAATATAACCGGCTACTTGAGGTCTTCCAGGAGGGGCTGCGCCGCGACCCAGCCTGCATTGTGGTGCCGGAATTTGAAGGGCAACAGGGCAACCCGGTACTGTTTTCGGCCCATTACCGAGCATCCATTTTGGCTGAAACAGGCCTGGAAGGCTGCCGTGAGCTGGTTAGGCGCCACTTAGAACATGTGCTGCGTGTAGCCATGCCTACAGATCATATTTTGCGCGACGTTGATACTCCTGAGGCATTTATGGCCTTGCAGGCCTTTTACAAGACCGCATTCAAGGAGCAAGGCAAGGGGGAACGCTCGCCGTGAATGGGTGTGGGACGCTCACGCAACGGCCGCGCCGAGCGGCCATGCAGCACGGCTTGAATTTCTGCCAGCGCAGCCAATGCGATTTCTTCAGGGGTTTCCGTGCCTATGTCTAACCCCACGGGTCCGTAGATGCGGTAACGGTTGGCTTCTAAACGCTCTTGGCCATACGTTTGGGCCAATTCCGCAAGCATCCGCGCGGTGCGCTCTTTGGGTCCCAGCATGCCGATGTAGGGGATGTCGCTTTCAAAAAGGAGCGTTTCTAGCACCTGCCGATCTCGCAGATAGGTGTGGTTCATCACCAATGCGGCTGTGCGGGCGTCGGTTGCCACGTGCTGCGGCAGCTGTTCGGGATGCATCAAAAAGCGGCAAACATCTGCCTCCGGGAAGCGCGCGGACAATGCCTCCTGAGGCCGTCGTCCAATCACTTCTACTTCCCAGCCCATGCCTCGGGCAAAACGTACCACAGGTAACACGTCGTAGCCTTCCCCAAAGATCAATAGTCGCACGGGGGGGTAGAGCACTTCCAGGAAGAGTTCCATCCGCGCATTGTCTGCGGCATAACGCTGCACGGCCCAGCTGCGCTCTTCATGCCCTGCTAGGGACCGGTTGAGCATCCGATAGGCCTCTTCTCGAATCCAGGCAGCTGGTGAAGCTTCAGGCAGATCCCCTTCCGCTAGACCTCCTTCGCAAAGCAGGTAATGGCGCCCAAGCCAGTCCTGTCCTGCTTCATGGGTCTCAATGACGGTGGCCAACACTGCCTGCCGACGGGCTTGCAGAAAGCGATCCAGAAGCACCAGAGGACTCATGCGTCCCGACGTTGGCACACGCTCCAACAGCACATGCACAACGCCATTGCAGCCGGTGCCAAAGCCGTAGAGCAGATCGTCTTCGGTCAGGTCAAAAGCAAGGAGGCAGGCTGGAAGGTCTTCTTGCAGCAGCTGCAGTGCCTGATGTGTGATCTCTCCTTCCAGGCATCCGCCACTAACTGCGCCATGGCTTGTGCCGTCGGGTTCCACAATCATACGCGCTCCTGGCCGGCGATAGGTTGATCCCCCAATCCGCACCACGGTAGCAACCACGTGAGCCGTGCCTTGAGCCCAAAGTCGGCGGGCTTCCGAAAGCAACATGCGCCATTCACGCATAGCCCTAACAAAGCGCTTTTTAGCAAAAAAAAGCAAAAAAGCCCCCGAAATCAAGGGAGCCAGTGCAGTAGCGCCGCGCTTTTGGAAGCGCTCCTCTTTTTAGATTCTTAACATGACGTCTATTCACAAAATAAGGGTATATTAGTATTATAGCTGTTGTATTTAAGCTATTGATAGTTCTTATCTAACTTATTTAAATAAAAAATTCCTTTACATAAAATTTCTTCTATAGAAAAATTCAATGTCTGCTATGAAGCCTTTGCCGGTAGTTCAAAAAGCGACGCGGATCACGCTTTCTGATTTTCGCTCTCCTCAAATGCGGGCGTTTCACATGGCGTGGTTTGCCTTTTTTGTATGCTTTTTCGCCTGGTTTGGCATTGCTCCCCTCATGCCAGTGGTACGTGAAGAATTGCAGTTGACCCCGGCCCAAGTGGGAACTACGATTATTGCCTCCGTAGCCGTCACCATTTTAGCACGTCTGCTGGTAGGACGGCTGTGTGATCGGTTTGGACCGCGCCGCACCTACGCCGGGTTGCTCATCCTGGGAAGCTTGCCCGTTATGGGTATAGGTTTGGCCGATTCCTACGAAACGTTCCTGCTTTTCCGCCTGGCCATTGGCATGATTGGGGCAGCCTTTGTGACCACACAATACCACACTACGCTCATGTTTGCCCCCAACATTGTGGGCACGGCCAACGCTACCACCGCTGGCTGGGGGAATTTAGGTGGCGGAGTTACCCAAATGATCATGCCTCTGGTTTTCTCTGGTTTTTTGGCCTTGGGGTTCTCCGAGGCGGCAAGCTGGCGCTTGGCCATGTTCCTGGCTGGCATGATCGTTATGCTTACTGGGGTCGCCTATTATTTCCTCACCCAGGATACGCCAGAAGGCAACTTTGAAGACCTCCCCAAACATCCGCGCCTTAGCAGTAAAGGAAGTTTTCGGCTAGCAGCACGCGACTTTCGCGTCTGGGCGCTTTTTGCTCTCTACGCAGCCTGCTTTGGAATTGAGCTCACCATCAACAACATCGCAGCCCTCTATTTCACAGACTACTTTAAGCTCGATCTTAAAACAGCGGGCACAGTGGCCTCTCTTTTTGGGCTCATGAACATCTTTGCGCGCACGTTAGGTGGTGTTTTGGGTGATGCGTTTGGGGCCCGATGGGGGCTAAAGGGGCGTGTGCATTGGTTGTTTTTAAGCCTGCTCGGTGAAGGCTTGGCCTTGATGCTTTTTTCCCAAATGCAAACGCTGGGATTGGCCATAACAACCTTGGTGCTGTTCAGCCTGTTTGTACAGATGTCTGAGGGGGCTACGTTCGCCGTAGTGCCATTTGTGAATCGGAAAGCGCTCGGGTCCGTGACAGGGATCGTGGGAGCAGGAGGCAATGTGGGAGCTGTCGCGGCCGGGTTTCTGTTTCAAGGAGCCCTTGCTTGGAATCAAGCCCTGTGGCTTTTGGGGCTTATCGTCACCGGACTTGCCTTTCTGGCCTTTACGGTCCGTTTCTCGCAGGCTGATGAAGCCGCCTTACACGTAGCACGCCATCGTGAACCCGCCGTGCTCTCCTAAAAGACAACAGCCATGCAGCCGCCTGATGCCATACCCAACTTGCCGTTCAGCGAAGAGCAAAAGCAGTATCTCCAAGGCTTTATGGCCGGAGTGCTGCAACGCGGAGGGTTGACCTTTGTAGGCCAAACAGCCGACGGCCGCTTTACGCACCAGCCCGAACAGGCCGTACGCGACCTGGCAGCAACACCGGCTGCAACGACTTTCTACGGCACTCCGGTCGATCGTCTTTGTAAGCAGGAGCATATTAAACTGGAGCTGCATCCGCTCGACATGTGGGACCGGGTGCTCGAAAACGCCGCGGCTGGCCGCTTCCCTGAGGGGGACGACGTCTTTCGGTATAAAACCCTAGGACTTTTTTACGTAGCCCCGGCTCAAAATGCCTTTATGCTACGCTGCCGCATTGCTGGAGGGCTGCTGTCTAGCCATCAGGCACGCGGCTTGGCCGAGCTGGCAATGCGTTACGGCGGCGGCTACCTGGACCTCACCACCCGGGCAAATATTCAGGTGCGAGAAATCCGGGCCCAGGATGCAGCCAACGTGCTTATGGCCCTGGCCGACTTGGGACTGACTTCGCGCGGCGCTGGCGCAGACAATATCCGCAACATCACGGCTACACCCACCACTGGCTTTGATGTGCAGGAACTCTTCGACCTGAGGCCACTGGTACGCGCGCTCTACTACTACATCCTGCACAGCCGTGACCTTTACAACCTACCGCGAAAATTCAACGTGGCTTTTGACAGCGGTGGCGTTGTCACGGCCGCTGCTGAAACAAACGACCTGGGTTTTATCGCAGTCCGCGTAGAGGAAGGGCATGAGGTGGCCCCAGGCGTCTACTTTCGCATCGAGTTAGGTGGCGTAACAGGGCATGGCTCGTTTGCCCAGGATACAGGCTATATGGTGCCGCCCGAGGCTTGCCTGGCCACAGCTGCTGCCATCATCCGCGTATATCTGGAGCATGGCGACCGTACCAATCGGAAAAAAGCTCGCCTGAAGTACTTACTGGAAGCTTGGGGGCCTGAGCGCTTCATGGAAGCTGTCCAAAAGCGACTGGCTTTCCCACTTGTGAAGCTTCCTCGCACTGCCTGCTGGCGACCTTCACCTCGCCCCAACGCCCATGTAGGCATCCATCCACAAAAACCTGAGGGACATTATTACATCGGCATCGATGTTCCTGTGGGTCGCCTCCAAGCCGACCAGTTGCGGGCCTTGGCCGACATCGCCGATCGCTACGGCACCGGGGAGCTGCGGCTGACGGTTTTTCAGAACCTGCTGATCCCAGGCATTCCTGAAGCCGAGCTGAACGCTGCTTGCGATGCCCTTCATCGCATTGGCCTTTCGCCCACCGCTACTGCACTGCGCCAAGGACTGGTGGCCTGCACCGGCAACGCAGGGTGCCCCTATGCCCGTACGAACACCAAAGCCCATGCGCTGGAACTGGTACGTTACCTAGAAGAAACAGCCGGCATCCGCATCGATCAACCCCTGAACATTCACCTGACGGGCTGCCCGCACTCCTGCGCGCAGCATTACTGCGGCGACATCGGTCTACTTGGCGTCAAAGTGCAAACCCCAAACGGCGAGACCGTTGAAGGCTACGACATTGTGGTGGGCGGGGGACTGGAAGCTGAACAAGGGCTGGCCCGGCCGCTGGCCCGCAGCGTTCCTTTTGAAAACGTACCGCCGCTGATCGCCCACCTGCTCCGCACCTACCTGAACCAGCGTCAGGCAGGTGAATCCTTTGCCGCCTTTACCCGACGCTTGGATGAGGTCGCGTTGCAACAACTAACGCAGGAAGCCAAACCCGTTTAATCCGCACCATGGTGCCCTATATCCCAGAAAATGCACCGTTTACACCGGCCCAACGGGCCTGGCTAAACGGCTTTCTGGCGGGCCTGTTCTCCACGCAGCCGTTGCCTTCCAATGCCTCAGCACCTACGGCCTCACCCCCTGGCCTTAAGGTGACCCTTTTGTTTGGCTCGCAAACCGGTACAGCCGAAGGCTTAGCCCGCGAAGCTGGCCGACGCCTCAATGCTGAGGGATTCACGGCCCGCGTCTGCAGCATGGATGCTTACGACCCAGCCGATCTGGCCCAAGAACATGTACTGCTTGTGGTCACCAGTACCTATGGCGAGGGAGAAATGCCCGACAATGCGCAGCGCTTTTGGGCATTCCTTTCCAGCGATCAAGCCCCCCCGCTCAACCATGTGCACTACAGCGTGCTGGCCTTAGGGGATTCGAGCTATCCCACATTTTGCCAAGCAGGCAAGGCCTTTGATGCCCGACTTGAAGCCTTAGGCGCACACCGCCTACACCCACGCGTCGATTGTGATGTAGACGTAGAAGCCCCCTTTACCCAGTGGTACCAAGGGGTCTTAGAAGCCCTCAAAACCCTTTCTGTTGCTGAACCTTTACGTCAAGCTGCCTGAAACTGCTTATGTACGCGCCTTACCTTCCAGAAACCGCCCCTTTCTCGCCGGAGCAACGCGCTTGGCTCAACGCCTTCTTGGCCCAACTGGCAGTGACGCTGGGATCAGGGGATTCCGGCGGCGATGGTCAACCCGTGTCTACCTTACCCACCTTGCGCCCTGGAGATGGCCAAGCTACCCTCGAGCCCCCACTGCCACCGCGCTACGACCGCAAGCATCCCTTCCCAGCCTATCTGCTTCAGTCGCGCAAACTCACAGGGGAAGGTTCTAGCAAAGACATCCGTCATGTGATCTTCTCGCTCGAAGGCTCAGGCCTTACCTACGAAGTGGGCGATGCGCTGGGCGTCTATCCGGAAAATGACCCAGAACTGGTCGCTATGCTGCTTGAAGTAGGGGGCTACACAGGGGAAGAGCCCGTAAAACGACCTGACGGCACAGAAGTCTCCCTTCGAGAAGCGTTGCTGCGCCACTACGAACTAGGCAGGCCCTCGCGCCCGCTGCTGGAGGCGGCTGCGCCTTACCACGACACGCTTCCGGGATTGCTGCGGGAGGCTACAGCGCTTCAAACCTATCTGACAGGCCGCGATGTGCTCGACATCCTGCGCGAAAGCCCTGCTTTCCGCCCGGACCCGGAAACGTTCGTAGGGCTACTGCGGCCACTTGCACCCCGACTTTACTCAATCTCTTCTAGTCCCCGCGTGCATTCTGAGGCTGTACATCTCACCGTTGGCGTCGTACGCTACGAAGCCCATGGCCGCTTGCGCAAAGGCGTTTGCTCCACGTTTCTGGCCGAACGGGCTGCCCACTCTGTACCGGTTTTTGTCCATTCCAATCCCAACTTCCGTTTGCCACCCGATCCTGAAGCCCCTGTGATCATGATTGGGGCCGGCACAGGTATTGCCCCCTTCCGAGCTTTTTTGGAAGACCGCGAGGCCACAGGTGCACGTGGCGCTACCTGGCTATTTTTTGGTGAGCGTAACCGGGCAACCGATTTCCTCTACCAAGAAGAACTGGACCGATGGCAGCAACGCGGCGTGCTTACGCGACTAGACACGGCCTTTTCACGCGATCAGGCGCAAAAGTGCTACGTCCAGCACCGAATGCTGGAGCAGGCCCGCAGGCTTTATGCCTGGCTTGAGGAAGGGGCTTACGTGTACGTCTGTGGCGATGCTACACACATGGCTCGCGATGTGGAAGCAGCTCTCCTTACCATCCTGCGTCAAGAAGGAAAATGCTCGGAGGAGAACGCCTTGGAGAAGCTTAACAATCTAAAAAAATCCCGACGCTACCAACGCGACGTCTATTAATCGCTGTATGCCTCAGGAAAGCTTAATCAAGACTACGTGCTGCTATTGTGGCGTTGGGTGCGGGATTGAAATTCGCCGCAACCTATGGGGTGAACTTTTGCTCGAGGGCGACCCCAATCATCCAGCTAACCGGGGTTTGCTGTGCAGCAAAGGGCGCTACCTCCTCCAGGTGGCCCTGGACCGCGATGACCGATTGCTGCATCCCCTACGCCGCGCCCACCGCAAAGCCCCTTTGAAGGCCACCGACTGGGATACCGCTCTTGACGAGGTAGCCACAACGCTGCGCCACATTCTCGATCATTACGGGCCCGATGCCCTTGGCGTTTATGTGTCTGGTCAGCTTCTGACCGAAGAATATTACGTCATTACCAAGCTGGTTAAAGGGTTTATTGGCACCAACAACTTGGATTCCAATTCCCGGCTCTGCATGAGCTCGGCCGTAGCCGCCTACAAACTCGCGCTAGGAGACGACCTTGTCCCTTGCTGTTACGATGACCTTGAGCATAGCCAGTGCATCCTCATTGCCGGCGCTAACCCAGCGTGGTGTCATCCTATTCTGTTTCGGCGCATTGAAGCCCACAAAGCCTCCCATCCTGAGGTGCGCATCATTGTCGTAGATCCCCGACGCACGCAAAGTGCAGCCATAGCTGATTTGCACCTTCCCATTCGTCCAGGCACCGACATTGTCCTTTTCAACGCTTGGGCAGCCTATCTCATTGAAAAGGGCTACATCGACACGAATTTCATTGCGCAGCATACAGAAGGTTTTGAAAAACTGCAGGAGCACTTGCAAGGGGCTTCTCTGGAACGGGCCGCTCAGATTTGTGAGGTCCCCCTGGCAGAGGTGCAACAAGCTGCAGAATGGATCGGCCAAAGTCCGGCGCTTTTGACGCTTTGGGCGATGGGTCTCAACCAAAGCACCGTGGGTGTTGCCAACAATTTGGCACTCATTAACCTTTCCTTGCTCAAAGGTCAAATCGGCCGACCGGGCATGGGGCCGTTTTCGCTCACCGGACAGCCCAACGCCATGGGTGGACGCGAAGTGGGCGCCCTGGCCCATCTCCTCCCAGCCCACCGAGACGTAAACAACCCTGCTCATCGGGCTGAGGTAGCAGCCTATTGGGGCGTGCCGGCGCTCTCAGACCGCCCGGGACTGACCGCCACAGAGATGATCGATGCCCTGGCGGATGGCCGTCTGAAGGCAATTTGGATCATCGGCACCAACCCGGCTTTGAGCCAACCTGATATTGCCCGTGTGGAGCGGGCCTTTGCACAGGCGCACCTGGTCATTGTCCAAGATATCTCGACGCGAGCCACCACGCTCGCGTGGGCCGACGTGGTGTTCCCCGCGGCTACATGGCTGGAAAAACAAGGCACCATGACCAACTCCGAACGCCGCGTTACCTACCTACCCCGTCTGTTAGATCCCCCCGGGGAAGCCCGACCAGACGTATGGATCTTCTGTGAGGTAGCCCGTCGCATGGGCTGGGGACACGCTTTTGCTTATCGGGACGAAGCCGAAATCTTTGCGGAGTACGCTCGCCTAACGCATGGGACACCGGTGGACCTCTCGGGGGTAGATTATGATCGCCTTCGCCGCGAGCGCAGTATCCAATGGCCCTGTCCCGCGCCTGACCATCCTGGAACACCACGTTTGTTTACCGATCACTGGTTTGCTACCCCCTCGGGGCGCGCCCGCCTGCATGCCATTCCTGAGCCAGATCCGCCCGATGCCCCTGCGCCTGATCGGCCGCTGGTACTGATTAGTGGTCGGGTACGCGACCAGTGGCACACGCGCACCAAAACCGGAAAAATTGCCCGGCTTAACCAACATGCACCGGAGCCTTATGTAGAAATGCACCCCGCCGATGCCTTAGCTCGAGGCCTAGGCGAAGGCGAAATTGCAGAGATCACCAGTCCTGCAGGAAGCCTCAAGCTGCGCGTGCACCTTTCAGACGATATCAAACGCGGCGTCGTCTTTGTGCCGATGCACTGGGCCCAGGAAGGGCCAACCGCCGATGGGCGGGTCAACCGTCTCTATCATTGCCGTGTAGATCCCATCTCCCGGCAGCCCGCGCTCAAGTTTGCTCGGGTGCAGGTAGCCCCTTTACTGCGTCAGCGGCAACGCATCGTGGTCATTGGTGCTGGCGCGGCAGCGCGTGCCTTCGTAGAAGCTTATCGCTCCCGTAACAAGAGCGATGAGCTGCTCCTGTTCGGTCGAGAACCCCACGGCTTTTACAACCGGGTGCGGCTGCCAGAATATCTCATTGGGACCTGTACTGCTGCTGAGCTCTGCACCCTGGCTAAAGAGCAGCTCGAGGCGCTGGAGGTAAAAGCACATTTTGACGTCGAGATTCAGCACCTCGATCGGGCACAACAGCAAGTCGTCGCTGCCGATGGTACAACGGTCAGCTACGACCGCCTGGTGCTTTGCACCGGTAGTCGCCCTGTGGTTCCCCCTGGTGTGCCTTTGGGACAGCCTGGGGTCTTTACGTTGCGCACCTTAGCCGATGCCGAAGCACTGCGGAAACATCTATCTAGCGCAGCGCGCGTACTCATCTTAGGGGGAGGCCTGTTAGGCTTGGAAGTGGCTGCTGCGCTAAACGCAGGGGGCTATCGGTGTACAATTTTGGAGTTGGGAGAACGGCTCATGGCTCGGCAGCTCGACGAAACCGCTGCAACGTTGCTTAGCGAAGCACTCCAAGCGCGGGGCATTGCGGTTTGCTGTGGAGAGACAGCGGAGACGTTTTTGGGAACAGCGCGCTTTGAAGGCCTCCGCACACGAACAGGTCGCTTGATTCCAGCCGAGTTGCTTCTGGTAGCTGTAGGCACGCAGCCTGAGGTTCATTTGGCCCGACAAGCCGGTTTGCGGGTTCGACGTGGGATTGAGGTCGACGATCATCTCCGCACCAGCGATCCGGCCATTTATGCGATAGGCGAAGTGGCTGAGCACCGAGGCATCCTTTACGGTACCACACCCGCTGCCGAAGCGCAGGCACGTGTGGCCGCCGCGCATATTGCAGGGGACGTATGGGCCCGCTATACCGGCTCCGTGCCTTTCAATATCCTAAAAATTCCAGGGTTGGAACTGTGCACCATAGGACTATCGGTTCTGCCGCCAGAGGCCGAGGGTTACGAAGAAATCGTACTCCTTGATCGGCAACGCCGAGTGTACCAGAAGTGCGTGGTGCGCCATCGTCGGCTGGTCGGAGCGATCCTGCTGGGTGACCAAAGTCGTTTTGCAGCATTCAGGCAGCTTATTGCTGAAGGGTTGGAGCTGGAGGACCCACCCCATCGGTTACTCCAAGGCGCCGAATTTTCTACTCATGCCTTGCCTGAAGGCCCACTCGTGTGCAGTTGCTTTCAGGTAGGCCGCACCACCTTGGAAAGGCTCATAGCCGAAGGCTGCACTGATCTAGAGACGCTTACCCAACGCAGCCGTGCAGGCACAGGATGTGGAAGCTGCAAGCCAGAACTTCAAGCACTGCTAAAAACGCGGGCGCACCGGACGCCGGTCCCTGCTTAAAGCACGTGCCTTGGGCTCTGGATCGGCACCACGACGCGGCCCTCGAGGCCGACGAGCTCTGGGCAAACGATAGCCCCGGCCACCCGAAGACGCCTGCCGATTGGCATAACGCAATAGCAGCCACGCAAAAAGGCTGCCTGCCACCATCAGCCCAAGGGCTACCCAGTAGACCCAACCCATGGTGTCATAAGGTTTTCTCTAATGTGCAAAAGATAGCAAAAAAACTTTGCATGCTAAAAGACCTTATGGAATCTGCAAACCTTTGAATGAACGTGCACCTATGACGCTCACGCAACTGGCCTACGCGGTTGCTGTCGACACGTACCGGCATTTTGGCCGGGCAGCTGAGCACTGCCACGTATCGCAACCGACGCTCAGCATGCAGCTCCAAAAGCTGGAAGAAGAACTAGGCGTGCAGCTTTTTGATCGGAGCCGTAAGCCCATCTTACCTACACCAGCAGGCGAACGCATTTTGGCGCAAGCCCGGGTCATCTTGCGGGAATGCGAACGCCTTTACGAGCTGCTGCAAGAAGACCAAGGCACCCTTCGCGGAGAACTTAGGCTGGGCATTATCTCCACGCTTTCGCCTTACCTGTTGCCGCTTGTTGCCCCTCTTGTACAAGCGCGCTATCCAGAACTGACCGTACACCTCGAAGAGCTAACTCCAGAACAGATCCTGGAGGCGCTTTTGACGGATCAACTGGATGCAGGACTGGTAGCTACCGAAGTAGACCGACCGAGCCTACGCCGACGTGCCCTGTTTCACGAGCCATTTGTGGTCTATCTCTGCCCTGGACATCCCCTGCTTCGAGAAACCTACCTAGACCCCTACCAGCTTCGCGTAGAAGAGCTTTGGTTGCTGCGCGAGGGGCATTGTTTTCGCGATCAAGTCCTGCAGCTATGTGGCCGACCTCCGGAGGTTAGTCCAACACCCCAGTTTCGCTTCGAAAGTGGCAATCTGGAGACGCTTCGCCTACTGGTTGACGAGCTAGGTGGACTGACGCTGCTTCCACTGCTAGCGACCCGCTACCTACCCGCTGAAGCGCAGCAGCGCGTGCGGCCCTTTCGCGAACCGGCACCGCACCGGACGATTTATCTGCTCTACGCGCGCACGCACCTGAAGCGCTCTTTGCTGGATGCTTACGTCAGCGTCCTGCAAGAAGCCGTACGTCCTCATCTCTTATCTGCAGCGCTGCTCCATTCCTGCACCAACGCTTCATAGTTTTCTCCTATAACAGCCAGAGCCTAACTCCGCTGCGCCACGCTCGCACAGGGGTTACGTCACCGATCTTTTCACGGGAAGAGGAATTCTCTATAAACCCGAATCTTGGGCTCCCGAACACCACATTTTATATGTACAGCTTATCCCTTTAGGGTAACAAACCGGTTTCTTGCAATATCCCTCTTGGAAACTCTCCCAATGCGATTTATTTTTTTAAGCTTTTACGCGCAACGCGTCCCTTGAGCCTATGATGCTGGCCCAGTTGCTCAAACCAGAAGTGCAGGAACTGATTCAAACGCGCAACTTGCGCGCTTTGCGCGATGTGCTTGTCGACTGGGAACCCCCCGAAATTGCGAGTCTGATTGACCATCTTCCTTCGCCAGACGACGTAGCTGTCTTTCGTCTACTGCCACGCGACGTGGCTACAGACGTTTTCGAGTACCTAAGCACTGAAAAGCAAGAAGAGCTTGTCGAAGCCCTTGCCCGGGAGAAAGAGCGGCTGGCCGAGCTGCTTAATGAACTTTCCGACGACGACCGAACGGCCCTGCTGGAAGAGCTTCCCGGTCCCGTAGCCCAGCGACTGCTCAACATGCTTTCGCCTGAAGAGCGTGCGGTAGCCACCAAGCTGCTGGGCTATCCAGAGGAGAGCGTTGGACGGTTGATGACCACCGAATACGTGGCCGTCCGACCACACTGGACCGTCCAACAGGCCCTCGACCATATCCGACGCTACGGAAAAGACAGCGAAACGCTGAACGTCATCTATGTGGTCGACGACAACTGGCGTCTGCTCGACGACCTGCGTATTCGTGAGCTCCTGCTGGCTGAGCCCAATACCAAGATCGAGGAGCTTATGGACGGCCGCTTTGTGGCCCTTAAAGCCACAGATGATCAAGAAATGGCCGTTCAAGTCTTCCGCGATTATGACCGCGTAGCGCTGCCCGTAACTGACTCAGAAGGCGTGCTCCTGGGCATTGTCACCATCGACGATGTGCTCGACGTGGCCGAAGAAGAAGCCACCGAAGACATTCAAAAACTCGGTGGTATGGAAGCGCTCGAAGAGCCCTATCTTTCGGCCTCCATGGGCACGCTGCTTAAAAAGCGGGCGCGCTGGCTGGTTTTTCTCTTTTTGAGCGAAATGTTCACGGCCACTGCCATGGGCCGCTTTGAAGACGAAATTGCCCGGGCAGTAGTCCTTGCCCTTTTTGTACCCCTTATCATTGCCAGTGGAGGGAACAGTGGTTCTCAGGCAGCTACGCTCATCATTCGGGCCATGGCCATCGGTGAAGTGACGCTGCGCGACTGGTGGCGCGTTATGCGTCGCGAAATCTTTTCGGGATTAGGTCTTGGAGCAATTCTAGGGACCATAGGCTTCCTGCGGGTGTCCCTCTGGCAGCTGGTCGGTTTTTACGACTATGGCCCACATTGGTATCTTATTGGATTCACGGTCTTTCTGGCGCTCATTGGTGTGGTACTTTGGGGAACGCTTATCGGCTCTATGCTTCCCTTTGTATTGCGACGCCTCGGGTTTGACCCTGCCGTCTCTTCGGCGCCCTTTGTGGCCACCCTTGTGGATGTCACGGGCATCATTATCTATTTCGAGGTAGCGCGGCTGATGCTAACGGGGACGCTTCTCTAAAGGCATACCCACAAGCCTTCCTGCAAGGTTTGCCAAAGCGGAGCTTTGGGGCTGCAGTGCGTAGGCTGCTTCGACGGCCTGGCGGGTCTCTGCTGCATAGCCTTGGGCCAAAAGACGCCGGGCTAGCTTAAGCAGGCTCAGCGCCTCGGCATGCCGTGCAACTTCAAGCTCGGCCTGCGTGAGCAGTGGCGCGAGACAGCGAATGGCCTCTGCTTGTTGTAAATGATACTGACCCTCCGCTGCGTCTCCTAGCGCGTTAAGCAGGCGCCCAAGCTGATAGTGCGCGGCAAGCTGCCAGGGACGCGCTGCCACTACGGCGCGCAACATTGCTACAGCTTCAGCAGTTTGGCCGGTGCGTGCCAGCAGCATTCCCAGGGCCAGCTGGTAGTCTACCTTTTCCGGGGCCCATCGAAGCGCTTTGCGCGCTGCTTGGAGCGCTTCAGGGTAGCGGCCTTCGGTTTCGTAAAGCTGGCGCAGCCCATCCCATGCTTCAGCCAGCGTACTGTCAAGACGCAGGGCTTCCAAAAAAGCTACAGCTGCACTATCTGCCTGCCCAAGTGCTTGGTAGAGATGCCCAAGTCCAAGCCAAGCGGCCGCACGAAGCAATCCTTCGGCCTGGCGCAGTGCCTGATTGTAAAGAGACACCGCTTTGCGCAAATGCCCTTGTTGCTCCACTACGCGGGCCAGCAGCAAGCGGGCTTCAGGGTGCGCTGGGGCCCGCGCCAACGCTTCATAAAGCAGAGCTTCAGCTTGGCTGAGCTGTCCCAGTTCACGCAGCAGCGCTGCCTTCCATACGTAGCCTTCAGGCCTTTCTGGGGCGATTTGGCATAAACTATCGGCCAGCAGCAGCACCTGCGCTCGGTTTCCTGCACGATAAGCCTGCGCAAGCTGCGCTGTCAGTTGCTGCACCACATCCTGATCTGCAGGCTTGCGACAAGCCAGCAGCGATACAAGCAGCGTAAGGCTCAGGCCAAAGCACCACAGCTTGAGCGCACCACCAGTTCGGCCTGCAGATTGACCTGCACCGCAGGTCCACTGCGCCCCTCGATTTGGTCGATCAAAATATTGGCTGCCCACTGGCCTTTTTCGTAGATCGGCTGGTGTACTGTGGTGAGCGGGGGACAGGTGTATTGGGCCACCGGCAAATCATCAAAGCCAACTACCGCCATCTCGCTAGGCACCCGCAGGCCTGCTTCGTAGAGCGCCAGCAGCGCCCCAATAGCCATCGTATCGCTGGTACAAAAGACCGCGGAAAAATCTGGCCCTCGCGCCAGCCAACGTTTCATAAGTGCATAGCCCGCATGCTGAGAGTAATCTCCCTCTTCAATTAACCGCTCATCCAACTCAGCCCTAGCATCCCTCAGGGCCTGCAGGTAACCTGCCCGGCGGTCTCGCGACTCTTGCAAGGCCGCATTACCCAGCATGAGCGCAATGCGGCGGTGGCCTAAGCGGCACAAATGCCGCACAGCCCGATAGGCTCCAGCAAAGTTGTCTACATCGACAGAGTGCACGTGCGGGTGTGCCGGGTCGTGCCCTACCAGCACCACGGGCACCTCCCGAGCGCTAAGCGACTCGAGCACACAACTAGCCACCTCTTGCGTTAGCAGCACATAGCCATCAAACCGATGCTCGTAAAGAATACGCGAGGCCAGGGCTTCCTCGGCATCTGCAGAAAGCATCGACAAAGACACAAAATAGCCGCGCCGGATGCACTGCTCGAAAATGCCTAGGTGCAGCAGCGTCCAAAACCCGTTGGCCAAAGCTTCATCGCTGCGGCGCGGTGTGAGAATGCAAATTTCATAGGTGCGCTGCCGTGCCAGACTGCGGGCCACCGAACTGGGATGGTAATTGTACTTCCGGATCACTTCCAAAACGCGCCGCTTTGCCTCTTCACTCACGTTGGGATGGTTGTTCAGCACGCGCGAGACCACCGAACGTGAAACGCAGGCCAAACTGGCTACTTGGTCGATGGTTAGCTTTTCCATAGCAGCACCCTCCTTGGGCTATTACCCAAACACGTTAGCCAAGCTTCAAGTGGGCCAGCACTTCTTCCGGACATCCCGTCCATTCTGGAACGGCAGTGTTGCCCTTGTAACCTAAGTCTTCCATCCCCATCTGGCTGGTCCAAAAACCCGAGGCAACCAGGTCGCGCAAACTGTTAAAGAAGGCTACGCCTGGCTGCATCTCAGGCGGCGCAACCTCGGGATAGGCAATCTGCTCCAGCATTTCTTGCTGCTGGCTTGGGGTACAGGCCACAAAGGGTTCGCCATAGCGTTTGAGGCAATGGTAATCAAGCCAGGCTAAGCCTCCTCGGATGGCTGTCTGGCGCCGCTCCAGGCCTGGAATAAGCGGATCCGTCATGATGTAGTCGATAAAGGCCGGCACACCGGCGTCGCTGGCACTGCCTGAACGCTCGTCGGCTGGAATAATCCAGTCAGCCAAGACCGTAATCGTTCGGTACTCATGCTCTGTAAAAAACTGCGGTTTACGGTCTGGGCTTGGCTGGGTCTGGCCTTGCCGCTGGTGGGCTTGATGGATTTCTTCCGGGCGACAGCCAAAGCTAAACGTGGGTGCTGCGGCCATCAGCGCCAGCAGCTTAAGCGCATCACGCCGGCTGAGCTCGCTACTCATAGGTTTCCTTGTTTACGCTGCTCGATAATGTACTCCGCTGTGCGCCAAGCCAGCGCCAGAATCGTCCAGGTTGGATTTTTGTGCGGCATCGAAACAAACGGTGCCGCATCTACGACGAAAAGGTTTGGTACCTCGTGCGCTTGGCACTGCGGATTGAGCACCGACGTTTTGGGATCCTTGCCCATGCGTGTGGTGCCTGCTTCGTGGATAATCTCGCCCGGCTTGGTAATGCCATAGCCGCGCTCTGGTCCGGGCATCTCGTCCAGCGGTTCTCCTCCCATAGCCCGAATGATTTCCCGAGCGGTTTCTTGCATGTGCCGCACCTGGCGTAGCTCCTCCTCACTCCATTGCACGTGAAAGCGCAGCACGGGAATGCCATAGCGGTCGACCACATTTGGATCCACCGTACAGTAGTTTTCATAGCGGGCGATCATTTCGCCGCGTCCTGCAAAGCCTACAACGGCTCCGTAAAGCTTTCGGTAATCTTCCTTGAGCTGCAGCCCATATCCCCCACCGCCCTTAGGCCGTGGTTGGCCATCTGCGCCTGGCAGCCGACCATTGAGCCGGTGAATCCCTGCCCCAAAGCCATAAGCCGGCATGCGGCGACCACCCCAAACCTCTAGATGATACCCCCTAGGGAAATCTAGCCGCTGGTTGTAGGCCCACCATGGAATGTAAATGTGCATGCCGCCCACGCCATCTTCGTTGTGGGGTGGGGTATTCACTAGGGCCGGGATAAAGCCGGCTACGCTAGTGCCTGTCGAATCCATCAGGTAGCGTCCCACCAATCCACTTCCATTGGCTAGGCCGTTTTCGTAGCGCGGTCCCTTCGAGTTGAGTAGCAATCGGGCGGTCTCACAAGCACTGGCGCCCAACACCACAATGCGTGCCCGTACCTGCCGCTCTTGGAGTGTCTCCTTATCGATGTAGGAAACCCCCCGTGCCCGCAAGTTCTCGTCGACCAAGATTTCTCGCGCCATGGCGTTCGGGATGATTGTCAACCGGCCCGTATCTAGTGCTGGAGGGAGCAGCACATAGGTGGAAGCAAAGTTCGCCCGAACTGTGCAGCCTCGGTTGCATTGGCCGCAGTAGTGACAGGCAGCACGGCCATTAAGCGGCCGCGTTAGGATCGACAGGCGCGAAGCCAAAACCGGTATGCCCAGCTTTTCACAAGCCCGCGCTACCAGCAGCTCATAACAACGCGGCTTAGGCGGCGGCAAAAAGATTCCGTCTGGTTCGTTATAAAAATTATCCCTTGAACCAAACACCCCAATAAGCCGATCGACCTTGTCATAGTAGGGCGCCAGATCTTCGTAGCTGATTGGCCAGTCGTCGCCATAGCCATCACGACTTTTGCCCTTAAAATCGTCTGGTCCAAAACGCAGTGAAATGCGTCCCCAGTGGTTAGTCCGCCCACCCAGCATACGGGCCCGAAACCACATCCAGTCGGTCCCTTCGTCCTTCAGGTACGGCTCGCCGGGGATCTCCCATCCCCCATAGCAGGCGTCAAATTCGCCAAAGGGCCGCTCCGTGGTTGACGCCCCACGCCGGGGCGAGGCATAGTTCCAGGTAAACATCGCCCCATCACGGGCTACATCCCACATCGGACCGGCTTCGAGCATCACGACATTGGCCCCCGCCTGCGTAAGTACATAGGCAGCCATCCCCCCACCAGCGCCCGACCCAATAATGCATACATCGTATTCGGAAGCGCGCTGCAACACTTGAGGCATAGCTTCTCTGCAAAGTGAATCGTTACCAAAGTATAGGCATAGCAAAACTCAGCCTCAAGCCCATGTTTGGGTGAAACGCGCATTTTGGAACCGCTACCCAAATGCAATCCCCCTTGCATCGTAGGGCTATCGCTTAGATCATGTGCGTTTAAGTGGAAACCGAAGGGCCGTTGACCATGCCGTACGTAAATGCAACGCCAACAGCTACATTTGTCCCTCCGACACGTACCGAAACCCAGCGGGAGCGTGTACCCGTTCGCATTTTCGACAATCCTGCCCAGATGGCCCGGGCTATAGCAGAACACATAGCCAACCTGATCCAACAGCGACGTGCAGAAGGGCGAAAGGCTGTCCTAGGACTGCCTACGGGCTCGACCCCCATTGGGGTTTACCAAGAGCTTATCCGCATGCACCGCGAAGAAGGGCTCGACTTTTCGAACGTGGTCACCTTCAATCTGGATGAATACTACCCTATGCATCCAGAAAGCCTGCAAAGCTATCACCGGTTCATGCGGGAAAATTTATTTGATCACCTCAATATTCCCCCCGAAAACATCCACATTCCCCGCGGTGACCTTCTACCAGAAGAAATCGAGGCTTATTGCCAAGCTTACGAAGAGGAAATCCGTAAAGCCGGGGGACTAGACCTAGTACTTCTAGGGATTGGCCGCAGTGGCCATATTGGCTTTAATGAACCAGGCTCTGGTCCAGAAACGCGCACGCGACTGGTCGTCCTGGATGAAATCACGCGCAAAGATGCGGCCAGTGACTTTTTTGGCGAAGAAAACGTGCCTCGCCAAGCCATCACCATGGGGATTGGGACCATCCTGGATGCCCGCGAAATTATCTTGATGGCCACCGGCGAACATAAAGCGCCTATTGTGCGCCAAGCGGTCGAAGAGCCCCCCAACCGTCAGGTCCCCGCCAGTTTTCTCCAGACCCATCCTAACGCTACGGTTTACCTGGATCGTGCCGCAGCAGGTGAACTCACCCGTGAAAAAACCCCTTGGCTTGTAGGCGAAGTAGTCTGGGACCGGCAGATGGCCAAGCGGGCGGTCATCTGGCTTTCGGAAAAGCTCGGGAAAGCTATTTTAAAGCTAGAGGCAGCCGACTTTTATCAGCATCACCTGCACAGCCTGGTGCATGCTTATCCTAGCGTCGATGCATTGTGCTTGGAAATTTTCGAGGACTTGCGCCAACGCATCATCTATCCGCACCAGCTTTTTAAGCACCAGCGCGTCATCGTCTTCAGCCCCCATCCCGACGACGACGTTATCTCCATGGGCGGCATGCTCGACAAGCTGGTGGCCAATGAAAATCAGGTCACGGTAGCCTACATGACCAACGGCTCGGTAGCCGTTTTTGATGCCGACGTGCGGCGCTACCTGCGCTTCGTCGAGCTCAGTCATGAGATCCTCGGCCTCGAAGGGGAAGCACTGGCCCGCTTCCGAAAAAGCCAGCAAGAAATTTTGGACTTTTTGGCTCGTAAGCAGCCGGGGCAAGTGGACCTGGAGGTAATCCAAAAACTCAAAGCCCACATTCGCTATGCTGAAGCGGTAGCTGCTATTGAGGTTATGGGGCTTTCGGCCAAGCATGCGCGCTTTTTGGATATGCCGTTCTACAAAACGGGAACGGTGCGCAAAGACCCTATTGGCGAGGCTGACATCCGGATTGTACTCGAACTGCTCGAAGAGCTTCGACCGCAGCATCTTTTTGTGGCAGGAGATCTGTCGGATCCGCATGGCACCCACCGGATGTGCTACACAGCCATCGGACAGGCGCTTGAACGCTACCACCAAAGGCATCCCCGCGAGGAATGGCCCTTGGTGTGGCTTTACCGTGGCGCCTGGCAGGAATGGGAAGTCCACCAGGCCGATGTCTTTCTACCCCTGTCGAAAGCGGACCTGGACCGCAAAATCGAGGCCATCTTCAAGCACGAAAGCCAAAAGGACCGTGCGATGTTTCCAGGAGCCTACGACGACAGGGAGTTTTGGCAGCGTGCCCGAGACCGCAACCGCGGCACGGCCGAAACCCTTAACCGCCTCGGCCTTCCTGAATTCTATGCCGCAGAGGCTTTCGTTACCACCTATGAGATGCCTTAAGTTCTGGAGCTTGGCCGGCTGCTAAGCGGGCTGGTTTTGGAGCTTCCTCCGGCTGCGGCTTCACCCACGCCGACGATCACGCGGCCGGCCACGGCTCCAGAGACTTGCACCCCTCCACATGCCCAACGCAAAGCATTCAGACTTTAGCAGATGCTTCTGCCAGCATGCGCCGAGCCAACAGCAACGCACCTTCAACAGGCCGCCGCTGCTCGACTTCGACAGACCAATCCGGCAAAACGCTTTGCAGCTTTCGACACAGGCACTCAACGTAAAACGGCTCTCTGGTTAGCCCCCCTGCCAACGCAATGCACGGCCTGACTGCTTCAAGCTTCCAGAGCAGCCAATCTACTTGGGCCACCAGTTGGGCCACTTGTTCTTCCACAATGCGCAAAGCTACGGCATCCCCTGCCCGAGCAGCCTCAAGCACCACGGGGGCAAACTCCTGCACCGGCCAGCGATCTTGGTAAACATGGTGAATAATCGCGTCACGCTCGCTAAGCCCAAAGCGTTCGGCTAGCAGCTCACGCAACCGCGTAGCCGGCCCCCCATCTAAGGCGTGGGCTACGGCCTGCAACCCAGCCCGGCCAAGCGCAAACCCACTTCCTTCATCACCGAGCAAATAACCCCAGCCTCCGACCACCTCAATCTGACCGCTAAGCGAGCGACCCAAAAGCACTGAACCAGTACCCGCAATAATCACCACGCCACTTTCGCCCTCAAAAGCGGCCTCCAGGGCGATCTCCGCGTCGTGCACAACGCGAACCTGGACACTCCGGCCACCATCGGAGAGCACCTGCTGTAGTCGCCGAGCAACCAGCTCCTGATCTTTTTTGCGCCCAGCCCCAGCAATCCCAGCACAAATAAAAAGACCTATAGCACCTACATAGTGACGCAGCGCTTGCTCAATCAGCTCCTGAAGGACTGCAACCGTCTGCTCAAAACCTACCCGCTGCAAATTCGCCCCCGGGCCATAAAGATGGACGCGCGTCTGCGTTAAATCTGATTCAGCCAGCAGCTCTGTGGACGAACCGCCGACATCCAAGCCGATAAATAGCTGTTGCGTATCCACAAACGACCAACTTTTTAAAGGTTAACCCCTTCGTTTTTTACCCCATCCGTCCTCCCCCCCACTTGATTTCATCCATTGTCCTGAAGAAACAGGTAGCCTCCTATTTGAGGCAAGATGGGAACGATCCCAAAAATACGCTCCTGCCTCTTGGAATCGATCCCTAATTATCACCCCATCTTGTTCCCCCACAAGGGTTCCGCTATCATGAAAATTGTGCACAAGTTCACAAACAAACAAAAAGCGCCATGCAACACCGCTACCCTAAGAACTACAAAAGGTGGTTATGCCTAGGCATGCTGCTTTTCGGAGCCACCTCTGCACAGGCACAGGTAGCCGTGCGCGGTATTGTCCGCTCTGCAGATGATGACAGTCCGCTCCCTGGGGTCAACATTGTGGAAGTGGGCACAATGACCGGGACCACGACCGACGCCGACGGCAACTTTGCACTCACGGTCAGCTCTGCTCAGGCTACGTTACGGTTCTCGTTTGTAGGCTTTGAGACGCTAGAGCTTTCACTAAACGGCCGTACCTATGTAGAAGTTTTGCTGCGGCCTTCAGTGGCCGTTTTGGGAGAAGTGGTCGTAACAGCACTAGGGATTGAGCACCAAAGCCGCGCTGTCGGCTATGCGGTAAGCCAGGTCAATGCCCGAGATCTCGTTGCGGGCACCGAAACGAACTTCGGTAACCTGCTGCAAGGCAAAGTGGCGGGCCTAGAGATCAGCCCAACCGCAGGAGGCACAGGGGCTTCAACAAGGATTGTGATTCGCGGCGTTTCGTCGCTCACCGGCGACAACCAGCCGCTCATTGTGGTCGATGGTGTCCCTATCGACAATACTACGATCGGCTCGGCCGGAATGTGGGGCGGCTTCGATGGCGGGGACGGAATTTCAAGCCTGAACCCAAACGACGTGGAAAGCATCTCGGTACTTAAGGGTGCAGCAGCCGCAGCCCTCTATGGAACGCGCGCCCGCAACGGCGTGATCTTGATCAACACGCGCTCCAAAAAGGCATGCCCAGTGGCTACAATGCCACCACAATCCAGAACCATCCAAGCTGGACCGGAGACTTGGCCGACTACTCACGGGTTAATCCCTTGCTAACCGATTTCGACGATCCGGTCTTCTTCTTGACCTATGCCCAAACGGCCTTGCTACGGGCCGAAGCGGCCGTGCGCGGGTGGACCAGTGAAAACCCGGCAACACTGTATGCCGAAGGCGTGCGCGCTGCTATGAAACAACTCTCCCTCTACGACGCAGGTGGGAGAGCCGACATCTCGGACGCTGCGATTAATGCTTACCTAGCTGCAAATCCTCTCAGCAACGACCCCAACGAGGCCTTGCGTCAAATCAACGAGCAGTACTGGGTAGCTTCTTTTCTCGATGGCATCGAAGCTTGGGCTAACTGGCGACGCAGCGGCTATCCCATACTCGAACCTGCCCCCGTGGATGATCCTAACCCGTATCCCGGCAACGTGACCAACGGCCAAATTCCACGGCGCCTCCCCTATCCGGTCACCGAAGGCGTGCTCAATAAGGCAAACTATGAAGAAGCCCTTAGCCGTCAAGGCTTGCGGGGAGACCCCAGTGACATGGCCGTTCCCGTCTGGTGGGACCGACCCTAACCTGTTAGGTACTTTAAGGCCCGCAGCCTCGCGGCTGCGGGCCTTTGACTTTATGTTGGGAGCGGTCCCTAATCGATCTGCAGCTTGTTTTTCCTGCATAGCGCGGTGTATCCTTAAAAAAGGAATGCAAATACCTACGCTGCCATGGACCCGCTGAAGTCGTTTATCTACGGGGCTTTGCTCCTTACTGCCCCCGCCTTTGCCCAGTACCCTGCAGCCGAGCGCATAACGCTCTATTGGGGCCTTTCGGCCAATCAAGAAAACGGCCGCGCACGCTGGGAGCTGACCTTGGTCAACCAAGACACGGTGGCACTGCCAGCTTCAGGCTGGACGCTCTTTTTTAACTTTATGCGCCCCATCGACGCCCAAAGCGTCTCGCCTATGGTGCGGCTTACGCATATAAACGGTGATTTTTACCGACTAGAGCCTACCGAAACGTTCACCCCTCTTCCAGCTGGCGCGCGCCGTACGCTAACGTTTGAATCTTTGGGTCCCATCCTTAAAGCCATTGATGCCCCAACGGGCTTTTATTTTGTATTTCGCGATACCGAAGGCCAAGCGTTGCCGCCCGCGCCAGTACGCGACGTGCGCATTTTACCCTTTGTCTCCGCCTTTCAAACGCAGAGCCATCCGGCAGATCAGCGCCCTAGTCCTACCCCAGCGCTCGATTACTACCAAAATGCCTACCTCCACCTGCTTCCATCTGAAACCTTGATTCCCGTTATTCCTACCCCCTACCACCTTTCCCGTCAAGCGGGCAGTTGCCAACTCGATCGCGCGACAACCATCACCTATGAGCCTGCTTTGGCCCGCGAAGCGGACTTCTTAGCCCAAGCATTGACGCCCCTTTTAGGCACGCGCCCGCACCTGGTCGAAGGCGGTGAGGTTCAAAAAGGCATTCGGCTTCAGCTGGGCACTGTGCGCCTTCCGGATACGGGTCAACAAGTCTCCAGCGAAGCCTATCACCTCCTTATTCACCCCGCTACCGGCGTCACGATCACCGGCAGCGATCCAAGCGGTGTATTCTATGGCATCCAAACGCTCCGGCAACTCATCGATCCGAGCCAATATCGCCAAGCCAGTGGGGCCTTCTCGTTGCCTGCGGTAGAGATCATCGATGCACCCCGCTTTGGCTACCGTGGGTTACATCTGGACGTAGCCCGCAACTTCCAGCCTAAAGACGTGGTGCTCCGGTTGCTCGACGTCATGGCCCTTTACAAACTCAACCGGTTTCATTTTCACCTGACCGACGACGAAGGCTGGCGGCTGGCGATTGATGGCCTGCCTGAGCTAACTGAAATCGGGGGTTGCCGAGGACACACGGAAACCGAGTTGGACTGCCTCATCCCTTCTTACGGCTCAGGCCCTGAGGCCGGACGGCTACCCGGAAGCGGCTACTACACCCGTGAAGACTTTATCGAAATCCTTCGCTATGCCACAGCCCGGCACATCGAGGTGATTCCGGAGATCGACATGCCCGGCCACGCGCGTGCTGCTATTAAAGCTATGGAAGCCCGCTACGCGCGCTTAAAGGCGAAAGGACTCTCTGAGTCCGAAGCCGCTGCCTACCGCCTGATTGATCCGGCGGACACGTCCACTTACCGCTCTGTACAAGGCTGGGACGACAATGTGATCAACGTTTGCCTGCCTTCGACCTATCACTTTTTAGAAAAAGTGATAACAGAGCTCCAACGGCTGTATGCCGAGGCCGGGGCCCCACTGCGCGTGGTACATACCGGTGGCGACGAAGTGCCTCACGGCGCTTGGAGCGGCTCTCCAGCCTGCCAAGCGCTGATGCGGTCCGAAGGGATCCAGGATCCGGCCGAGCTACAGCCATATTTTCTGCAACGGTTTCATCAGATCTTGAGGCAGCGGGGTTTGCGCACAGCAGGATGGGAAGAAATCGCCCTTGTTAGTACCGAAGAAAACCATCGGCGCGTCCATCGCCCTAATCCACGCTTCCGCAACGAAGGCTTTCTGGTTTATGCCTGGAACAACATTTGGGGTAGTGGCGCCGAAGATCATGCCTATCGGCTGGCCAATGCCGGCTATGACGTGGTGCTTTCTCTGGCCTCAAACCTATACTTTGACTTGGCCTACACCAAACACCCCGAGGAAGCGGGGCTCTACTGGGCAGGATTTGTGGACAACGATACACCCTATCGCTTGGAACCTTTCGAGCTGTTTCTAGGCCCCCTCTATGACTGGCTGGGCCGGCCGCTGCCGCCGGAAAGATTTGCGCACCATGAACGGCTGACGCCAGAAGGCCAGCGCCACATTGTCGGCATTCAAGGACAGCTCTGGGGGGAAACGCTGCGCACGCCTGACCGCGTCTTCTACATGGCCCTACCACGCCTGCTCGCACTGGCCGAACGGGCCTGGGCCCGGCAACCCGAATGGAGCCAAATTCAGGACTCCGACGCCCGCCGTCAGGCTTTCGAGAAAGCATGGAATGAATTTGCTAATCGCCTAGGCCAGCGCGAGCTGCCCCGCCTAGATGTGGTGTATCCTGACGCCTCCTACCGCCTACCTCCGCCAGGAGCTGTGGTCGAAAACGGCTATCTAAAAGCCAATGTGGCCCTACCTGGCCTAGCCATCCACTACACGCTCGACGGCAGCGAGCCCACACCAGCCTCACCCCGCTACACCACGCCCGTTCGGCTCGAAGGCCACGGCGAAGTGCGGCTGCGCACATTCGACACCCGCGGCCGCGGCAGCCGTAGCGTACGCGTTGTTTATTAAGTACGAAAAAGGCGATCCAAAAGCTGCTCCAAAACGGCATGCAAAGGCTTATAGGCCTCAAGGGGCTGGGCCAGAAGGGTCTCTGCAGGCTGCACGTAGGCCGAACGCTGCCGGGCAGCATCGAGCTCGGCTCCCCCAGCCTGGACCAGTGCGGCCACGCTCTCAGGCGTCATTTCCAAGTGAAATTGTAAACCTAAGGCCTGATCGTTCCAGAGAAAAGCCTGGTGGGCATAAGCTGCACTTTCCATAAGATGCACTGCCCCTGGCGGTAGGTCGAACGTGTCCCCGTGCCAATGAAAAACCATTAGCTGATCCGGAAGATCAACCAGAAACGGACAGGAGCGACCTTGCGGCGTACGCCATACGGGAAACCAGCCGATTTCGGGCTGCGGGCCGGGATAAACGCGCCCACCCAACACCTCAGCCAACAGCTGTGCTCCTAGGCATATCCCGAGCACGGGTTTACCAGCCTCAAGCACAGCACGTAAAAATGCTTTTTCTGCACGAAGCCAGCTGTAGCGGTCTTCATCGTAGACCCCCATAGGTCCCCCCATGACAATCACCCCGTCGACAGTATCGGGAGCGGGCAAGACATCCCCGGCAAAAAAACGCGTAAACGCAAGGCTATAGCCGCGCTGCTGTGCCCAAGGAGCAATCTGCGCTGGCCCTTCGAAGGCAACATGCTGAAGCACGTGAAGCTGCATTGTTTCACAGCTAAGGCCTAGGATCAAGGTTAGAAGATACGTTTTTTAGCATCGCTGCGCCGAATTACAGATCCCAAAGGATCGATTGCTTCAATGACCCAAAGGCGTTAGCCATACAAAGTCGCCCAATCCCCCATGCACTTGAGGATCGAAGCGAGAAGGATCGGCAGCGGGCCGCCAGATCAGGACAAGCCCTCGGGTCCCGGGTCGATAGCGCGCAAGCATTTCTGGCGTACCCAACCCTCCCGCTACATGAAAGGCACCTGTTAGGTGTACTATGAGGGCCTCAGGCTGGCGCATCAGGTGCTTGGCCAAGGTATAGGCCATCATGGCATCTCGAAGCGCCTGGGCATCGAGCAACCGTTCCGGATCCCCGCCATGCGGACCGCTGTGCCCAGTGCGCTGCATGAAATCTAGGAACTGCTTTCGGTACAAGGGCGAAGGATTAGGATAAGGCAATGGGGGCAAATAAGCATATGCCCGAGGTGGGAGGTCATTTAAGGCTTGGCGGCCTAGACGGCTAACGCGGTTTACATAGCGCTGCGGGGCATTCGCGGCCAGGACCGGCCAGCCGTGCAACCGTGCAAATTCTACCAAGGGTCGATAGTCGCGCTCGTAGTTGGACCATGGCCGCGCTGCTTCCAAAAACTGCGCCTCGGTGATGAGCCCCTGCAGGTACTCGTCGAGCACAAGCTGCACGTCGCACTCAAACATTTCCAGTGAAAGTACCAGTGGTCGCTCTTCGCCCAAACGGGCCTGGAGCTCCTGAAGCACCTGGAGCTGCAACCGATGGGCCACGGTGTCGTCGTGCTGCTCGCCCAGGAAAACTACTTCTACCGATGCCATCGCGTCAAGCAGCTCTGGGAGCGAGGCCTGCCGCCCATCACCGAAGAATAATCCGGGTGTTGAGACCTGTGCCGCAGCCGAAAGGCTCCAAAATAGCCCAACCGCCCAAACGCCTTTGATCGTAGAAAGGCTTGGGCGTCTGTGTTTACATGGCCATGCCACCGTCGACCTGGAGTACGTGGCCTGTGATGTAGCTGGCTGCTGGAGAAGCCAGAAAGAGCACCGCTTGGGCAACGTCTTCTGGCGTGCCTGGTCGTCCGAGGGGGATGCTGTTTAACATCGCCTGGCGGGCCTGTTCAGGTAAAGCAGCCGTCATGTCTGTCTCGATGTAACCAGGGGCGACCACGTTCACCGTAATCCCCCGGCTGCCCAGCTCTCGGGCAAGGCTTTTCGAGAAACCGATAATGCCAGCTTTTGAAGCCGCATAGTTGGTCTGTCCAGCATTGCCCATGATACCGACCACCGAGGAAAGGGTGATGATGCGGCCACTGCGCTGGCGCATCATGGGACGGTAGACCTGCTTACAAAAGTTAAACACGCTCTTTAGGTTGGCTGCCAGCACGGCGTCCCAGTCGGCTTCGGTCATGCGGAGCAGCAAGTTATCGCGTGTAATGCCGGCATTGTTTACAAGCACATCGATCGTCCCCCAGGCCTCTAGGATCGCTTCTACAACCCGGCCTGCTGCTTCAAAATCGGCCGCATCGGCTTGAAAGGCCAGGACCGCCGTACCATGTTGTTCAAGTTTTCTTTGCAGTGCTTCAGCCTCTTGCACCGAGCTGCGATAGGTAAAGGCAACGCGAGCGCCCGCCTGGGCAAAGGCCTCCACAATGGCACGCCCGATGCCTCGGGTTCCCCCGGTCACCAGGACCGATTTACCGGAAAAGTCGAATGTCATAGGTCAGTGCTTTTGCTGGAGCAGGGTTTCCAATTCCTCGGCTGTACCTACAGTGAGGACCTGAACCTCACGGCCTAAGGTGCGCCGGACCAAACCGGCTAAGACATTCCCTGGTCCAACTTCCCAAAACGTGGCAATGCCATCGCCTTGCATGCGACGTAGGGTCTGGGTAAAGCGAACAGGAGCCAGCATTTGCTCCACTAGCCGATCCCGAATTTCACTGGGATCTCGGCTTGGTGCAGCCGTTACGTTGAGATAAACTGGACACCGAGGCACATGCAGCGGCACATGCGCAATGGCTTCGGCCAACTGTCGGCTGGCTTCTTCCATAAGCGGCGAGTGAAAGGCCCCACTCACCGGAAGCATCACGACACGGCGCGCCCCCTGTGCTTGGGCTTTTTCCACGGCCCGCGACACGGCTTTCACCTCGCCAGAGATCACAACTTGTCCTGGCGCATTATAGTTCGCTGGCTGCACCCATCCATATCCCTCGGCAACGGTCTCCTGGCAAAGTGCCTCGACCGCTGCGTCTTCTAATCCCAGGATTGCGGCCATGGCACCAGGGTGCTTGTGACCAGCCTGGGCCATCAGCTGCCCTCGTAGGCGCACCAGGCGGAGTCCCTCTTCAAATGAGAGTGCCCCAGCTGCTGCCAGTGCGCTGTATTCACCCAAGCTATGCCCAGCAACAGCATCAGGATAGCAACCTGCCGCCTCAAGCACCGCCACCACCGCTAGGCTATGCACGTAGAGGGCTGGCTGCGTGATCTCGGTCTGAGCCAGCCTTGCGGCGGCAGCTTCTGGGTCTTCGGTAGCGTTACCGAACATGTAGGCCGTCAGGTCAAACTCGAGCAGCCGATTAGCCGCCTCCAAAAGGGCTCTTGCTTGGGAGAAACGGGCCCATAGGTCTTGGGCCATTCCTACGCGTTGTGAGCCTTGCCCAGGAAACAACCAGGCCTGCGCCATAGGCAAAAGTTATGCGCTTGTTGCAACGGCAGCCCTTTCAGCTTCGGCTGCCACTTTGTCGCCATCGTAGGCCCACTTCAGATAGGCAGCACCCCAGGTGAATCCCCCTCCGAAAGCGGCCAAGATGAGGTTATCGCCCCGCCGCAACTGTCGCTCCCAGTCGTACAGGCACAAGGGGATGGTTGCCGCCGTGGTGTTCCCATACCGGTCAATGTTGACCATGACCTTGTCGGCCTCAAGTCCCATGCGACGGGCTGTAGCATCGATGATGCGCAAGTTGGCCTGATGAGGCACCAAGTAGCGCACCATCTCGGCTGTTAGGTTGTTACGCTCCATGATTTCGACCGCTACCTGCGCCATGCCTTCAACAGCCAGTTTAAAGACCGACCTGCCCTCCTGATACAGATAATGGAGCTTGCGGTCAACTGTCTCATGCGTAGGAGGGTTGAGACTACCGCCACCCAGCATGCACAGCAGCTGCCAGTCGCGACCGTCGCAGTATGCTACCGAATCGATCAGGCCACATTCTGGATCGGGTTCAAGCAGCACAGCAGCCGCAGCATCCCCAAAGAGAATACAGTTGTTGCGGTCGGTGTAATCCGTGATCGTGCTCATCTTGTCGGCCCCGATTACCAGCACACGCTCATGTTTGCCGCTTTCGATAAAGCGGGCCGCGGTCGACAGCGCAAACAAAAAGCCACTACAAGCTGCAGACAGATCAAAACCCCAAGCCCGACGCGCACCCAAGTTGGCTTGGACCAAGCAGGCGGTGGCTGGGAAAAACATATCTGGGGTGACGGTAGCCACGATGATCAGCTCAACCTCGTCGGGATCCATACCGCGCTTTTGCAGCGCTTCACGCGCGGCTTCTGTAGCCATGTAAGAAGTTGCCTTATCTGGATCCCGAAGGATGCGGCGTTCGCGAATGCCCGTTCGCGTTCGGATCCATTCGTCAGAGGTATCGACCATCTGCTCTAGATCCGCATTGGTCAGGCGATCTTCTGGCAGAAAGTGGCCAACAGCCGTAATGGCAGCGTAAGGCATAGGGTTCAAGTTCAGGCTGGATGAAAAGCTTCGGCAATAGAACGCACAACGTCTTGTTCGACCATCTCCGCGGCAGCCCAGATCATACGCGCAATCGCACGGGCAGAAGAGCTGCCATGTCCGATCACGACGGGACCGTTTACGCCCAGCAGGGGGGCACCTCCGTATTCTTCGTAATCAAAGCGGCGCAGCACGTTGCGCAACAGTCCCAGTACCAGCCGCTGCTGCGCTTCCTCAAGACCTTGGGCTTTCATTTCCTGCCGTAGCATTTCCACAAAGGCCGTCACCATGCTCTCGCCTAGCTTAAGCATGATGTTACCCACAAAGCCGTCGCAAACCACCACGTCGGCAGCATGGTGCATGAGGTCGCGCCCTTCAATATTGCCCCGAAAGTTAATATCAGGAGCCGCTTGTAAAAGTTCGTAGGCAGCTTTGGTTAGGGCATTACCTTTACCAGGCTCTTCGCCCACGTTCAGTAGCCCTACGACCGGATGCGGGAGTTGCCACACCCGTTCCACAAACACCGATCCCATCCGAGCAAACTGCAGCAGGTGCTCCGGCTTGCAGTCGACGTTGGTGCCAATGTCAAGCACCAAGCAGCGGCCACGCGTAGTGGGGAAAAAGCCTACAACCGATGGACGTGCAATCTCTGTTATTCGACCCAGCACAAAAAGCGCCACTGCCATCACTGCCCCTGTGTTGCCTGCACTGGCAAAGGCATCAGCCTGCTTTTGCGCCACAGCCTGCAATCCCAGGTGGATTGACGAACGGGGCTTGGTCTTTACCGCGCTGGCCGGCGACTCAGCCATACCGATGACTTCTGGGGCATCGATCAGCACCAAGGCTGCATTTTCCTGCACCCCTCGCTGCTGCAGCTCCGCTTCCAAGAGGGAACGCGGCCCAAAAAGCTGAATTTGCAGGCGCTCTGGAGCTTCCCGAAGCGCCTGCAAAGCCCCTTCAACGACTACTGCTGGCGCGGCATCGCCGCCCATAGCATCTACCGCAACGCGAATGGCCATGTGCTCGTTTGCCGTTTAGGTCTACGGCTCGAGGTGCCAAAATACAACGTACCGCCCTAAGATGCGACAGGGTGGCCCGTGTTTTAAGCGAACTCTGCCACGTCGACGACTTTGCGCCCGCGATAGTAGCCGCAGGAGGGGCAGGCGTGATGCCGCAGCCTCATGTTTCCACAATTGGAGCACTCCACAAGCGGCAATGAGGCCGTTACAAGTTGGCGATAGTAGACTGCCCGCCGCTTACGCGTGCGCGCCTTTGAGTGTCTACGCTTCGGATTGGCCATAATCCAAAAGGCTTAGATGGTGGGTGTAATTAACAGTTTCGCAATCGTCGCAGTACCTCCCAGCGCGGATCCATCGGCAGAGCTTCTTCTGGCGATGTCTCTGCAGCGCCAAACTGTGTAGGCAGCGGGAGGGCCTCTGCACCCGGCTTGACCTTCCGCAGCGGAATGGCCAAAAGCAACGTATCCCGCACCACGTCTGTTAAATCTACATACCGGTCCGAAGGCCTCAGCTCCCGCACCTCTTCCACATCAGCCCGCGCGATGGCCGTGCCTGGCGGCGCATAAAACAACGTATAGCTACCTTCAATGGCCTGTTTAAACAGCTCCAGCGTGCGGTCACACTCTAAGGTAGCTGTGGCTCCCGCCCAGAGGTGCACCAGCAATCGCCCATCGTAGTAGTCCAGCGTCAGCTCGACGCGGATATCTTCAAACACAGCTGGGTCTAACTCCAGCGCCTCAGCAGACGGCCTTAGGGTCAGATGCTGGCCTCCAGGCCGCAATGCCGTTAAATCAAGCCGCACCATGACACACCCTCCCAAGCACTGTCGGTAAACAACCGCAAACCAACGAGGTGGAGCATTCAGAGTTCCCGGAAATATCCAAGTGAAGCCCTCAAAACCCTCTCTACTGCACGGATTTTCTAAGCTATTTTCCCTAGAAACTCGGCAGGACTTCACGCAACAGGCCAAACGCCTTGCAAAACGCCGGGTTCAAGACTTTCCCTAAGCAGTAAGGTTCAGCATCGTAACATTACACAGCCCAACTTGCGGTTCAGCATCCGAAGCTGTAGCATTACTTTACACCCGGGTAACAGGCGCGGGGAGTGCACAAGCCTCTCTAAAACTGTGGATAACTTGTGCAAAACCCCGCCCAAAGTGCACAACTGCCTACTTTCTGCTTTTGCCCTGTGGCTTTAGGCAAAAAGACGTGAATTTTAACCACACCTTAACATTACAAGTGTTTATAAAACAAATACTTGTATAAAACGAGCACATGTGGACAACTTGTGGAAAACATACTGGAGCTATAGCAGAAGCAACCACGTTACCCACAGGAAACCCACAGGTTGTGCATAAGTGGTGTATAACCTATGGCGTGCTAAAGCCGTGTGTATGGAGTTTTCTGCGTTGAACACCTTGCCAACATTTGTGACGACACCGCCTGCGGGCATGGAGCGAACACCAGAAGCAGTCTGGAAAGCTTGTCTCGAGATCATTCGAGACAACGTCAGTCGGCAGAGCTACAAAACCTGGTTTGAACCGATTAAGCCGCTCAGCCTTGTAGAAGAGGCAGAGCAAATTAAGCTGACGGTACAACTTCCCAGCCGGTTTTACTATGAATGGCTAGAAGAGCACTACTACAGTCTGCTGCGCAAAACCATTACCAAGGTGCTGGGGCCGCGGGCGCGCCTGTTTTATAAGATTGTAATCGAGAAAGAAGACCCCGAAAGTGGCTTTGAGGGTGCCACAATGAGCCTGCCAGCCCGTACGACGGAAGAGCCCCCTCCTGTGCCCCGCCCTGTGGCCTCACGACAAGAACCCTTGGAAGAAACCACCCCTACGGCCCTTTTACCCCCTTCAGCAGCCGAGTCAAGAAAAGCAGAACCGGTTATCGCCCATCCGTTTGCCATCCCTGGCATCCGCCGCATTCAGGTTGATAGCAATTTGGACCCCGACTATACGTTCGACCGATTTATTGAAGGCGACTGCAATCGCTTAGCCCGGAGTGCTGCCCTAGCTATTGCCAAGCAGCCAGGCACGACCAGTTTTAATCCTTTTCTGGTTTACGGCGGTGTCGGTTTAGGAAAAACCCACCTGATTCAAGCTATTGGGAACTATGCCCGCCAGTACCGCACTGCGGAAACGATCCTCTACGTCTCTAGCGAGCGCTTTACGAATGAATTTGTACAGGCCATCCAGCACAATCGGATAAGCGAGTTTTCAATGTTTTATCGCCAGATTGATTTGCTTATCGTAGACGACATCCAGTTCTTTGGAGGCAAAGAGAAAACCCAAGAAGAGTTTTTCCACATCTTCAACGCACTGCACCAAGCGGGCAAGCAGATCGTGCTTTCCGCTGACCGGCCACCGAGAGAAATTCCCGGCATTGAAGAACGCCTGCTCTCTCGGTTCCAATGGGGACTTACGGTCGACGTGCAACCGCCAGACTTAGAAACCCGCATCGCGATTCTGCGCCGCAAAGCCGAAGATGAAGGCATTGAACTCAAAGACGAAGTCATCGAGTTCATTGCCCATCACATCAAAAGCAATATCCGCGAGCTGGAAGGGGCTTTGCTTCGCCTGGTGGCCCATTCTGCTTTCCATAAGTGCGAAACTGACATAAACTTAGCCCGAGAAGTGCTGCGCGATCTGATTAAAGACACCCGTGTTACGCTAACGGTTGAGGAAATTCAACAGATCGTCTGTGAGTACTTCCGGATTCCTCCCGACCAAGTGCGGGCCAAAACGCGCAAACGCGAGGTCGTGCAAGCCCGTCAGGTAGCCATGTACTTTTGCAAACACTTTACCCAGCACTCGCTAAAGTCCATTGGCCTGTATTTTGGCGGCCGAGATCACTCCACGGTCATCCACGCTATCCAAAGCGTACAAGACCAAATGGAGACAGATCCTAATTTCCGTGAACTCATCGAAGCGCTGCAGCATAAAATTTCCTTGCGCAGCCGCTAAGCTTGAACAAAGATTTTTCTATATTTTAGGGGACAACTTCCGAAAGTCTTTCTAGAGGGGTTATGCGTTTCACTGTGAACTCGACCGATTTGCTTAAAGCCCTTACCACGGTGGCCGGAGCCGTACCTTCCAAGGCCACGATGCCCATTTTAGAGTGTATTCTTTTTGAAGCTAGTGGCGAGACGCTGCTGCTGAAGGCCACAGATTTAGAAATCTCCATTGCAGAGCGACTCGCGGTCCGCATGGAACCACAAAACGGAACGCTTGGAGCCCGACGCGTCGCCGTACCCGCCCGTCGACTGCTCGAAACACTGCGTGCCCTACCAGACCAGCCTGTCCAGTTCGCAGCCGACGAGTCCTTTACGGTAACGCTGACCACCGAGCAGGGACATTATAAAATGGTCGGCTTCGACGGTGCCGACTATCCCGCGTTGCCTGAACTGGAAGAAGCCCATATGATTTCTATTGAGGCACAGCTCATTCGGCGGGCCATCCAGAAAACCGCGTTTGCAGTAAGTAAGGATGCGCTTCGCCCTGCCATGATGGGCATCTTTTTCCAGATTTTGCCTGAAGAAGGACGCGTTGTCTCCACCGATGGGCACCGCTTGGTGCGCTTCCGGCTTCGGGAGTTGACCTATCCTAAACCTTTAGCTTTTATTGTACCAGAAAAGGCGACCACGCTGGTGGCACGCTTGGCCGCGCACGCCGATGGAAGCCTCACCTTGCGCGTAGGCGAACGTCACGTTGCCTTTGATCTCGGTAGTGCACGCATCCTTAGCCGCCTTATTGACGAAGTCTACCCCAACTACGAAGCGGTTATTCCGCTGGAAAACGACCGGCGCCTAACCGTAGATCGCAATGCATTTCTGGCTGCCGTTAAGCGCGTAGGCCTATATGCTTCGACCACAACCAACCAAGTACGCCTACGCCTAGAAAAAAATCACGTAGAAATTGCTGCCGAAGATATCGAGCGGGCCAGTGAAGCCTACGAGCGCATTCCCTGTGCCTACGAAGGGGAGCCTATGGTGATCGGCTTTAATGCCAGCTACCTGACCGAAGTCGTAGGGAACGTCGATTCCGATGAAGTGGTGCTGGAGTTTAGCTCGCCTAACCGTGCAGGGGTGGTTACGCCGCATGACCAGGCCGAAGGGGAAGACCTACTGATGCTGATCATGCCGGTCATGCTCAACACGTACGCTTAAGACCGCCGCTCAAGCGCAGCTAAAGCCTCAAGCAGACGCTGGGCTTCTGCCGCATGCGGCCCTTCCAGCTCAACCGCTTGCAAAAAGGCTTGGCGTGCAGCCGGCACATCCTCCAAAAGCAGTTGCACCTTGCCCAGCAAAAAGGCTGCTTCATGCCGCAGCAGTGGAGAAGCCTCCGGCTGGGAAACGACGTGTAGGAGAAGCGCTGCGGCCTCTTGAAGCGGCGCTTTGCGGTAATGCGGAAAAAGCCCTAAAACCGAAGTGTATGCTTGACGTAGCTGCGCAACAGCCTGCCTATAAGCCGCTTCGGGACCAGCACTTTCCAAAGGCTCACCACGATACGTGTCCACCTCCAACAAAACAGGCGCAATAAACCCCAACCGCTCCAGCTCCGACTGCTGATGGCGACCCCAGACAAACAGGGCACTGTAGAGCGCAGCAAACCCCACCACCACCAACGCCCCACGCTCTACCCAGCGCCACCGACGCCCTTGCCGACCTAAAGCGCGAGCAGAGCGGTCTCCCCAATGCTTTGCAACGCGTCCTGAACGAGCTCCCAGCGGTTCGCTACACCTTACCTCTTCCAACGCTTCGGCTTCAATCTGGTAACCCGTAAGCGACCCAAAGTGCTGAACGGCATCAAAGCTCCCGATCAACGCCTGCAATCGATCGGCCAGCACCTCGAGCCGCTGCTGCAGTGCCACGTTGGCCCGCAGCTCGGTTTCCAACGCACTAAAATAGGCCTGCACTTCAAGTGGCAGGGTTCCTGAAAAACGACGGGTCACCAAGTAATAGGCCAATAACTCTTCAAACCTGGATTCCCCTGGGTCAGGATGCAAAGGACGTAAAACAGGTGTAAGTTCTTCGATAGCTTCCAGAAGCGGTTGCCACTCTGGCTGCTCCTCCTGAATCTGCTGAGCAAGGGCCTCCTGTTCTTCCGCAGCAAGCCAAGGATATTGCAAAAGCTTTTGAACCTGGAAATCTCTCATACCCCTCACCCCTCTTTTAAGCAGTTCTTTTCTTTAAAGAAACCTTGCCACAAGTTCCGTAACCTTGGTGCTAGTTTTTTACGCTTCAAGCAAAGCCCGAAACTCTTGCAATTCCGGATCCGTGCGCAAACGTTCCAATGCGCGGTGCAGATAAACCCGAATCGTAGGCGGTGGTTTACGCAAACTTCGGCTGATTTCCTCATAAGACAACCGCTCTAGCAAAGCCAATCGCGCCACTTCCCGCAAAAAATTCGGCAGACGCCCAATCGCTGCTACCACTGCGGAAACCCATAGGGATAGATCCTCCGCTTGCAAGCTATCGATCGGCTCTTCGCTCCCCTCCTCTTCCTCATCGACCAGGGCGTCTGGCCGCATCTGGTGCCGCAGATGGTTTAAAAAAGCATGCCTGCAAGCACTTGCCACCCACGCCACAAACCGCTCAGGATAGCGCACCGAGTCCAAATTGCTACGCAGCCGCAAAAAGGTCTCTCCCACCAGCGCTTCCAACCCTACCACCGAAAGCCTGGGGTTCTGCAGCGCCTTGATGAAAAAATACCGCAACACGTAGCAATACAGCCAAATTTCCAACAACTCTTGTGCCTCAGGTGTTCTATGCTGACGCCAGCGCACGTAGAGTTCTCCTACACGCGTGTAGTCGTCCAAGGAAAATGGCAAGCGACGGGCCAGCACATCTATGGACGTCAATTCAGCGGCAGGCTCCATGTGCATCAGCTAACAGGTTAGACGTCAGCTACAGGATAAAAACTTTTGCATCAAGAATAAAGGAAGAATAGTATAAGCAGAAAACCTTTTGTTGTGAATGGCGTGGGAGGGGGAGTCGTTCGTGGAACGGCTACTACATTGACAAACGACAATAGAATCCCTAACTTTTTAAGCTCTGTATGCGGCAGCTCCAGAGAGCTGAAGCGTTTTTAAGGTTAAGCCAGGGGCGCTATGGACGTTATCAGCTATAAGACCTACAGTGCAAAACCGGCAGAGATCTCCCGTACGTGGTACCTTATCGATGCAGAGGGTCAGGTGCTGGGCCGGTTGGCGTCTCGCATTGCGGCCATCCTGCGTGGCAAACACAAGCCGACCTTTACGCCGCACGTTGATGGAGGCGACTTTGTGATCGTGATCAATGCCGACAAAGTACGTTTGACTGGAAAGAAAGAAACCAAAAAGCTCTATTTCCATCACTCAGGCCAGCCTGGGGGAGCGCGCTTGCGCTCGCCGGCCTACATGCGCCGGCATCGGCCTGAATTTCTCATCGAGCATGCTGTACGAGGCATGCTGCCCAAGGGGCCTTTAGGACGCCGCATGTTTCGCAAACTCAAAGTTTACGCAGGCCCTTCGCATCCCCATGGAGCACAGAAGCCCACAGAGCTGACGCTGTAAGGAGCATAAGACGATGAACGCTACCTTAACGCAGTGGATTGCCGTAGGCCGTCGGAAAACAGCTACAGCGCGTGTGTATTTGCGGCCAGGCACAGGCCAAGTTACAGTGAACCGCCGTCCCTTTGAAGACTACTTTCCGCTGGAGTGGCGGCGCAAAGTGATTTTAGCTCCCTTGGAGGTGACGGGGACGTTGGGACAGTTCGATGTGTTGGTTAACGTGCAGGGAGGAGGTCTTAGCGGCCAGGCCGAGGCCGTTCGCCATGGTATTGCCCGCGCATTAGTCGCCTACAACCCGGAGTTTCGCAAGCCGTTGCGTGAAGCGGGCTTTCTGACACGCGACCCGCGTATGGTCGAGCGCAAAAAATATGGTCAGCCCAAAGCACGCAAACGGTTCCAGTTCTCCAAGCGATAATTTTCTTGTTCATCTCCCATACCTCCCGATGCCTGGTTGGGTGGCTGCAGCGCATGCAGCTTGGCCAGGCAGTAGACGGAGGTAGTGGCCTAACCCAAACCAAGTAAACCATGAATACACCGGAAACTCCAGTCGTCGAAACGACAACCCCTTCAGCGGTAGCTGCTGAAGCCCCTGCGCCTGAAACGCGACATCGCGTGACCATTGAAGAACTCCTCAAGGCGGGTGTGCACTTCGGCCACCTGACCAGTCGATGGAATCCCAAAATGCGCCCCTTTATCTTTATGGAGCGCAATGGGATTCATATTATTGATTTGGTCCAAACGCAGCAACTTCTAGATCGAGCGGCTGAAGCTGCTGCCCGTTTTGCCCGGCAGGGGAAAAAAATCCTCTTTGTAGGCACCAAAAAGCAGGCACGCGACATCGTACGTGCCCAAGCCGAGGCCTGTGGCCAGCCCTACGTAGTTGAACGCTGGCTGGGTGGCACCTTGACCAACTTCCAAACCATCCGCCAGAGCATCCGCCGCATGGAAGAACTGGCCCGCATGGAAGAAGAGGGCATCTTGAGCCAGCTTAAGAAAAAAGAACGGCTCATGAAACAACGCGAGCGGGAAAAGCTGGAGCGGACGCTCGGCGGCATCGCGCAAATGGCGCGCCTTCCGGGTGCTTTGTTTATTGTGGATGTGGTGCGCGAGCACATTGCGGTCAGTGAAGCCCGCAAATTGGGCATTCCGATTATTGCCTTAGTGGACACCAATGCTGATCCAGAGCTGATCGACTACCCGATTCCAGCCAACGACGACGCGGTCAGGTCGATCGAGCTCATTACTTCGGTGATCGCCAACGCCATCATCGAGGGCGCCAAACAGCGAGAGCAGGAAGAAGCTGCGCGTAAGGCAGAGAAAGAAAAACGTGCCCAAGAAGCTGAGGCCACCAAAGAAACCCGCGCCAAAAGACGTTCCAAGAAAGAATCCTGATCTAGAAACCTATGGCCATCTCGGCACAGGATGTTAAACGGCTCCGCGAAATGACTGGGGCCGGCATGATGGATTGTAAGCAAGCCTTAGAAGAGGCTGGAGGCGATTTTGAGGTAGCCATTGAGCTGCTGCGCAAAAAAGGCCAAAAAGTGGCGGCCAAACGGGCTGAGCGTGAAGCAAAAGAAGGGCTAGTGGTCACGGCCGTTGCTGCCGACGGACGTGCAGGAGCGATTGTTGAGGTAAACTGCGAGACCGACTTTGTCGCTCGCAACGAGGAGTTTGCCACGTTTGCCCGCCAAGTAGCTGAGCTGATTCTCCAAGCCCAGCCTTCGGAACTGACAGAGCTCCTGGCGCTTCGCCTGCCAGACGGCCGCACGGTTGAAACAGCCTTGCTGGACCTGACGGGCAAAATTGGCGAAAAGATCGCTATCCGTCGCTTTGCGGTGCTCACCAGCGATCAGGGTCGCATCATTTCCTATGTGCACCCCGGCTCACGCTTAGGCGTGCTTGTCGAAGTTTTCGGCGATGGCCAATTGGAAGAAGCCGGACGGGATGTGGCGATGCAAGTAGCTGCCATGAATCCACTGGCTGTTCGTCGCGAAGAAGTCCCTGAGTCGGTGCGCGCCAAAGAACTGGAAATTGCCCGCGAAGCCGCACGCAACGAAGGCAAGCCCGAACACATTCTGGACCGCATCGCCCAAGGGAAACTGGAACGGTTCTACAAGGACCATGTGCTGCTCGAGCAGGCCTTTATCAAGGACGCTACGCTCAGCGTAGCGCAGCGGCTAGCGCAGGCGGGCGTCAATGTGCGACGCTTCGTACGCTACGCCCTGGGAGACTAACCCAGCCTAACCCGAGCCTCAAACGGTTCGGGTTTTTTTGCGCTGGGCAGCGCTCACAGCTGCCCGGCGCGTTGCCAAACCTACCGTTTTCGCGTAGCTTTGGGGCAGCAAACTTGCCGCAGCTTGCAAAATGAACGCCGATGCAGACACGCCGGCGCGTCTTGGACGACCGCGCTACCGCCGGATCTTGCTTAAACTCAGCGGCGAAGCCCTGATGGGCCAAAAAGCCTATGGCATCGACTGGGATGTGCTTGAAGCCTATGCCCAAGAAATCCGCCAAGTTGTTCAACTGGGCGTTTCGGTTGGGATTGTCATTGGTGGGGGCAATATTTTTCGCGGTGTGCAAAACGCACGACGCGGCATGACCCGTGCCCATGCCGACTACATGGGCATGCTGGCCACCATGATTAATGCCATGGCCCTACAGGATGCGCTCGAACAAGCAGGCCTAGATACGCGCTTGCAGTCGAGCATCAAAATGGAACAGATCGCCGAACCTTTCATTCGTCGACGTGCCATTCGCCATCTGGAAAAGGGGCGCGTGGTCATTTTTGGCGCTGGTACTGGGAACCCCTACTTTACCACCGACACCGCTGCTGCCCTGCGTGCTTTAGAGATCGAAGCCGACGTACTGCTCAAAGGCACCCGCGTCGAGGGCGTCTACTCCGCAGATCCAGAGCGCGATCCCGAAGCCCGACTCTTTACCTCTATCCATGGACGCGAAGTCATCCGGCGCGATCTGAAGGTAATGGACATGACCGCTTTTACCCTCTGCCGGGAAGCCGGACTCCCTATTGTGGTGTTCAATATGAATAAACAGGGCAACCTGCTACGCGTCGTGTGTGGCGAACCGGTGGGCACGCTGGTCTACTGGACCGAAACGCCCCCTACTTTCGCCGAAGTGGCCCAAGCCTGAATCCTCGTAATCCATTAAATTCTACAGGAAAGGGCAATGACCACCATACCGGACGAAACCTTACAACTGATCTTGGAAGAGGCACGCGAGCACATGGAAAAGTCGCTCGCACACCTGAAATCCGAGCTGGCCGCTCTGCGTGCCGGCCGTGCCACCCCAGCTATGCTCGAAGACCTTCGCGTTGAGTACTACGGCGCGATGACGCCGCTGTTGCAGCTGGCCAGCATTACCGCACCCCAGCCCGATTTGCTGATCGTGCAGCCCTGGGATCGCTCCGCCTTAGGGGCCATCGAGCGTGCCATTATGCATGCCAACTTAGGGTTGACGCCCTCAAACGATGGGACGATCATTCGCATCCCCGTGCCTCCGCTTTCCGAAGAGCGCCGTAAGGAACTGGTCCGGGCAGCCCGGGTCCGGGCTGAGGAGGCCCGCGTGGCTATTCGAAACATTCGCCGCCACGCCAAAGAGGAAATCAAAAAGGCTAAGGATGAAGAACACTTGCCCGAAGACCTCTGCCACATGGCCGAGGAAGAACTGCAAAAGCTAACCGACGCCTACATCGAAAAGATTAATCATCTTTTGGAACGCAAGGAAGCCGACATTATGGAAGTGTGAGACGCCCAGGAACCCTCACACCGCGCATGCCATAAAGTGGGTGTGTTACGGAGAGGTGCCCGAGCGGACGAAGGGGCACGCCTGGAGAGCGTGTGTACCGCAAACCGGTACCGTGGGTTCGAATCCCACCCTCTCCGCAATCGGCCGGGTTGCGCATCATTGCAACCCGGCTTTTTGTGTCACTTTGCCGCAAAATCGTTATGATTGCCAGCATGACCGGCTTTGGGCGAGGGCAGGCAACAGTGGAAGGCGTGACGGCCACGGTTGAACTTCGCTCTGTCAATAATCGCTACCTGGATGTCAGCGTTCGTTTGCCGCGCTTGGCTGCAACCTATGAGCCAGAAGTCTTGCAAACCCTTCGCCAGCATTTCCAGCGCGGCCGCATCACCCTACAGGCCGACCTGAAAGTAGCCGGCGGGCTATCCGGGCTTTCCCAGCTCAACCTTGAACGGGCTCAGCTATACCTCAAACAGCTCGAAACGCTCCGCGCCCACACAGGCCTGACCGATCCGGTGCGCCTAGATCACTTGCTCGCCTTCCCCGACCTGTTTGAAAAACCCGAGGAAGGCGAAGCCGACGAGTGCATGCGCCAGGCGCTCATGCAGGCCCTCTACCAGGCCATTGAGGCCTTAAAGGCAGCACGCCTTCGCGAAGGAATGCTACTCAAGACGGATCTGGAGACACGCTTAGAAACCATTGCCCAGCGTTTGGCAGCCATCGAAGCCCGGGCCCCCGAGCGCTTGGCCGAAGCACGCGCTAGACTGCAGGCCCGCGTCCAAGAGCTGCTGCGCGAAACCCCAGTAGATCCGAGCCGCTTAGAGCTCGAAATCGTGCTGCTGGCCGATCGACTCGACATCACCGAGGAATGCGTGCGCCTACGGGCGCATTTGCAGCACTTCCGTGAAGTACTCACTTCAACGGAGCCCAGTGGCCGCCGGTTAAATTTTTTGGTACAAGAACTCCACCGAGAGGCCAACACCATCAGCGCTAAAGCCAACGACGCAACGATTAGCCTACTTACGGTAGACATCAAAGAAGAACTGGAAAAGCTTCGCGAGCAGATTCAAAACATCGAGTGACGGCATGCCAGAGCCTCGCCTCGTCGTGCTTACCGCCCCAAGCGGAGCTGGTAAAACCAGCATTGCCCGCCGCGTGCTCCAAGCGTTTCCCAACATGCGGTTTTCGGTTTCGGCCACGACGCGCCCACCCCGACCAGGCGAGCGCAACGGGGTGGATTACTACTTTCTTTCCGAAGAGGCCTTTCGCGAGCTGATTCGGGACGGTCAGTTCGTAGAGTACGAAGAAGTCTACCCAGGGCGGCTTTATGGCACACTTCGAAGCGAGATCGACGCAGCTTCACGTGCCCACCCCGTGCTGCTCGACATCGATGTCAAGGGGGCCCTCCGCATTAAAGAACGTTTTGGTGAGGAGGCTTTAGCGATTTTTATCAAACCGCCCTCTCTTGAGGTGCTGGCGGATCGGCTGCGCACGCGGGGCACAGAAAACGCGGCTGCCCTGGCCGAGCGGCTTGAACGTGCCCGCATGGAACTTACGTATGAAGATCGCTTCGATGCGGTGGTGGTGAACGATGACCTGGAACGGGCCACGGCCGAAACCCTAAATCTGGTGCGCTCGTTCCTTTCTCGCCCCTAATGCTACCCGACCATGTCTACAGGCGCAACCCTTTCCTTGGAAAACCGCCGGATTTTGCTGGGCGTCTGCGGCAGCATTGCGGCCTACAAGGCCGCAGAACTGATCCGCTTACTAAAACAGGCGGGCGCCGAAGTGCAGGTCATCATGACCCCCGACGCTACCCGGTTTATTACCCCACTGACGCTAGGAACCCTCTCAGGCCGTGATGTGCTGGTGGATCTTTTTCCGGAAAACGCAGCGCATGCCTGGACCCAACATGTGCATTTAGGGCGATGGGCCGAGCTGGCGCTGGTAGCTCCCGCCACGGCGCAAACCCTCGCACGCCTGGCACAAGGCTTTTGCGACACCATGCTCGCGGCCACGCTCCTTTCAGCACGCTGCCCAGTGCTGCTCTGCCCGGCTATGGACCATGACATGTACCATCACCCGGCCACTCAGGCCAATCTAGAGCGGCTACGCCACTACGGCTACGAAATCCTAGCTCCTGCATTTGGTCCCTTGGCCAGCGGGCTTGTGGGCGATGGCCGCCTGCCTGAACCGGAAACCATTCTGCAACACGTAGCTGCGCTGCTGCAGCGAAAGGCGCAGCTTGCTGGCAAACACGTTCTGGTCACCGCTGGCCCTACGCGAGAAATGATCGATCCCGTTCGGTGCCTCACCAACCCTTCAACGGGCACTATGGGGTTTGCGCTGGCGCGCGCTGCCGCACGCCGCGGCGCACGCGTCACGCTTGTTGCTGGACCCACTTTGCTTCCTACACCCGCCGGTGTCACCCGAATCGACGTCGTTTCGGCCCAAGAAATGTACGAGGCCGTCGTCCAACACGCCGAAACTGCCGACCTTATCCTTATGGCAGCCGCTGTTGCCGATTACACCCCAGTAGAAACTTCGTCTTCCAAGCTTAAAAAACATCAAGAAGAGCTGTTGCTGCATCTTCGGCGCACACCCGACATTCTGGCTGAGTTGGGGCGTCGCCGCCGCCCTGGGCAGATTCTGGTCGGATTTGCTATGGAAACAGACCATCCATTGGAAAATGCGCGGGCTAAGCTGGTGCAGAAACAAGTGGACTGGATTGCGCTGAACTGCCTCAACGAGCCTGGTGCTGGCTTTGGAACCGGCACCAACCGCTTGACCCTACTTCATCGCGACGGCTACCAAGAAACGCTGCCCTTACTCCCCAAAGAAGAAGCCGCCGAGGTGCTGCTAGACCGCGTGTTGCAACAAACAACAACGTGAATCTCCAAGCGCCTATTGTCCCCAGCATAGAAAGCCCGTACCTTTTCTTAAGGTGCTTTCCTAGAATCTGCCATGCAAGCCTTACTTGAAGCCCTGCGCGATGTGCTCCGTCAAGAGTACCGGCTCTTTGGGCCCGTGGCTTTCTGGGGAGCATCAGGCTATTCCCGTTTCTCCTTAAGGACTATGACAACCGCTGCTGCCTCCCCCGCACCTTATGACCGCATTGCCGCCCTCATTCCGCCGGATTCTCCCCTGCATCGCCTCTCAACCCTGGAAGCGGTGCGCCAGTATGTAGCGCAGACCGTACTGGTTCCGATTGATGCACACCGTCTGCATGCCGTGTTTGGAACAGGAAATCCTAATGCCGAGCTGATGGTCATTGGCGAGGCGCCAGGAGCTGAAGAAGATCGGCAGGGCGAGCCTTTTGTTGGACCCGCAGGTCAGCTGCTGACCAAAATGCTGGGATCGATTGGTTTTAAGCGTGAAGAGGTCTACATCACCAACGTGGTCAAAAGCCGTCCGCCCCAAAACCGAGATCCACTACCTGCAGAAATCGAAGCCCATCTGCCGATCTTGTACAAACAGATGGTCCTCGTTAAACCCCGTTTGCTGCTGTGCGTAGGACGCATAGCTGGGGGCGCTTTGCTGGGCCGCGAGCAGTCGCTGCGCTCGCTTCGCGGGAAGGTGCATGACTTTTACGGCTTGCCGGTTGTCGTAACCTACCATCCCGCAGCGCTTCTTCGTCATCCGCCTTGGAAGCGGCTGGCTTGGGAAGACCTGCAATTGTTGCGTGCCTGCTACGACGCCTTACAGAATCCTAAGCAGTCATGATGAAATATTGGTCTACGTGCAATGGCTGAATTTGAGGAGCGTCCTCGGCTAAGCATTGGTTCAGAAGAAACGCCGCCCTACCCGTTAGAGAAGCTAACCGGTCCGGTGCGTCGCGTAGCCCAAGTGCATGCGCTGCATCAACAAGCCGGGCGCGTCCCGCCGCAGGCCATCGAGGTGGAGCAGGCTGTGCTTGGCGCTATGCTGATTGAACCCTCGGCCATCCCTCGAGCAATCGAAATCCTCACTCCCGAAGCCTTTTACGACGGACGCCATCAGCGCATTTATCGGGCTGTAATCCGACTGTTTGAACAGGGTTGCCCGGTTGATGCGATCACGGTGACCGAAGAATTGCGGCGCTGCGAAGAACTTGAGCAGGCCGGTGGTCCGATTTATTTGGGCGAATTGACCAGTAAGGTCGCTTCAGCCGCCAACGTCGAATATCATGCCCGCATTCTTGCAGAAAAGGCGCTCCTGCGGCGCATGATCGAAACCATGAGTCTTCTTATTGGCCGTGCTTATGAGCCCGGCGCGGATGCTTTTGAACTCCTCGATCAAGCCGAAGCCGAAATCTTTCGCCTCTCAGACGCTCAGCTTCGGAAACCAGCCCGCTCCATGAGTGAGGTGGTTAAAGAAACCATCGAGCGGCTGGAGGCCATTCATGGGCGACCGGGGGGCATTACCGGTGTGCCTAGTGGCTTCCATGGGCTCGACAGCTTAACCGGCGGCTGGCAACGCAGCGACTTAATCATTATTGCCGCCCGGCCTTCTATGGGGAAAACCGCTTTTGCCTTAAGCTGCGCCCGCAACGCAGCACTGCACCCGCACTACGGCACAGGGGTGGCTATTTTTTCCCTGGAGATGGGGGCGGAACAACTTGCGCAGCGCCTGCTGACTGCTGAAGCCCGCGTCGATGCCCAAGCGGCCCGCACCGGCCGCCTACGCGACGAGGATTGGCGCCGCTTGGCCCGAGCAGCCGGTCGGCTCTCCGACGCCCCCATCTTTATCGACGACACGCCCGCCCTAAACGTCCTGGAACTGCGCGCCAAAAGCCGCCGCCTTAAGGCTGAGCACGACATTGGGCTGATTATCATCGACTACCTTCAGCTCATGCGGCCAACCCGCCTGTCGCGCAATGCGAACCGCGAGCAGGAAATTGCCCAGATTTCACGTGCGCTTAAGGCGCTGGCCAAAGAGCTCAACGTTCCTATTATTACGCTCTCGCAGCTCAACCGGGCCGTGGAAACGCGCGGCGGCGACAAACGACCGCAGCTTTCAGACCTGCGCGAAAGTGGTTCTATCGAACAAGACGCCGATGTCGTTATCTTTATTTACCGTCCTGAACGCTACGGAATCACAGTCGACGAGCACGGAAACCCAACCGACGGTATTGCCGAAATCATTATTGGCAAGCAGCGCAACGGTCCTACCGGTACCGTTCGTTTGGCATTTATCGACCAGTACGCCCGCTTTGAAAACCTGACGACGCACTATACTTCGCCCCTAGCTACAAGCAATCCGACGGGAGCGCTAAGCGATGTGGCACCAGAAGCGGAAGAAGCCCCTTTCTAAGAAAAGACCCATGTTCAAGAAGAGGTGACGGGCGGATTCGAACCGCCGTACGAGGCTTTGCAGGCCTCTGCCTAGCCACTCGGCCACGTCACCTTTGGCGAGAATATGTTACGAAAGATGGCGCGCAGAGATCCTTAAGGAAGGGAATCAACGTCACGCTAGCCCACCGTGTTTCGCGTTTTCGCGTAGCTTTTGCACAGCACCCTACGGCTGGCAGATCCAGAGCTGGTGTGCTGCGTTAGCCCCCGCCCGAAGCTGCACCAGGTACACACCGGCAGCTAGCATAAGCGGCAGGGTTGTCTGCCAACGGCCAGCCGGTTGTAGGCCTGCTTCATAGCGGAACACCTGGCGCCCTAGCAAATCCCAGATTTCTACCACTACGGGTGCCGGTACGGCTAGCGTTGCCGCAACCGTTAGTTGTCTTGTCCCTGGGTTAGGGAAGAGCTCTAGCGCCAAGGGCAGCGCGGGTTCTTCTGGCTGCTTTGCTTCAAGCACATAGGTCCGCCACTCCGGCAGCTCCTCACGCGTTAGGACGCGTTCGCTATGGTAGGCGCGTCGCAGGCGTTCGGGATCAATTCCTCGAAGAAAGTTATCGGTCCAGATCGAAAACCAGCTCCACCAGATGCCGTAGTCGGTGATGATTTCAGGGTCAGGTAGCGTACCCGATTCGGTTAGCGCTATCAGCTTGCGGCCGCCAAAAAGCTGCTCAAGCTCTCGCCAATCCTCTCGCATGAGCGCTTGCGGATCGTTGGCATACACGTCGCGGCCCACCACATCCACATACGCATCGCCAGGGTACCAATCGACGGCTGCAGGCTCGTGCGTATAGACCCAGATCAAGTGGTGCAGACCATGGTGATGCACGAGCCGGTGGTAAAGCAGTCGCCAGAGCTGCTTAAACGGCTCCGGGCCTTTTGCACCCCACCAGAACCATCCACCGGCTGCTTCATGAAGCGGCCGCCAAAGCACCGGCACATCAGCTTCTTGAAACTTTCGCAATTGCACTGCAATGGCATCGATATCGCGCAGCAACAGTCGATATCGCTCAGAAGTGGTGTCGGCCAGCGCAGCCGCGACATCGAACGTAGTGCAGCGCGTGTAAAAGCCATACCACCAGTAACAGTCGCGCGCCGGATCCTGAATGAGGTCGGTTGGGGCATTCCAGTGCCACATGAGCGAGACAATCCCGTCCTGCCCAGCCCAGGCAATCCAATCTTCTGGCCTTTGGTGATGCACAACACCATACTGCTCACGCGAAGGAGAGTAATCGATGAGATCAAACGAAACCAATGCCGGCTGCTTACCAGTCACCTGCTGAACATAATCGATCGCGTCAAAGTCCGAGCGATACGGGTTTTGCTGCTGTCCGGATAGAACGTACCGGCCATAGACATCCCGTAAAAACGCAAACAACGCCTGTGCTGAAGCCGTAGCCAGCGAGTCGGCAAGGCGAGCAGGCGGCTTTGTCGGGGGTGGATAGGCAACAGGCTCTAGGCGAATATAGTCTACTGCAGCCCCGTTTACCCAAAGGGCCAAGGTGTGCTGCCCGTGATCCAGCCAGATCTCACCGGCGGAACTTTCCTGAAAACCAGCACCACGCTTAAAAAAACTTCCAGTACGCTGCACGCTATCCACACGCAGCCCGTAAGCCACAAAACGCGGCGCAAAGGCTACGCGCACCCAAAGCCGATACACACCCCGGGAGGCTTCAAACGAAAAGCGTACACTATCCCCCGAGGCCTCAAAACCCGTGACATATCCCCATCCAGAAAATCCTGTTAGCGTAGAATCCACATGCACGTTCCCAAGGAGCTCGGCATCCTCAGCTTCAAATTGCACCTCGCTAGCAGTCCCCCAGACCGAAAGCCAAACCAATAGGAATATCATGTCCAAGCTCCATTTGTCCATTGAATGGATGAAATATAGGCTTGGGGAACTATTTCAGACAAATCTTGAAAGATGAAGGTAGTCGTTGGCGTGGTCAGCGCAGATTTTCATATTTTCATCAAAAAATCGGTGCCATGTGGGGGCTGCTTTTGGGGCTTACGCTTTTGGCGGAAAGCCCGCCCATCGTTTACCGGGTGGTTTTGGCCGATGAGCCGATCTCGCCGGCTACAGTTCGGCTGCTTGAACGCAGCTTGCGGGAAGCCCAGCAAGCGCAGGCCACTTGTTTGATTATTGAACTGGACACCCCAGGGGGACTGGTTGCGTCGACGCGGGATATTGTTCAGCTGCTGCTGCGCAGCTCTATACCCGTGGTGGTGTACGTAACGCCTCCAGGCGCCCGGGCAGCTTCGGCCGGTGTTTTTATTACCCTGGCAGCGCATGTAGCAGCCATGGCACCAGGAACCCATATTGGCGCAGCGCATCCTGTGCAACTGGGCGGAGGATCGGCTGCACCTTCCGACACGGTCAGCGACCCCATGTCCGAAAAGATCCTCAATGATGCCATAGCTTGGGCGCGTGCCTTAGCCCAGTATCGGGGGCGAAACGCCGACTGGGCTGCCCGGGCTGTTGCTGAAAGCCAGACGCTTACAGCGCACGAAGCTTTCGCCCAAGGGGTTATCGACCTGGTGGCTTCCAGTCTGGATTCCCTACTGCAGCAACTTGACGGGCGAAGCCTCACCATAGGCGACCAGCCGGTGAAACTGCAGACTGCTGCAGCCTCGGTGCATACGGTTGAACGTTGGTGGGGCGAGCGCCTACTGGCCGCTTTGTCTAACCCCAACATTGCTTTCTTGCTCTTAATTTTGGGCTTTTACGGCTTGCTTTTTGAGCTTTACACACCGGGCTGGGGCATCCCAGGAACGCTAGGCGCTATTTTCTTGATGCTAGGTTTCTACGGCCTGTCGATTTTGCCGGTCAATTATGTGGGTTTGGGGCTGCTGCTCTTGGGATTGGGGTTGCTGGCAGCTGAAGCCTTTGTGTCGAGTTTTGGCCTACTCACGCTAGGAGGGGTCGTGTGTTTGGTATTAGGCGGCCTGATGCTGATCGAAAGCCCTATGGGGTTTCCACGCCTTTCGGCCGCGCTCGTTGTGCCTGTAGGTATTGCCACCGGACTGATCGCGCTGTTTTTGATTGGGAATGCGTTGCGTGTTCGACGGCAACCTTCTCCGGTGGGCGACGATGCGCTCCTGGGGCAGCAAGTCGTGGTGCACGAAGCGTTTACTCCTGAGGGAGAACGCTACCGAGGCTTTGTTTTTGTGCATGGTGAGTGGTGGCAAGCCATCAGTGCTACGCCTGTAGCTGCCGGACAAGTGCTTCGCATCATTGGTCGCGAGGGCTTGCATTTGCTAGTGCAGCCGCTGGAATCGCATTCGGATCCCCAACCGCAGGTGTAAACTAAACCTAAGGAGCTGCCATGATCTCTTCACTGGGTATCGTTATCGGCATCATTGGACTTTACCTGATCAGCTGCATTCGGATTCTGTATGAGTACCAACGCGGGGTTGTCTTTCGGCTAGGGCGGGCCTTACCCACGCCAAAGGGGCCAGGTATTTTGTTTATTTTCTGGCCAATTGATCGCATGGTACGCGTGAGCTTGCGCACGTTTGTGCACGACGTTGCTGAGCAAGACGTGATCACGCGTGACAACGTATCGGTGCGTGTCAATGCGGTGGTCTACTTCCGCGTGGTAGACCCCATGAAGGCTGTGCTGGAGGTGGAAGACTATCGCTATGCCACAACACAGCTCTCCCAGACGACGCTACGTAGCATTGTGGGACAGGTTGAGCTAGACGAGCTTTTGGCAGAGCGAGACAAAATCAACCGGAGGCTGCAGGAAGTGCTAGATAAACAGTCAGACCCCTGGGGCATTAAAGTGTCGCTTGTAGAAGTGAAGCACGTCGATCTTCCAGAACACATGAAGCGCGCTATGGCCAAACAAGCCGAAAGCGAGCGTGAACGGCGGGCGAAGATTATTCATGCAGAAGGTGAATACCAAGCCGCACAGCAACTGGCCATGGCTGCAGCTACCTTAGAACCCCATCCGATGGCCATGCAGATGCGGTTTCTGCAGACGCTGCTCGAGGTAGGCTCGGAAAACAATACCACCATCGTGTTTCCGCTGCCATTGGACCTGATTACACCCTTCCTCCAACCGGTCCGGTCTCGCCGCACGCAAAAGAAAAGCTGATTAGGAGCAACGCGGGGTTGAAAAAGCACACACTCCTCGGTGCCCCGGGCAGGACTCGAACCTGCAACCGGCGGCTTAGAAGGCCGCTGCTCTGTCCGGTTGAGCTACCGGGGCGCCGCCAAGCTATGTCGGGGCGGCCGGATTCGAACCGGCGACCTTCTGCTCCCAAAGCAGACGCGCTAACCGGGCTGCGCTACGCCCCGATGGCAAAAAGCAAAATGAGCCTACTCCCTGAGCAGGGCACTACTTAAACGGACCGTCTTAGAGATTTTTAACGGCCTGCGGCACTTCTTCCAACGGCACAATCCGCTCCCGAAACCGAATTTGCCCATTGGGCTTTTTTTCGGCCACAACGATCTTGGCCACCTTGACCTGCTGGCGCACTTTTACACGGTCCGTACGCTGGTTCTTGCTAACCTTTGCCATAGTTTTACTTCACCTCCCGATGCAACGTATGCCGGCGAAGTACCGGATTGTACTTTTTCAACTCTAACCGTTCGGGCGTGTTGCGCCGGTTCTTCGTTGTCGCATACCGCGACGTTCCTGGAGCTTCGGTGCACTCCAGAATGATCTTTACCCGGTTTTCTTTCGACTTCTTGGCCATTGCACTTCTCCCGGATGATTTAAAGCTTTATCCCTTGGCGGCGGGCTTCATCCAACACGGCTTTGATCCCTTTCTTATCGATGGTCTTGATCGTTTGGGTCGAAACCCGCAGGGTAACCCATCGACCTTCTTCGGGAATGTAGAAGCGTTTCTTTTGCAGGTTTACCTGAAACCGACGCTTGCTTTTGTTGTGGGCATGCGAAATGCTATGCCCCGCAACCGGCCCTTTTCCCGTCAGTTGATCTCTGCGCGCCATGATCGTTTGGGTCTTTCTTTAAGAATGCGAAGTTAACCGCTGTTTTTTTGCACAGGCAAGGCACAGCGCCTATAAAGCGTAGCTTCTAAGCCCGCGCACCGGCAAAGGTTTCGCAAAATATGCTTAAGTAACGCTGCCGACAGCGCTCGGGGCGTTTTTCGCCAAGAGATACATTTCCTGTAGCGTATCGGCGCGCAATCCGTACCGCAGCGTCTCAAGCGGAAGCACTTCTTCTGGGGCAATATTGCCTAAGTTGACATTAGGTCCCAGACGTCGAACAAACCATACCTGTTGGGCTTTTTGTGGTGCCTCAAAAATAAGATAAGAAGGTTCCACCTGAGCAATGAGTGCTTCAACCAATTCCTCGCGTACTTCGCCCGTTGGATGGTACAAGCCTACGGTTCCACTTTCTCGCGCTTCGCAGATCACCTTCCAGCTTCCGGCTTTCAGCTCGGCCTGCACAGCCTCCACCCAGGCAGCGGGCGGAAGTGCTGCACGAGCATCTTTGGTGCCTACCTCGCTAAGCACCCGGAAGTGAAGGCTTAGATGCCGAATAAGCCGAAGCTTCTCTTCAAGCGGAAGGGTTATGGTGCCATTGGACACTTCCACGTACTGCAGGCCAAGCCGGTCTACAAGCCGGCAGTAGGCATCTAAACAGCCCCGCAGGTAGAAGGCTTCAAAGAGCGTACCGCCTAGATAGACCGGAACGTTTGCTGCGCGATAGCAGGCCAACTTTTGCTCTAAAGAAGGTGTAAGCAGGGAAGTGCCCCATCCTAATTTAACCAAGTCAATATAGGCCCCGGCCACCTCTAGGATATCCTCGGCCTGTCGCACCGAAAGCCCTTTGTCGAGCATCAGCGTCAGGCCGCAAGTTCGGGGTTTTGGGGGTCGGGTCGGGAGCGCAGGGAGGCAGTCAAGCATGGCACAAAAGATTATTCTTCCAGGTGTACGGCTCGGGCTGGAGCGATGGCTGCTGCTCGAGCTGCGGGATACATGGCTGCCAGCATGCAGAGCACGACGGCCGCCAGCAAAACGCCCAGCACATCCAACGGCTCAACAGCCACAGGATAGGCATGGATTAGAAAGGCTTCAGATCCTGCCAAAGGGACCAGCTGAAACTGTTGTTGCAGTAGGGCTAGCCCTACCCCCAGTACGCATCCTAACCCTGCACCGGCTAGGCCAATAAGCAACCCTGCTGTCCAGAATACCTGTCGGACACGCCTGCGGGAAAGTCCCATCGCCTGCAACACACCAATATCCCGCCGCTTTTCAATTACGACCATCGTGAGCGCGCCCAAAATGCTGAATGCGGCTACTACAACAATGAGTGCCAAAATAAGAGAAGCCCCCCATTTTTCTAGACGCATTACTTCGTACAAGCCGCGCTGGAGGTCGTACCATGTTTGCACACGGTATTGGGTAGGATCCAGCTGCTGTTGCAGTAAGGTCTTAATAGTCTCGGCGCGATCGAGGTGGTCCAGCCTCAGCTCAATGCCGTCAATGCGTCCAGGCATGCGAAACAGCCGTTGCGCCTCTTCCAGAGCGATAAAAACATAGCTTTCATCATAGCCCGAAGCCAGCTGGTACAGTCCTCGTACTTCAAAGCGGATCAAGGGAGGTGGCGAAAGCGGGGACATCAAAAGTTGCTCCAGTGCTGGCGCCGAAAGCAACCCGACCTGGCTGGCCGGCTCGGTAGGACTCCCTGGTAACAGCCCCAGGCGTTGGGCCAGAGGCATGCCCACTAAGACGCCAGGCCGTCCCTCCTTTTGCCCTCGCAAATCAACACTGCCGAAAACATGCGTTAATGCCTTGAGGGCCTCAGGTTCCACCCCACGTACAATCACCACTTTGTTCGCCTCACTACTGCCTTCGTAAAGCAACAGCGCCTTGCCTTCGATATAGGCTGTAACCTGCCGCACATGGGGCAGCTGCCGCAATGCTTGCTCCAGCGAGTCCGAAGCGGGAATACCTCCTGGCGCTACGCCAACAATCCGCACGTGTGGATCCACCGAAACAAGCAGATCGCGCACTACCCGATAAAATCCATTCATCACCGAAAGCACCACAATAAGCGCTGCTACGCCTACGGCAACGCCCAGCACAGAAATCCCTGTGATGACGGCTATCAGTGTCACCTGATGTCGTGAAACGAGGTACCGCTGCGCTAATAACAACCGCACGTCCATTTATTTCTCCTGGGCTCCAAGTCCCAAAATAGGCAGAGGGTTGGCAAACCAAGCTTCAGGAACCGTCCCTGGAAAGGTTACGTGATCGGTAAGGATCACCAAAGGCCCATACAAAAACGCCTTTTGTGTAGCCCAACGTACGATCCCATAGGGCGTTTGCCATTGCTGGTAATCCGTCCAGCGATACTGGGCTAGCAGCGCCCGCGGATTGTCGTGCATGGGGTAGGCCCATTGAAGCACCAGGCTCGTTTGCCGATCTGCATACAGCCAGTAACGCGCAGCAGGCAACCCCTCAGCCTGCTGCAGCTCAATCCGTAGCACTTCATACGCTGCGGTACTCGAATCGGCTTCATAGAATCGCAAAACTCCTGCTTCAAAAAGCTGAACCGGAGCCAACAGCCAGAAACTATCGTTGCGATAGCGCCGGTAAGCTTCTTCCAGCAGCCGTTGACTGACCTTAGCGGCTAGGGGCTGACCATGATGGTACACCTGCCCCTCGCGCGTATGCACATTAAAAAGCGCTACGTAGAGCGAGTCCCCCCTTTGCCATTCCAGCCGATAGCGGCCACTAGGCCGATGCCAAAGGTGGCGCGCTACCAACTGGCGCATACCGTCATGAACCACAGCAAAGTCAAAACGAATATAGGCCAGCCGTGCCCAAACTTCTGGCCCACCCCAAGCGCGATATATGCGCATCGCTAGGGAATCGGCACGGGTTTCTACTACAGGTAGGGCCTCCGGTGGAAGCGTAGCTTTGGGAGATTGCATCTGGCATCCCCCAAACCCGAGGAGCAGCACCCCAGCCCTAAAAAACCTCCAGAAAAATACGCTTGTGTAATTCATCCGCAAACCGAGACCTAAGCTTACAGGAGACACTTTTTTGAATTCCCTTTTAAGAAAAGAAATAAACTTTTGCAAACATCGCCACAGTGCTTTATTCCATTGTATGGACGAATTGGAATCATCCTGCGCTTTTCCTATGTCCCGCTACTTGCTCCTATGGGTCTGGGTCATGCTTTCGAGCTCGGCATTCGCCCAACCGCAAAAAGTTGATGACGTAGTGATCGACACCACGCACGCACCAGCCTCCCCGCCTCGCACGTATTCACTTCCTTTCGTGCGTGTTGAAGGCAACCGTTTTGTCGACGAAAACGGCCGCACGCTCGTTTTCCGAGGCGTATCGATTGCCGATCCTGACCGACTGGAGCGCATTGGCAAATGGAATAAAACGCTTTTTGAAGTGATCAAAAAAGACTGGAATGCCAACATTGTCCGCATTCCGGTCCACCCCCAAGCTTGGCGCGAGCGTGGCGCGTCGGCGTACCTAAAACTTCTCGACCAAGCGGTTGCGTGGGCTAATGCGCTGCAGCTTTACTTGATCATTGACTGGCATAGCATTGGTAACTTGCGCACAGAGCTCTTTCAGCACCCGATGTATAACACCACCAAAACGGAGACTTTCCGTTTCTGGAAAACCATTGCAGAGCACTTTCGCCATAATCCGATCGTGGCTTTCTATGAGCTTTTTAACGAACCCACCCATTTTAACGGTACGCTAGGTCGCATGTCTTGGGAAGAGTACAAGGCCATTATAGAAGAAATCATCTACATCATCTACGCGCACGACCAGACCGTCATCCCCCTGGTAGGGGGCTTTGATTGGGCCTACGACCTCACTCCGGTTCGTGAGCATCCCATTAACTTTCCCGGGGTTGCCTACACGGCGCATCCCTATCCTCAAAAACGCCAGCCCCCTTGGGAAGAAAAATGGGAGCAAGACTGGGGATTTGTGGCAAACACGTATCCGGTGTTTGTTACCGAACTGGGGTTCATGAGCGCAGACGGCCCTGGTGCCCACGTTCCAGTAATTGGCGATGAGACGTATGGTGAAGCAATCCTTCGCTACATGGAACAAAAGGGGATTTCTTGGACGGCATGGGTATTTGATCCCGTTTGGTCCCCGCAACTCATCGCCAATTGGGATTTTGAACCTACACCTCAGGGCCGATTTTTCCGTGACAAAATGCGCCAGCTTAACCCACGAAACTAATTTGAAATGCTGTCTTAAGCTTTAAGGGGTTGATTTAAGGACCTGAAAACCGTTTGCGATGCGTGCTCCTGCGGGGTGGGTAGGGTGGATGGTGCTGCTCCTTCCGGCTTGGCAAGCCTGGGCTCAGCAAGCTGCCGATAGTAGTCGCGCAGACCCATACGGAACGGGCTTAGGCTTTCAGATTTTGTTGACCAACAGTGGATTTGGGCTTGGCGGCTATTATCACCGTTCGATAGCTACAGATGTGCAGTTTTTGATCGATTTGAGTTTAAGTGCGGGCAAAGACGAGCGCGAGCAGAAGTTTTACAACCCGATTACGGGTGCCAGTTACATTCAAAACAAGGCAAACTATCTCCTTCTCCTTCCTTTTCAAGCAGGGGTGCAACGGCGCCTTTGGCGTGAGCAGATTGCAGATAACCTGCGTCCTTACGTGCAATTTTCTGCAGGACCGACGCTGGGGTGGGTTTATCCCTACTTTGACGATCGCAACAAGAATAATCGCTATGAGCCTGAGCTAGGCGAGCGTATTTATGATGTATTTCAAGCGCTGCCCAAAGGCCGTTTGCACACCGGTATTGGAGGTATGGTGGTGTTTGGAGCTTATTTTGGCAGTAGCCATCGGGCAGCCCAAGGCATACGCTTCGGCTATATGCTCCACTATTTTCCTCGTCCAGTTCAACTATTAGAAGGCAACACACCCCCGCAGCGCTTTTTTGGAACACCCATAATCAGCCTAACCTTTGGCCGGCTTTACGACCCACGGTTTAGACATTAAATCGAAACAGCATCACGTCACCGTCTTGCACCACGTATTCTCGGCCTTCCGAACGCAGCAAACCTGCCTCTCGGGCAGCTACTTCCGAGCCGCAGCGCACGTAGTCCTCGTAAGCGATCGTTTCGGCGCGAATAAAACCCCGTTCAAAATCACTGTGAATCATCCCCGCGGCTTGGGGCGCCTTAGTGCCACGGCGGATGGTCCAAGCCCGCGCTTCTTTAGGGCCCACCGTGAAAAACGTGATTAACCCCAGCAGGTCATAGGCTGCCCGAATCAGCCGCTCTAGCCCGGACTGTTCCAAACCTAATGCACGGAGAAACGCCTGGCGTTCATTGTCGTCCAGCTCGGCAAGCTGTGCTTCCAACTCGGCACAAATGACCACGACCGAAGTCCCTTCCTGCGCTGCAATCTCTCGTACCTTGGCGACATGAGGATTGCCCTCTCCTTCAGGCAAGTCAGACTCGGCTACGTTGGCCACATAGAGCACAGGCTTTTCCGTTAGCAAAAACAGCGAGCGCATCCAAGCCGACTCGGCGCCGGTTGTCGTGAAGCTGCGCGCTGGCTGGCCGCTGCTCAGCTTTTCGCGTAGCTGCTCATAAAAAGCCAACTCTTCACGCAACTTTTTATCTCCGCTTTTGGCAGCGCGGGCCGTGCGCTCGATGCGGCGCTCTACAGTCTCCAGATCCTTGAGCAGCAGTTCGGTCTGTATGATCTCGATGTCGCGCGCAGCATCAACGGCCCCAGCGACATGAACCACATCGGGGTTTTCAAAGCAACGAACGACGTGTAAAATGGCATCTACCTCGCGAATATGCGCCAGGAACTGATTACCCAACCCTTCTCCCTTCGAAGCGCCAGCGACCAAACCTGCAATATCCACAAACTCGATCGTTGTAGGAGTGACTTTGGCCGAGCCTGCAAGCTCTGCCAGTCGCCACAGTCGCGCATCCGGTACTGGTACTACGCCTACGTTGGGCTCAATCGTACAAAAGGGGTAGTTTGCTGCTGCTGCACCCGCGCGACTAAGTGCATTAAACAGGGTAGACTTGCCCACATTAGGCAACCCTACAATTCCGCAACGCAGAGGCATATGGCACAACTTTCGTGAAATAAACCAGTAAAAGCCAGCCGGTCCCTATCGACGCAGAAGAACAATTGTTCCTTTGGCCCTCTGCAGCAAGAATGCATCGCAGTGTTTTTTTGATAACCTTTTTTTTGGTTTCAACAGTATGGGCCCAGCCTATCCCGCCCGATGAGGGACGCTTTTTACAACTCGGTTTGGCTGTAGCCCCTGGTTTAGGCGTGCAGGTCGGATATGTAGGGCCAAGGAGCATCTATACCATCGAAGGCATGAGCTATGCAGACGCCTCGCCTTCGTTTGCAGGTGGTGAAAAAAGTCTGCAGCTTTCGGCAGCCTTCGGGGCTGCACTGCGGCTTACCGGTATGCTCCGAACGCTGGGTAATGCACCTCTGCCGTACGATCTGGATATTGGCCTGCGGGCAGGACCCAGCTTACTGTTTACATCAAATGAAACACGCGCCCAAAAAAATCAGCGCTTTGGTCTGTTTCTAGAGCCTTTCTTTCGAGCAATCTCCGCCTTCGGAAAGCGGCAGTTCTTCTTTGGCGAGTTTGGCCTGCACCGCCCCTTTTTACGTGCTGGATTGTGGTTTGCATTTTGACGCAACCTTTGCTAGACCAAATCCTGGCGTGGAATCGAGAGAAATACGCGTTCCGGCAAGCGCACAGCAGTCAGCCGTCCCAGCCCGGGATGCGAGTAAACGCACCCCGTATCGATTGCAATAAGTCGTTCTCGATTGAGAGGCTCGGCAACCGGCGTATGCCCACAAACAACCGTTTTTTCCCAAGCCAGACGCGGAGCATTTAGGTGATCCCGCTCCCAAAGAAAAAGCTCGGTGTGGGCATAACGCTTCAGGTTTTCAGCAATGGTCAAATCTGGCTTTAGCCCCCCATGAACAAAAAAGAACTCTGGGGTATCATAATACAGCTGCGTTTCCCGAATAAATTGCTCATGGGATTCAGGAATGCGTACGCCATTTCCACGGTAACTGTTAAGGGTGGTTAGCCCTCCATTCATGAACCACAAGTCCACCTCTCCCCGGTCCAGATATTGGAGCATCAGGGCCTCGTGATTTCCACGCAAAAACACACACGATATTTCCTCGCGCAAGCGAAGGAGCCGTTCAATGACCCCCCGGGCATCAGGCCCCCGATCCACATAATCCCCGATAAAAATCAGCTGATCTTCTGTGGTGGGAGCGAGTTGCTCCAGCAAAGTCTCCAGCGTACGCACGCATCCATGAATGTCTCCAATAGCAATCAGGGCCATGCCTGCTATGATTTAGACTGTTGCTGGGCTGCCAGCCGTTGAAGCAGGGTCTCGATGCCAATCAGGCCACGGCCAGATTTTTTTAAGCGCCCTTGCCGTTGCAAATCAAGTACCACGGCATCTAAAACCCCGTTGACAAACGATCCACTTTTTTCCGTGCTATACCTTTTGGCTAGTTCAATCGCTTCGTTCATAGAAACCTTAGGGGGGATATCTTCAAAAGTTAGCAATTCGCAAATAGCCATTCGGAGGAGTAAGCGATCGATTAAAGCAATACGGGTTAAATCCCAATTTTGGACATGCGCTCCAATGAGGCGGTCCGCTTCTTCACTATAATCTAACGTGCGTAGAAAAAGACTAATGGCAAAACGCAGTGCCGCGGCATCTTCTTTTAGAGCAGGACGCAAAATGGTCTCGATGACGTGCTCGGCCGTGTCATGACCGACCTCATAGGCATAAAGGGCCTGCAACACCCGCTCTCGAACCTCACGTCGACGAGGCATGGCCGTTTGCTTTAAAGAACACCTTTAGGACGTTTACAGCTTTGCTGCAATTCTTCAACCTTAGGAAGGTTCTGGCTAAAGCGCGGGATTCACAGCTTGTTTGCGGCACGAGTTACAAGAGAGACGCACCAGTGTCTTCTAAAAATGGGCTAGATCCTTATGCCCGTGGGCATGTTTCGCAATGCACCGCTTGCCTGGACGGCTATTTGCCTGAGCCTGGGGATATTGCTTGCCGATCGGTTAAGCTGGCCAGTTTTGGTTTGGCTTGCCGTAGCTGCAATCGCTGGGGGGATCACGCTGGGTTTGCTTTTTAGGAAACATCGCTCGCTGTTTTTAGCCCTTCCTTTAGGGCTGCTGTTTTTAGGCACGGGTGCAGCTCACTGGCAATTGTGGTTTTCTCCTAGGCCGAACTCGATCCCCACCGATACTACCGCGATCGCATGGGTTACTGTGCGTAGCGCGCCACAACCTACCTCTTATGGCTTACGCTTTAGGGCAGAGGTGCAAATGCTCCTGGTGGGAAAAGACACGTTGCGCCTTCCTTTTTTTCTGGAAATCGTGGTGTCTGGGGTAGACACTTTACAGCATGGTCTGCCTGAGCTCCGTTGCGGCGACCAGATATTTGTGGGTGGACGCTTAGAGCCTCTTCCAGCCCCTCGAAATCCGGGACAGATAGACCACCGGCCGCGGCTGCGTCGCCAAGGTGTTGTTGCTCAGCTAAGGGTTCAAGACCCCCGACTTTTACAACCTATAGTCTCTGGCCAATGCTTCCCCTATAGCTGGCTGGAGCCGCTAAAACGCCGCATCAAGCAGGACCTTACGCAAGCCATTCCAGATCCGGAAGCGCAATCTATCGTGCAAGCCCTTGTGCTAGGGGATCGATCGGGCTTGCACTGGGAAACGCGTGGGCAGCTAGGTCGGGCTGGCCTGGCCCACCTGCTGGCAATTTCTGGGCTGCATGTGATGTTTGTTGGTTTGGTTCTTTATGCGCTTTTGCGGCCGCTTCTGCTTCGCTTAGGTTTAAGCTGGTGGGGCATGGAATGGACGCGTACGCTACTTACACTGCTCATTGTTCTCGGCTACGTATGGCTAGCAGGAGCTCCTGCCTCGGCCGTGCGCGCTTTGGTTATGACAGGACTGCTGCTAGGCGCTACGCTCCGGCAGGTTCCTGCGCATCCTTTCAACTCCCTAGGTGCAGCCGCGCTGCTTATCCTTCTTGTGGATCCATCACAGCTTTTTGAACCAGGGTTTCAGCTTTCCTTTGCCGCTGTCTGCGGGCTGATTGGTGGACTTGGCTCACTACAGCAGCATTTACCCAAACGCCTGCTGCGATCCAGCATAGGACGCTACCTAACCGGGAGCTTACTGGCCACCTTGACAGCCACGTTGGCTACAGCTCCTTTTATGCTTTTGCATTTTGGCTATGTATCTTGGGCTGGACTTCCCTTAAACCTTATAGGTATTCCACTGGGCTCAGGTGCTCTAAGCGCTGGACTGCTTACTGCCCTAAGCGCGCTGCTAAGTCCTGCGGTAGGACAACTGTTTGGCGGTGCAGCTACGCTGTGTGCTCAAGGGCTGCTTTGGCTAGGTAGTTTGGCCGACAAGGCGTTTGCCGGGTGGGTTATGTACTATCCCCATCCTCCTTTATGGCTCTTGCTGCTGCCTCCGTTGCTTTTAGGCCTGCTTAGCCGCTCTTTTAAATTCCGTCGCCTTGCTTTGGGTCTGATGCTTGGCTGCAGCTGTGCCGGGGTGTGGCTTAGCCGACCTGTTTCCCCCACCCTAGATGTGGTGTTTTTTGATGTAGGACATGGGGATGCCACCCTGATTCGCACCCCAAACGGCCGACACCTGCTTATCGACGTCGGCGGCTATGCCTTTGAAGAAGCAACTCTCTATTGGAATGTGCTTCCCTTTCTACGTTGGCAAGGCATCCATTACTTAGATGTGCTCTTACTTACCCATCCTGATGCTGACCATATTGGCGGTGCACCGACGCTTTTACGCCGCATCAAAGTTGGACGCGTGCTGGACAACGGCGCTTCCGACACTTCTCGCATCGCTCGAGAAGTGCAGCAGGTACTGGATAGTCTAGGACTTGCTCGCTATCCCTTAGCGGCAGGAGACACGATTCACTTGGAAGATGCCGTTGTGCTCCAAGTACTGGCTCCGGGTGTTGCTTCGATGCAGCCGTCTGATAACGAACGCTCTGTAGTACTGCGCATGGTCTATGGCAACACCCGTTGGCTTTTTCTTGGGGATGCTGAAGCAGGGTTAGAAAGCCAGCTTGTTCGAGCCTACGGCGCACTGCTTCAAAGCGACGTGGTCAAAGTTGGCCATCACGGATCTTCAACCAGCAGTACACCAGCCCTGGTGGAGGCAGTCTTTCCAGAAACCACCCATGCTGGGTGGGCCGTCATCAGTACCGGATGGCGCGGTGTAAGCCCGCAGGTACATCAGCGATGGCTCCAGCAGAAAGCAAAAGTATGGATCACGGCAACTTCCGGTGCACTTTGGCTACGCAGCGATGGGCGGCACATTTGGCCTGTCAATCAGTGGTAAATAAAAAGAGGCAAAGTCGTTTTTTCCAAAAGCGCCGAGGTAGAGGATCCAAAAAGCCAACGCTTTAAACCACTTGTGGCATACGCACCAGCAACAACCAAGTCGGCCTTGACCTCTTCAGCAAAACGAACAATCTCCTCAGCAACACTTTCGCTACTACGGACTGTAGTATTAAGAATAAACCCATGTTCTTGAAGGTATTCTTCCATAAGTGAAAGCATAAGGCGTGCTTCAGAAGTGTCCTCTGAGATGGTAAGGACTTCTAGCGCAACCTCAGTTCCAAAAGGCTTAAGCTGAGCAAAACGCTGGATTGCTCGAGCTGCTGCAGCGCTGCCATCATAGGCTATAAGCACGCGATGAATTGCGCGGTATACCTCACCGACCACAAGTACAGGGCCGACGCTTTCGTGTACCACCCGGACGAGCGTTTTATTTTTCTCTTCGGGATGGCTGTAAAAAAAGTGGGGCTCTTTACCTACCACAAGCAGGTCGTGATACTTCATGTCTTCTATAATCCGCTGAAAAGGCACCCCTTCAGCGACGGTATTGCGGTGCCGTAAGCCCTCTTCATCGGCAACGGCGTCAAATTCCTCAATAAGCCGACGGGCTACCAGATGGGCTTCTTCGGTGAGCTGTTCACGTAGCTTTACGGCATAATACATACTTCCAATACCTCCTCCGCGAATGCTAGCTTCGATGTGGCCCGTGTCAACAACAGCCAGTCCAGTTACGCTGGCACCATGACGGCGAGCGAGTTCTGAAGCGTAGCGAACGGCAGTTCGCGTATCGGTGTCTGGATCAAGGGCTACAAGGATACGCCGGATCATAGACTGCTTAACAGCTTGTGGAAAGGTTAGCCTGGAGGTAAAAGTAAGCGTTTTGATACCACTGCACAAATGCTCTTGAGGCGGTGAAAGCAGCTTTTTCAACAATAGGTTTTTTTAAAAAAGCAGTGTTGTCGTTGTTATAGCACGCTGTGGAAATGTGGAAAGTGAAGTTGTGCACAGCGACTTTATAGCTTTGTGGATAAACAGCCCAACTATTCCACCACTTTATCCACAAAGCCTTTGGTTCAAAGGTCATTTTTGAGCTTTTTAAGGCGTTTATTTACTGTTTTCCACGTTTCCACATCAATTCATGGCTAACGCCAAACGTTCAGCGTCCACGTTATCCCCCATTGTCCACATCGTGGAAAAGCGGGGATAACGTGGGGAAAGTGGGGAGGTTTTGTACACCTAAGCTGTGCAGCAAAACTTTTCCCCGACTTATCCGCAGCGTTATCCCCTGCTATCCACAGGTAATCCACGTTGTGCATAATAGCTTAGGCGTGGCCGAGAAGCCGGTACATTTCCCGTTTATAGGCCTCAACGCCAGGCTGGTCGAAAGGATTGACCCCAAGTAAGTAGCCGCTGATGGCTACGGCATGCATAAAGAAGTACAGGCAGGCGCCTAGAGCGTTTGGGCTAAGGTGCTCTAGCCAGATCGTTGAGACTGGAACGCCACCTTCAGCATGAGCTTTACGGGTGCCTTCGTAGGCGATGCGGTTGATCTCTTGAAAGGAACGGCCAGAAAGGTAGGCTAGACCATCTAAGTCATCTCCGGTGTCTGGAACCAGTAGGGGGTCAGGTTCGCGTTCAACCATCAGGAAAGTTTCAATTAGATGTCGCCTTCCTTCCTGGACATACTGTCCTAACGAGTGTAGATCCGTTGAGTACTGAACTGTGTCGGGATAGAGTCCCTTACCTTGTTTCCCTTCGCTTTCTCCAAAAAGCTGCTGCCACCAAGCGCCAATGCCGCTTAGGCGAGGTTCAAAGACAGCAAGGAGTTCGAGGGCGTAGCCGCGTTCATAAAGCAAGTAGCGCAGTGCAGCGTAGTTGAGGGCAGGGTTATCGAGAGGATTGGAGAGTCGTTCGCAGGTCTCGACAGCACCGTAGAAAAGCGAGCGAATGTCAACCCCAGCTACAGCGATAGGTAGCAAACCAACGGCAGTTAAAACAGAAAACCTTCCGCCTACATTCGGTGGGATGGCAAAGCGTGGGTAGCCGTAAGTACGGGCCATCTCAAGCAGACGGCCATGGGCAGGATCGGTGGTCACAAGAATACGTCGGCTGGCATCGGGAAAGCGGGCTTCCATCCAGGGACGAAGCACGCGAAAGGCCAACATTGTCTCAAGGGTAGTTCCACTTTTAGAAACAACGTTGAGGTACACCGATTTGCCTTCAAGGTAGTTGAGGAGTGCTTTGAGATAGCTTCCACTGAGGTGGTGACCAGCGAAGAGGATTTCGGGCGTAGGAGCAAGGTGTCTAAAAGAGGGGGTAAGGGCTTCAATGACAGCGCGTGCCCCTAAGTAGGATCCGCCAATACCCAGACACAAAAAGACGTCGGCCTGCTCGCGAATTTCGGCAGCAGTAGCATCGAGCATTTCGAGCAGTGCGTCGTCGGGTTTGCGTAATAGCTCACGCCAGCCAAGCATTTCGTGCCCAGGTCCTGTGTGCTCCAAAAGCATCTTTTGGGCGGCTTCGAGGCGTGGATGTATAGCTTCCCAATCGTGGGGTTCTAAAAAAGCCAACGCGGGTGCATAGTCGTAGCGGAGCATAACTCGCAGAAGTTCGTGAATATCTTTCAGTCAAAGATCTGATTTTTTTAAGAGCGCAACCGAAAATCATGCGCGAATTTGTTTCTGTAGATGAAGCCCGGGCATTGATTTTAGATCATGTCAAGCCTTTGCCTGTTGAGCAGGTGCCTTTAGCCCAGGCATTGGGTCGGCGTTTAGCCGAACCAGTGGTCAGTCACGATAATATTCCGCCGTTTCCCAATGCCGCGATGGACGGCTATGCGGTTCGGCAAGCGGATATTGTTCAGCTGCCGGCCCTGTTGCGGGTGGTAGCCACGGTAGGTGCTGGACAGCTGCCCCCGGAGGTAGTGCCTAAAGGGGCTTGTGTGCAAATTATGACTGGCGCTCCGCTGCCTCACTGGGCCGATGCCGTTGTGCCCTTAGAATGGACCGAAGTCGATTCAGAGGGTAGGGTGCGCATTTTGCAGCGACCGGCGGCAGGAGAAAACATCCGTCCATCCGGACAGGACGTCCAGGCAGGTCAGTTACTCTTTGCCCCAGGGCAGCCTATTACGCCGCCAGTAGTGGCCATGTTGGCTACGATAGGGGTTGCCCAAGTTCCTGTGTTTCGCAGACCGCGATTGAGGGTGGTGGTTACAGGAGATGAACTGGTCGATCCCTCTCAAGCGCTAACGCCGGGGCATATTCGGGACTCTGCTGGCCCAGGACTTACAGCGCAGGCTCAATGGGCCGGTGCAGAAGTGCTACCACCGCTTCGCGTACCGGATGATCGTCAGAAGCTGGAGAAAGCTGTGGTGCAGGCACTTGAGGCCGATGTGCTGGTCTTTTCTGGAGGGGTTTCGGTTGGGCTTTATGATCTTGTGCGTCAAGTGCTGGATGCTTATGGCACGGCATGGCTTTTTTGGAAGATTCGCCAGCGACCTGGCAAACCAATGGCTTTTGGTTTGCTAGAAGGGAAACCCGTGTTTGGGCTGCCTGGAAATCCAGTCTCTTCTGCCTTGTGCTTCGACCAGTACGTTGTGCCTGCGCTTCGGCGCATGCAAGGGCAACAGTCTGTGCTGCGGCCGCGCTTTCCAGCTGTACTCGAGGCGCCTACACCGAAAAAAGCCGGCCTCTATTTCTTCACCCGAGGGGTAGCCCGTGCCGCAAATGACGGCAAACTTTACGTGCACGATACCGGTCCGCAAGGTTCTAACCTCTACCATTCCATGGTGCGAGCCAACTGCCTGATCCATTTGCCCGAAGCCCTTGAAAAAGCTCCAGCTGGGCTTGAGGTGTTCATCGAATGGCTTCCTTGGGCAATGGAACCTTAAAGGTGTTTGTTGTCGTTCATACGCTATTCATAAACTGTTTAACCTTTCCTAGAACGACCATGAAGCGCAAACCTTTCTGGTTAGGGGTTGCTGGACTGCTAGGTTTAGCACTTACGGTTTCTGGCCCCGAAAAAGAGCTAGAGATTGGAAGCAAGGCCCCGTTGATCGACTTAAAAATGCGCGACGTATCGGGACAAATGCTCTCGTTACGCGACGTTGCGGGTAAAAATGGCCTGCTGGTTATTTTTTCGTGCAATACATGCCCTTGGGTAAAGGCTTGGGAAGATCGGTATTTGATTGTGGCGCAGAAAGCCAAGGAACTAGGCATTGGCATGATTGCCGTGAACCCTAACGAAGCCTATCGAAATCGGGGTGACGGTTTTGAAGACATGCAGCAGCAGGCAAAGGAAAAAGGCTATACCTTCCCATACGTCCTGGATGAAGGATCCAGGCTGGCTGATGCCTTTGGGGCAACCCGCACGCCCCATGTGTTTCTCTTTAATAAGGACTTGGTGCTGGTTTACCGGGGTGCAATTGATGATAATGCCCGCAATCCCGAGGCCGTGCAACAGCCCTATTTACTCAATGCCATGGAAGCAATGGCCGCAGGTAAGCCGATCCCAGTAGCTACTACGCGCTCTATTGGCTGCACGATTAAACGGGTAGAAAAAAGTTGAAGGATGTGTCTAAATTTTGAAGCCACCATTCCAGGAGGCTTCCTTTTTAGATTAGAACCTATTTAGAACCTAGGATATGATGGCTATGAGCCTACAGGCGATAGGGGTCTTGAGCTTGGCACTGCTATGTTCGGGCTGTCTTTCGCTGGCGGCGTTTCAGGGACCAGATGTGCTACCTCAGGGAAAAACAGAAGTAGGGGTTGGAATCACCGGTGCTGGGGCCTTAGGAGATGATGAAGGAGGAGGCGTAGGGCTTATAGAGCTTTACGGCCGCTATGGTGTATCGCCACGTTTTGAGATTGGGGCTAGAACAACCGGGTTTCTGGCTGCAGAAGGTATTGTTTTGGGGGCAGTTATGATGGAGGGAAAGTACCAATTCGTTACCCGTTCTCCCCAGGTAGCTGTAGGAATGGGCATTTCCTATTATGGATTGGAGTTAGAGAATGAACGGTTTAGTACGGTGGGTCTGTATCCTTCCCTGTGGGTAGGTTCACCGCGCCTATATACGGGTGCACGGATGCTTATCGTGACCATGGGTTCTACAGGCTCTGATGAGGTGGGTACAGGATCTCTGGCTGGCGTAACCGTTGGCGGGGTTATAGGAAATCGCATGCGTTTGCGGCCGGAGCTTACGCTCTACAAGCCGCTATATGAAGGCGGCAATGGATGGCTTTGGGTTGTGGGGCTAGGTATGGCCTTGCGTTTGGGAGGGCAATAGGCGATGCAGCTGTTAGGGCCGTTACTGCTTCCTTCAACAGCTCCACAAGTATTTGTGACTTGCCTTTCGGACCAAGCGGGTAGGCAAGGTTTAGCAGCAGGAACGCGGCTATGGGAGTTTCCTGAAGCGGTTCCCCAGGAATGCTGCTGCACGCGGCTCGGCGTTGTAGCGGTGCCGCCAGGGGGAGCTGAGGCCTGTAAAGGTTTTTGGGAGTTGCGCACAGCGCTACCGGCTTCGGCATTTTGTAATTTTTCTCCTTACCGTCCGCCTGTCGGCGTGCAAGCTGCCGGGGGCGTTATCCTTCGGGCTGCTGCGTCAGCGCCGGAGGTGCTCCTGATTCATCGACGGGGATGCTGGGATTTGCCCAAAGGCAAATGTAACCCGGGTGAAGCGGTCGAAGCTTGCGCCTTACGGGAAGTGGCCGAAGAGCTGGGCATCCCGCCTGAAGCGCTTCGGTTACTGACATTGTTGGGGCATACGGTGCATGCCTATCCCCTAGATGGCCACTATGCGGTGAAGGTGACCTGCTGGTTTCTGATGGAGACGACGGCCGAGACGTTTGTGCCACAGCCTGAGGAAGGCATTGTGGCTGCAGCTTGGGTTTCAGTGGCGCAAGCTCAAAAGCAGGTGGGCTATGCCACGCTCGAGGCTGTGCTTGCGGCGCTCAAACGCCGATTTGCTCAGCAGGTGTCGTCGCCAAGAGCCTAAGGGGAGCCTTTCAAGAAGTAGGATCGTTTGCTTTCCCTGCACTTGGAACCAGAGAAACTTCTATGTTAGGGCCTTGGAAGTGCTTGCATCGAGAAGTGCTGGCCGATTACAAGGTGTTTCGCATCTGGCGTGAGCAGGTGCAGCCGCCGCGGGCCACTAAGCCGTATGATTTTTATCTGCTCGAAGCGATCGACTGGGTGAACGTCATTCCAGTCACGCCTGAAGGACAGATCGTTTTTGTGCGGCAGTATCGCTACGGCACCAAAGAGGTTTCGCTTGAGATTCCTGGTGGTGCTGTAGATCCCGAAGACCCTTCGCCCCTAGAGGCCGCGCGTCGTGAATTGCGGGAAGAGACCGGCTATGCTCCAGAGCACTTAAGGTATTTAGGTGCGGTCGCGCCTAACCCAGCCATCCTCACCAATCGCTGCCACGTATTTCTAGCAGAAAACGTTCGGCTGGTGGGAGCGCAGCAGTTGGATGGGGCGGAAGAGATCGAAGTGGTGTTGCTGGAGGTAGGGGAGATTCCGGAGCGGATTATGCGGGGGGAAATTACGCACGCGCTAGTGCTTGCTGCGCTTTATCTCTACATGCTAGGGCAGCAGGGTCTAGCGCAGCCATCGCGTTGAGAGCGCCCACACGGCACGTAGATAGCGGCGCCAGGCCATACCTAAATGCATTCCAGCTGTTCCTGAAAGATAGCCCCAGAGCAAGCCAGCGCCGACATCGATTACGCCATGTTGTTTTGTGAACAAGGTGCTGAGCGAAACCAAAACGACTGTTGCGGTTCCGATAAGCCAACTGGCGCGCTGCGTAGCTGGTGAGGCGTTCGAAAGAGCTATTTGAAGAAAGTAAGCGACCAGCACGGTGCTTGCAACGTGCAGACTGGGAAACACGTGGGTAGGGGGATCGGCCTCGTAGATTTGGCGCATTAGCCAGATTGAAGCCCCACCGGTTTCGGGCAGATCGGGGCGCGGCATGTAGGTTGGAAACAGAAAATGGATCGACCAGCCGCCTAACTGCATGAGCGTCCCTCCGGCGAGGAACTGGTAAGGGTAGAGCCCATGCTCCCGCATGCGCCAAAGCGCATAGCCGCTTCCGAGAAAGAGAAATAGCAGCCAGAAAGGCATATAAATCCATGCCCAGATCGGTTCAAAAGGAATCCAATGGTCAATAGGAAATGAGATGTCGACGGGCAGACGCCATAAGGGGAAGAGCTTAACGCAGAAGTCCAGGCTGTAGAGCCCAACCCCAAACAGCCAAAAAAGCAGTAGTCGTCGGGTCAATCCGCTATGCCCCTTCATGCCCTTGAAAAGGGGTAAAGGTTTTACCTTAACGTTAAGCCGTGCAGTCCAACGCCAAGGGGTTCGGCCAGGTTCAACGGGTTATCGTTATGGTGCCAGCTATAGCGTCACTTTGGGCATTGTGCGAAGCGCAGCTTTTTGCTACGCCTTCAAGCGAGCGACTTTTTAATCTTTATAGTGATCGTCATCCTGAGCTGGATCGGGAAGAAGCTCCAGCAATTCGCCGGAATAACTTGAAGCGGTATTTTGCTGCTTATGCAGCGGTGCCCTCGGTGTTACTTTTGGCTGAGGCGCCAGGACCTTGGGGCTGCCGTTTTTCTGGCGTGCCGCTCACGAGCGAGGCGCAACTGCTTGATCCCGAATTCCCGCTGCAGGGCGAGGCTTCTAGTGCAGCCCCTCGACCGCATCACGAATACAGCGCCCGGATTTACTGGCGCGTTATGCGGCCGTACTTTCCGCGATTTTTTACGTGGAGTGCAGTGCCATTGCATCCCCATTATCCAGGTGCGCCGCTTTCGATTCGCACGCCTACGCAGCAGGAAGTGCGCTCCTGGCTGCCGTTTACCGCAGCCATTGTTGAAATTTTATCGCCTGAGCGGGTGATTGCTGTGGGTCGCAAAGCGGAGTTTGCGTTGCAGGCGCTGGGCATTCCCTATACCTATGTGCGTCACCCTTCGCAGGGAGGGGCACGGCAGTTCGAAAGTGGGATTCGCGCGCTTTTTAGTTAAGCGGCCTGTGGTCGCTAAGCCATTGCAGCGTAAGTTAGTGAGCTGTAGTTTGCACTTAGCCGCCAAACGAACCTTTTGGGCAATCGTTATGCAGAAGCATGTTGTACGCGTCTATCCTTCCAAAGCGCGCCTGCCTCGTGAGGAACAATTGGCTTGGAAGCTTGCCCAAGTAGCTACCGATGAAGCCCCGTTGGATGCAGCCGCAGTCGAAATGGTGATAAACCGCATCATCGACAATGCAGCAGTTGCGGTGGCTGCGCTCAACCGTCGTCCGGTAGCTAATGCGCGCACGCAGGCGCTAGCCCACCCGAATCCTGCAGGCGCAACGCTTTTTGGTCTGCCGGCAACGCAGCGGTTTAGTTGTGAATGGGCTGCTTGGGCCAATGGTGTGGCGGTACGTGAGCTGGATTTTCATGATACTTTTTTGGCTGCCGACTATGCGCATCCGGCAGATAACATCCCGCCTATTCTGGCTGTGGCGCAGCAGACAGGGCGGAGAGGCATGGATGTGTTGCGGGGCATTTTGGCGGCCTATGAGGTGCACGTTAGTCTGGTGAAAGCCATCTGTCTGCACAAGCACAAAAAAGACCACATTGCGCACTTGGCGCCGGCGGCCACTGTTGGCATTGGTGCGCTGCTTGCCCTTCCTACGGAGGTGATCTATCAGGCCGTGCAGCAGGCTGTGCACGTGTCGTTTCAAACGCGCCAGTCGCGTAAAGGGGAGATTTCCAGCTGGAAGGCCTATGCGCCGGCTTTTGCTGGCAAGCAAGCCATTGAAGCGATTGACCGGGCGATGCGCGGCGAAACGTCGCCTTCGCCCATCTACGAAGGCGAAGACAGCGTGATCGCCTGGATGCTCGACGGGCCTGAAGCCCTCTACGAGGTTGCGCTTCCTGAGCCTGGCGAGCCGAGGCGTCAGATTTTAGAGACCTATACCAAAGAGCATTCGGCGGAGTATCAAGCGCAGGCCCTAATTGACTTGGCTTTTCGCATGCGCGAAAAGATTGATGACTTTGAGAAGATCAAAGAAGTTGTCATTTACACAAGCCACCACACGCATTATGTGATTGGCTCAGGTTCAGGCGATCCGCAGAAGTACGACCCCGAGGCGAGCCGCGAGACGCTCGATCACAGCATCATGTACATCTTTGCTGTGGCTTTGCAAGACGGCAGCTGGCATCATGAGCGTAGCTATGCGCCAGAGCGTGCCCGGCGGTCCGACACGGTGCGGCTTTGGCGGAAGGTTCGTACAGTTGAAGATCCGGCGTGGACGGCACGCTACCACCATCCAGATCCTGCTCAGAAGGCCTTTGGTGGGCGCGTGGAAATAATCTTTGAGGATGGGCGCGTGCTGGTTGATGAGCTAGCTGTCGCCAATGCGCATCCCAATGGTGCGCGGCCATTCGATCGGGAAGACTACATCCGCAAATTCGATGTGCTTACCGACGGGATTGTTACGCCTGCGGAGCGCGACCGGTTTTTAGCGTTGGTAGCGCGTTTGCCCGAGCTTTCGCCGGAAGAGGTGCAGCAGCTCAACGTCGAGGTGCCTTTGTCTTGGCTTACCTATAGGGAGCGCGACCGGAGAGGGATTTTTTAAAACAGGGAACGCCGAGCGTTGCGTCGCGTTGGCGTTGGCAGACCGTGGGGGTGCTCTGTCCGCACAAGGGCAGGGCTGAGAGCATACCCTTTGAACCTGATCCGGGTAATGCCGGCGCAGGGAAACGGTCACCGATCGCGCCTGTCGCATTGGTGCCTTTCCGCTGCCCGCCCCGGGTTTTGTTCCGTAAGCTTTAAACCCAGGAGGGCGTTATGATGCCACAACCACCGCAGGCTATTCGGCGCGTGTACGTGTCCGGATATCGTTATCCTGAACTGCGCGTTCCCTTCAAAGAGGTGCACCTGTCGCCAACGCGGCTGCCTGATGGTCGCTTGGAGCCGAACGCGCCGGTCTTGCTTTACGATACGCGAGGTCCTTGGGGAGATCCGGACTTTCACGGGGACATTCGGCAGGGGCTGCCGCCCCTAAGGCGTCCCTGGATTGAGGCGCGCGGGGATGTAGAGGAATACGAAGGACGGCCGGTTCAACCGATCGACGACGGTTACCGGAATGAGGCGGAACGCCAGCAAGCCGAGCTGCGCGGCAAGGTGCATCGCTGGCCGGGCGTTCGTCGCCGGCCGCTGCGGGGCAAAAACGGTGCGGCCGTTACCCAAATGCATTACGCCCGGCAGGGCATCATTACCCCCGAGATGGAGTTTGTCGCCATCCGGGAAAACATGCGGCGCGAACGGCTTATCGAACTTCAGGCGGCTTTGGGCGACCGCTGGTCGCTTGCTTTTCAACATCCGGGGCAGGCTTGGGGAGCACAAATTCCACCGGTGATAACGCCCGAGTTTGTGCGCGATGAAGTGGCCCGAGGGCGAGCCATCATCCCCTGCAACGTGAACCACCCGGAGTGCGAGCCGATGATTATCGGCCGCAACTTCCTGGTTAAGATCAACGCAAATATTGGCACTTCGGCTGTCTCCAGTTCGATTGACGAAGAGGTAGAGAAACTCCTTTGGGCGATTTACTGGGGAGCGGATACCGTGATGGACCTCTCGACGGGCAAGAACATTCACGAAACCCGCGAGTGGATTCTGCGCAACAGTCCAGTGCCTATCGGGACCGTTCCGATCTACCAGGCGCTGGAAAAGGTGGGCGGCAAGCCCGAAGAACTTACCTGGGAAATCTTTCGGGATACGCTTATTGAGCAGTGCGAGCAAGGCGTCGATTACATGACCATCCATGCAGGCGTTCGACTGGCCTATATTCCCCTCACTGCTTATCGCCGGACGGGCATTGTCTCGCGGGGCGGATCGATTATGGCCAAGTGGTGTTTGGCCCACCACAAAGAGAACTTTCTCTACACGCACTTTGAGGAAATTTGCGCCATTTTGCGGCAGTACGATGTCTCGATCAGTTTGGGTGATGGATTGCGTCCGGGCTCTATTCAAGATGCCAATGATGAGGCCCAGTTTGCCGAGCTCAAGACCTTGGGTGAGCTGACCCAGATTGCCTGGAAGTACGATGTGCAGGTGATGATCGAAGGTCCAGGCCACATTCCCATGCATCTGATCAAGGAGAATGTAGACCGGGAGCTGGCCGAGTGTTATGAAGCCCCCTTTTACACGTTAGGGCCGCTGGTAACCGATATTGCCCCAGCTTACGACCACATCACCTCGGCCATTGGTGCTGCGATGATCGGTTGGTTTGGTGCCGCCATGCTCTGCTACGTCACGCCTAAAGAGCATCTGGGCTTGCCGAATAAGAACGATGTGCGCGAGGGCGTCATTGCCTACAAGATTGCGGCCCACGCGGCCGATTTGGCCAAGGGCCATCCAGGTGCGCAGTACTGGGACAACGCGCTCTCCAAGGCCCGTTTTGAGTTTCGCTGGGAAGACCAGTTTAATCTGTCGCTTGATCCAGAGCGGGCGCGAGCCTATCACGACGAGACGCTACCCGCTGAAGGTGCTAAGCTGGCCCACTTCTGCTCCATGTGCGGTCCTAAGTTTTGCTCCATGAAAATCACCGAAGAAATTCGCGCCATGGCGGAGCAGCAAGGCGTTGAAGCCCAGCAGCTTATCGAGGAAGGGCTGCGGCAAAAAGCCCGGGAGTTTGTCGAAAAGGGGGCGGAACTTTATACCTAAGGCGGCTGGCAAAGCTTTTGAGATGGAACTGTGAGGTTGTATGAGCGTTACCCTGCCTTCAAGGCAAAGCAAACGCGGACAGGGGTTGCCATGAAAAAAGGCCTGCATCCTGAATACAAATTGATCACTGTGCGGCTGGCCGATGGCAGTGAGTTTCAGATTCGCTCAACGCTACCAGGCCCAGTTTACGTTTCCGATGTGGACGCAACGAATCATCCTTTCTATACGGGTGTGCGGCAGTACGTTGACCGCGCTGGCCGGGTAGAGAAGTTTATGCGCCGTTACGGCACCATTACTTCGGAGGGCATCAAGAAGGGTAAGTAGGCTCTTTTGGCTAAGCTTCCAGAGGGGCTGCTCTCGATGAGCAGCCCTTTTTTGTTTTTGTCGATGTCTTAGCTTTGGGCAGAGGATTGCACCTTTGGCCATGAATGTGCATTTTGGGTTTAGCGAACAGATCCTTCTTGTTTATGATGCGCAACGCGATCCTTTGTCTCTGGGTTGTTTGGATGCTGCCGAAAGGAGCAGCTTATAGCCAGCAGTCGGGGTTTGTGCTGAACGAGCGGGGGTATTTCGAGCGCGAGGGGATAAGCGTTATGGTATTCCAAGATTTCTACCCAGAAGGACATCAAAGCGGCGTGACGCTTATTCAGCATGGCGAGCGCGTAGCGGCCAACGGCGATGTGCGCCTAGAAGCCACTCCCGGACAATGGCAGCCTGTCCCGCGGCTTCTTCGACGCGAAGTGCACCGAGCGCAAAATGAAATTGTAGCTTATCTAGCCTATCCAGATACGGCCCAGCATCGAAAGGGTTTTAACCCGATCTTTTATCCCGACCTAAAGCTTTCGTATCGTGTTTGGGTGCGGGGCGAGGCTGAAGGGGTGCGTATTGGAGTGGATTTGGATGCTCCTCTTCCGGAAGCATGGGCAGGTCGCGTTGGATTTAACTTGGAGTTGTTCCCTGGCGCGCTTTTTGGCCATGGATGGTACATGGACAGCACGGCAGGTATTTTCCCTCGGCAGCCCCATGGGCCGGTTCAGGTCAACGCGTTTGGGGAGGTAGAGGCCTTGCCGTTGGCTGTAGGGCGGCGGCTCGTTATCGCGCCGGATAATGAAGCCCTTCGACTAGAGATAGAAAGCTTGACGGGAGAGCTAGCGCTCTACGATGGGCGCGTCCAGCACAACAATGGCTGGTTTGTGGTACGCACGACCTTTGCTGCTGGCGCTGCGCAAAGAGCGGTCGAATGGGTGTTGCGGCCACACGTGCTTGCGGGATGGCGTTATGAGCCGGTGATTCAGGTTTCGCAAGTGGGTTACCATCCGGCTCAGCCTAAAGTGGCTGTTTTGGAGCTAGATGCCCGGGATAGCCTGGAAGGAACCGTGCGTCTTTTGCGTCTTACCGAGCAGGGAGGGGTCGAAGAGGTGCTAGCGGGTCCACCTCAGCCCTGGAAAGGGCAATTCTTGCGCTACCGGTATGCCCAGTTCGATTTTAGTCGAGTTACGCGGGCAGGGCTGTATGTGCTCGAATTTCGAGGCCGGCGAACCCATCCTTTTCGGATAGCTCCTGATGTATACCAACGCGACGTTTGGCAGCCCACATTAGAATTTTTCCTGCCCGTGCAAATGTGCCATATGCGGGTTGAAGAGCAATATCGCCTATGGCACGGAGCCTGTCATTTGGATGATGCACGTATGGCACCACCGGACACGAACCATTTCGATGGATATGTCCAAGGTGCAACGCTACTTACCCATCATGCTCCTGGTGCCCACGTTCCTGGTTTAGACCGAGGAGGATGGCATGATGCAGGGGACGACGACTTGCGCATCGAGTCGCAAGCCGACGAAGTATACATTTTGGCAGCAATGTATGAGCTTTTTGAAGTGTTGAAGACGTACGACAATACTACAATCGACCAGGAGCGTCGTCTAGTGCAAATTCATCAGCCCGATGGGAAACCAGATGTGCTTCAGCAGATCGAGCATGGGGTTCTAACCATTTTAGGAGGATATCGGGCTTTAGGACGCCTTTACCGTGGAATTATTACACCAACGCTTAAGCAGTATGTGCTCATTGGGGATCCAGCCGGGAGCACAGATAACCAGATCTATGATCCCGCAACGCCCCTGCAGGTGCGCTCAGCCTTGCGTGTCGATGCACGTGATCCCCGATGGGTAGTTACTAATGCCGATGATCGTTGGGTATTTACTGAAGAGCATCCCGGGCATGAGTACAAAGGCATCGCTGCTTTAGCTATTGCTGGGCGCGTGCTTCAAGGGTATAATCCCGTGCTGGCGCATGAATGCATAACGGTTGCCGAAGCGCTTTGGCAGCAAAAGCGGGATACTACGCGAGGGTTAGACGAGCGCGTTGTTGCTGCAGTTGAGCTTTTGCGTACAACCGGGAAGCCGATCTACCGAGAAGTCTTGCTAGCTGCCCGAGACCGGATTATTGCCCATATTGAGGATCTGGGTTGGGCTGTAGGGCAGGCTTTGCCGCTTATAGACGATACGGTCTTTGCTACAGCCGTGCGCACGGCTGTAGCCCACTACATCGCTGAAGTCGATGTGCTTCAGCAAGAAAATCCCTATAGCGTGCCGTATCGCCCACGTATTTGGGGTGCTGGATGGGAAATCCAGCGCTTCGGTGTGCAGCAGTATTTCTTGCATCGCGCCTTTCCAGAGCTGGTTAGTCCGGTGTATGTTTTCAACGCGTTAAACTTTGTGCTAGGAGTGCATCCAGGTCGCAATACGGCCGCTTTTGCCTCAGGGGTTGGTGCGCGTTCCGTGACGGTAGCCTATGGATTTAATCGGGCCGACTGGACCTACATTCCCGGGGGCGTTGTTTCAGGAACGGCGCTAATTCGTCCCGATTTCCCTGAGCTCAAGGAGTTTCCTTATCTCTGGCAGCAGGTGGAGTACGTTATGGGCGGTGGAGCTACCCATTTTATGTTTTTGGTATTGGCTGCCGACCAACTGCTAAATAAGGTGTAGATCGCGCTTATATGCCCGAGGCTGTTACGTTGATCATTAAAAAGCGCGATGGGGGAAGTTTGCAACCGGAAGAAATGCGCTGGTTGGTTGAGGCCTACACGTGGGGTAAGGTCCCCGACTATCAGATGAGTGCATTTCTTATGGCGGCTTTTCTTCGTGGGCTTAGCGATGCAGAGATGGATGCCCTAACGCAAGCCATGCTGCATTCTGGCCAAGTGCTGGATCTGTCGGATATTCCGGGGCGCAAGGTAGACAAGCACTCAACGGGAGGTGTGGGCGACAAGGTTTCGTTGATTTTGGCGCCGCTCGTCGCTGCTTGTGGGGTACCGGTGCCGATGATTTCAGGTAGGGGATTAGGGCATACTGGAGGCACGCTAGACAAGTTGGAATCGATCCCAGGGCTCCGCACTGATCTTTCTATCGCCGCGTTTCGTCGCCAACTCCGCACATGTGGTGTCGTGATGATTGGGCAAACCGATGAGATTGCGCCGGCCGACCGTAAGCTGTACGCTTTGCGCGACGTGACGGGCACAGTGGAGTCTATTCCGCTTATTGCTGCTTCAATCTTGAGTAAGAAGCTTGCCGAAGGGGCCGATGCACTTGTGTTTGACGTTAAATGCGGTCGCGGGGCCTTTATGCAGCGCGAGGCTGATGCGCGTCGCTTGGCCGAGACGCTGGTGGGCATTGCCGTTCGGGCAGGCAAATCGGCAGTGGCCTGGCTGACCGATATGAATGTGCCGTTGGGGCGCGCAGTAGGCAACTGGCCTGAAGTGGTCGAAAGCCTTCGTTGTTTGAAAGGGGACAGTGCAGGTATAGAAGATGTGCTGGAGGTTACGTTGGTGCTAGCGGGAGAAATGCTCTGGCTGGGTGGTGTAGCGCCAACGCCAGCGGCTGGGCGCGAGCAGGCACGCCAGGCGCTGATGAAAGGATGGGCCTTTGAGCGTTTTTGTGCCATGGTACAAGCCCAGGGCGGTGATGTGCGCCTGCTGGAGCATCCGGAAAGACGCCCTGGAGCAGAACCTGCGGGTGATGTTTTTGCCCCCGAGATGGCTCAGGGCTACGTAGCCGACCTAGACGCCCGGGCTGTTGGGCGCTTGGCGGTGCGTTTGGGTGCAGGCCGTCGTGTTAAAGAGGAAGCGGTTGATCCCACAGCTGGCCTGGTGCTCCACCGCAAGCCAGGCGATCTTGTAGCGCCTGGTGATGTTCTGGCCACACTCTATACCCAGCAGCGCGATCAGCTCGAAACCTTTCGCCAGGAGCTACTTGCGGCGTATCGTTTTGGTGCAACCCCCCCTGCTCCCCGCACGCTTTTGCTGGACCGCTATGCCGAAGGGCGATGGGCGAAGTAGGCTTTACTCCCTAAAAAACACAGCATTGGTAAATAAAAGTTGGCCAGCATACCAGAAACCCCGAAAGAGCGGGTTATCTACAAAGTAAACGATGGATCCTTTGCCCCAAGGTTGCGTCCCCGCAACCAAGGTTTGGGTCAGCTGGGCCGAAGTGCGATAGCCTGCAAAGCCACTACGTGGGCGACCCGCTTCAAGCCAGGCCACATTCCACCCTTCCTCGAGCAGCTCATAGGATTGCGCCCGTTGTTTGAGCGTAAAGTATCTGTCCAAGCCAAAAGCCAGCGGATGGGTTGTGTCGAGCTGGGTTGGATAAATTGCCCCTAGTACTTGACGAGAAAGGACGGTGCGTTCGCGTTCTCGGTAAAGCGAGGGCTGCTTGAGGTCACGCTCTTCTGGCTCGTTTCGGCGTTTTAGGGCGATGCCTTTTTGGCCAACGAGCAACTCCAGCGCTCCTTCCAGTGCAATTAGGCGGGCTCCGCGGCGTACGCCCTCTAGTAAGGGTTCTATGGCAACAGCCCGTGAGCTGTAGCTACCATCGGGCAGGATAAGCACATCGCCATCCTCGAGCACAAGCCCACCAAGCTGATCGGCAGTGAGCAGGGTGGCTGGATAGTGCAGGACCTGCTCAAAAAAATGCCATACCTCACCTACGGCTGTGGCCTTAGCCGGTGGTCCAGCCAGTATGTATACCTGGGGTCGCTTGATGAGGCGGATTTGGGTAGAGCCTAGATCGGGGCCGTCTTCAGCTAGTCCGGATGCTATGGCATAAGTAGGCACGCGATAGTGTGCAGCAGTTTCTTGTACCATTTGGTCAAAGTGCGATCCCAGGTGGGCATTGCCTGCCCGGGTTAAGATGAGCGTGCCTGCTTCAAAGCGCTGGCCGCCAAGGCGTAGGGGTATGGTAGCCACGCGTACATTGACGCCTGCGGTAAGCAGAGCCGAAAGAAATCGAGCGGTATTTAAGCCGCTCCAGCGAACCAGGTAGGCGTAAGGTTGGCTATGAGCGTTTGAGGGTATAGGTCTGGAGATCCACGGCTGATCTGGATCAAGCCGCGTGGTCAGGGCATAGGCTTCCAGTCCAAAAGCAAAGGGGAGCGCCCAGCTGGTAATGTCGTAGGTGAGCGAGTCGGGCAGCGAGGGCTCTGGGTCAAACAGTACTTGTGCCAGCACGCCGGCGGGTTGGTAGACGCTGACCACGAGGTCGCCGGGTTGGGCTTCAAGCTGCTGTCGCAAGCCAGTCGCATAATTGATGCCTTCGACGCGGCGTGGCCGAGAGAGGGTGCCGTAGCGAATCCCCTGGCGGTCTAGCAGCGCGGTTAAGGCTTCTAGGCGGTCAGAGGAAGAGGTGTGGCGGAGGAGAAAAGCCTGATATGGGCCTCGAGGCTGCGTCTGCGCTTGGGCAAAGTAGTGGATAAACTGCGTAAGCAGCACGTTGCGCAGGCGGACAGCGGCTTCAATTGTGGAGAGGGCCGTCATGTAGTGGTTGCGGATGCGGGCGGCAAGCGTGAGCGTGTCTCCTTCAGGCAGGCGAACCGCTAGGCCAGCGCGCGCGCCACCGCCTTGCTCGTAGGTCATGCCGATGGCCCCATTGAACGAGGGCCAGGTATCTCCATAGCCGGGGTAAAAGAGGTCGAAGACTTCTCGGGTGAAATAGAGCTGAGCAGAGGCGTCGAAGTAGCGGGCATGATTGCGACCAATGGAGTCCTGCAAGGCACGTTGCCAGTCGGCAATAAGCGCATGAATAGGTCGAGCCGCTGGGGCAAAGTAATAGGGTTCTTCGATCCCCTGCTCATGAAAGTCCACGTGAACCTGGGGCATCCATTGTAGGTAGAGGGCAAGGCGTGCCTGTGTTTCTTGCTGCGTGGCCCAGGCCCAGTCGCGGTTTAAGTCAAAATAGTAGTGGTTGGTACGACCACCAGGCCAGGGTTCATGGTGCTCGCGGGCCAGGGGGTTAGGGTCGGGCCGCACGCCTTGGGTTTGGTGATACCACTGCACGTAGCGTTCGCGCCCGTCTGGATTAAGGCAGGGATCCAGGAACACAACGGCCTGTTGGAGCCAGCTTCCGGTGCGTTGGCTGTCGGGATGGGCTAAGGCATAGAGCGTTTGGAGTGCAGCCTCGGTGCTGGCCGCTTCGTTGCCGTGCACGTTGTAGCTCAGCCAAATAAAGACCGGGCCTTCTGGGTGAGGCGTGCCGGGTAGCCGTCCAGCCCGTCGCAGGTTGTCGGTACGTAGCGTTTCAAGGCGGGCCAAGTTTTCTGGCGAAGAAAGGATTGCTAGCAGTAGCGGACGGCCTTCGTAGCTTTCGCCATAGCGCAGAAGCTGCACGCGCGGCGACGTTCGGGCCACATATTCCACGTAGGCTACCACCTGAGCGTAGGGGGTAAAGCGACTGCCTAGGGGATAGCCCAGAAAAGCTTCTGGCGAAAGCAGCGGCACTTGTGCTGCAAGCCTGAGTACAGGGAGTACAGGAAGGAGTAACCCAAACAAGCCGCTTACGAACCGATTAAGTCTCATGCTGCACGGTGCTCCATGTCTGTTGGGCGCAAAGTACGACCTGCCATCTACGGGTGCAACGGCATAGCCTGTTGCCACGAGCAGAAGAAAGCCTAAATTTCCCAGATTCTTTGAGATCAATCTTGATGCCTTTGCCGTTGCACGCCCTGCTTTAAAGGGAAAGAATGTTGTATCTTTTTCCATTGAGCCCGTCAATCTAGGGGGCAGGAGCCATTAACCGAAGCTGACAGGAAGCATGGAAATCAAAACAGATCGCGCCCTGGGGCGTGTGGTCCAGATTATTGGTCCCGTAGTGGACGTGGAGTTTCCTGAAGCACAGCTCCCGGAGATCTATGATGCCTTAGTGATCGATCGGGAGGATGGGAGCGAGTTAGTGCTTGAGGTAGAGCAACATTTGGGTGAGAATCGGGTGCGAACCATTGCTATGGATTCGACAGACGGGCTGACGCGGGGTACGCCGGTGCGCAGCCTGGATCGGCCGATTGCTGTGCCTATTGGGACGGAAATTCGTGGCCGCCTGTTCAATGTGGTCGGTCAGGCAATTGACGGCCTGCCTCAGCCTAAGGCAGAGGGCTATCGCCCGATTCATTCGCCACCTCCGCCGTTTGAAGCGCTGGCCACGCGCGTTGAGATGCTCGAGACCGGTATCAAGGTCATTGACTTGATTCAGCCTGTCATGCGTGGCGGTAAAGTAGGGCTCTTTGGGGGAGCAGGCGTCGGCAAGACCGTGCTGATCATGGAGTTAATTAACAATATTGCCAAGGCCCATGAAGGGCTCTCGGTCTTTGCCGGCGTAGGAGAGCGGACGCGTGAAGGGAACGACTTGCTGCGCGAAATGCTCGAAAGTAACGTTATCCGCTACGGTGAGGCGTTCAAGAAATCCATGGAGGCTGGCGGCTGGGACCTGTCGAAGGTTGATTTTGAAGAGCTGCGCAAAAGCCAAGCCACGCTGGTTTTTGGACAGATGAACGAGCCGCCAGGAGCGCGTGCCCGCGTGGCGCTTACCGGTCTAGCCATTGCCGAGTATTTCCGGGATCTGGGGGGGCGCGATGTGCTGTTGTTTATTGACAACATCTTCCGCTTTACGCAAGCAGGATCTGAAGTGTCCGCGCTGCTGGGGCGTATGCCCTCGGCGGTGGGATACCAGCCCACGTTAGCTACCGAGATGGGCGAGCTCCAAGAGCGCATTACGTCGACCAAGCACGGCGCGATCACGTCGTTCCAAGCCATTTACGTGCCTGCCGACGACCTGACGGACCCTGCGCCGGCGACCACCTTCGCCCACTTGGATGCAACGACCGTGCTTAGCCGTCAGCTGGCTGCCCAGGGGATCTATCCGGCCGTTGACCCGCTAGACTCAACCAGCCGAATTCTAGATCCGCTTATCGTCGGCGAAGAGCATTACCGCGTTGCGCAAGGCGTCAAGCAAATCTTGCAGCGCTATAAAGAATTGCAAGACATCATCGCGATTCTAGGGATGGACGAGCTTTCGGAAGAAGACAAGCTGGTTGTGCATCGGGCGCGCCGCGTGCAGCGCTTCTTGAGTCAGCCTTTCTTTGTGGCCGAACAGTTTACTGGCATTCCGGGTAAGTACGTGAAGGTTGAAGATACCGTTCGCGGCTTTCGGATGATTCTCGACGGGGAACTGGATCATCTACCAGAACGGGCGTTCCTGTTGCGCGGAACTATTGAGGAGGTTATCGAGGCGGGTGAACGCATGCTGAAAGAAGCCGAGGCCTAAGATGGCACGGACGCTTTTTGTGGAAATCGTAACCCCAGACCGGCGGGTTTTTCGGGGCGAAGCGCTCAGTGTGCGGGCTCCAGGGGTAGAGGGTTCTTTTGAAGTACTCTATAACCATGCGCCTATGGTGGCCGCTATTACTGTTGGGCCACTTTTCGTTACCACCCCTTCTGGGGAGCGGATCACATTTGCTACCAGCGGCGGGTTTGTAGAGGTGCTGGGCAATCGGGTAACGGTGCTGGCCGAGACAGCCGAACCTGCTTCGGAAATTGACGTCGAGCGTGCCCGAGCAGCCGAGCAGCGAGCCTTAGACCGGCTGCATAACGCCCAGTCGGCTGAAGAGCGTGCTGAAGCTGAAGCGGCTTTAGAACGGGCCCGCAATCGCTTGCGGATCGCGATGGGACAAGTGGGCCAGCGCATGCATCCTTGAAACCAGGCCATGCTGCTCGAGCATCTGCCTACACCGGTTGCCTTAATTGACCGGAAACGCCTCGAGCGCAATGTGGCGCAGATGCAAGCGCGGGCCAGGGCGCAAGGGGTGGCGCTACGCCCGCACATCAAGACGCACAAGTCGATCCATTTGGCGCAGCTGCAGCAGGCGCAGGGAGCACAAGGGCTCACGGTAGCTACCCTCGAGGAAGCCGAAGCGTTTGTGGCAGCAGGTTTTTCAGATGTTCGGTTGGCCTATCCTACGGTTGGCCTCGATCGCTACCAGCGTGTACGTGCCCTTATGGCGCGTGCACGCGTTTCGTTTTGCCTAGATACCCCTGAGGCGATTCGCCAAGCTTCGGATTTCTTTGCAGCGCAAGAAGTGCGTGCCGAGGTGCTTTTGGAGGTCGATACAGGCCAGGGGCGCACGGGAGTGCGTTGGGATGACGCCCATCGCTTACAGCTCTGCGCTCGCCTTGTCCAAGAAAGCCCTGGTTTGAAGCTTATTGGCCTACTTACGCACGCGGGTCATGCCTACCAAGGCCCCTTGGCTGGGGAAACGCCGCGCGAAGCGCTGTGTCGTGTGGCGGCTGAGGAGCGCGATCGGCTTTTGGCCGCGGCTGTTGTGCTGCAGCAAGCCGGGCTGGCCAGGCCGGATGCGTTTGAGCTCAGCATCGGCGCTACGCCCACCGCACACGTGTTCGAAAACCGTACGCAAAGGGGCTTCCGCATTACGGAAATTCGCCCGGGGAATTATGTGTTTCACGATGCCATGCAGGTCGCCTTGGGAAGCTGCACGCTTGAGGACTGCGCCCTGACCGTCTTGGCGCGTGTGGTTAGCCGCAAGCCGGATGGCCGTGGGGGATGGTGGCTATTTCTGGATGCTGGGAAGAAGGCGCTTTCGACCGATCAGGGCTATGGCACGCAAGGCTATGGCGTATTGCTTTATCACCCAGCCCGTCGGGTGCCCTTACCGCATGCCACACTGGAGCAGCTTTCTGAAGAGCATGGCTGGGTTCACTTCCGCGGAGGCGCCACGCTACAGGTAGGAGATCGGGTACAGGTGATTCCTAACCATGCTTGTCTGGTGGCGCCCCTACTGCGTAGGTTTTTCGTCATCGAAGGCGACGAGGTCCAGGCCGAGTGGCCTGTCATTGGGCATTAATAAACGGGGTGTAGCGCATCGAGTACGTGCTGGAAACTTTCGGGCAGGGGGGCGGTCAGTTCCAGCTCAGGTCCTTCGGGATGGGGGAAGCGTAGCGTCAGGGCATGCAGCATGAGGCGAGGAAAGGCCTGTTGCTTAGACCGATCGCCATAGCGCAAGTCGCCAACGATGGGGTGGCCCAAGTGGTAGCAGTGCACGCGAATCTGATGGCGGCGGCCTGTGAGCGGCAATGCTTCCAGGAGGGTATAGGCGTTGCCTACGTAGGCTAGCACGCGGTAGCGCGTTTCGCTAGGTTTGCCGCGTTGAAAGTCAACGCCCATGCGACCCGAGCCAAAAGCCCGAATAGGGGCCTGAATTTGGCCTTGCTCCGGCGAAACGCATCCATGTACCAGTGCGCGGTAGATTTTGTGCACGCGACGCGTGGCAAACAGCGCGTTTAGATAGCGATGGGCTTCAGGCGTACGTGCAAAAAGTAAGACCCCTGAAGCTTCTTTGTCGAGCCGGTGTACGACAAACAGCCGTTCCCCTCGAAACGTCTCCAGCAGTTGCCGTGCCGATGGCTGTGCAGGGTCCCGTTCCGGAATGGCAGCCAGGCCTTCGGGTTTGTGAATCGCCAGCAGGTAGGCATCTTCGTAGAGTACCGGAAGCTTCATAACTTAAGCCGTCGACATGCTTAGGTCCAAGCCAGCCAAAGCGGGCTGGGCCACGGGTTCGTCGTACTCAATGCGTCCATCACGCAGGTGAATGATGCGGCGTGCGTGGTGAGCGATGTCGGCTTCATGCGTCACAACAAGCAGCGTATGGCCTTGGCGGTAGAGCAGCTCAAACAGGCGCATGATTTCCTCACCGGTTTTGGTGTCCAGGTTCCCTGTGGGCTCGTCTGCCAAGAGAATCGATGGGTTGTTGACCAGGGCACGGGCAATGGCTACGCGTTGGCGTTGTCCGCCCGAAAGTTCACTCGGCTTGTGGTGCATCCGGTCGCCCAGTCCTACACTGCGCAACGCCGCTTCGGCCAATTGACGCCGTCGGTTTTTTGGCAAGCCTGCATAAATGAGTGGCAACTCAACATTTTGTAGGCAATTGGCCCGTGGCAACAGGTTGAACGTCTGAAAGACAAACCCCACTTCTTTGTTGCGGATGCGTGCCAGTTCACTCTCTGAGAGATGGCTGACGTTGCGTCCGTTCAGATAGTACGTACCTTGGGTAGGGGTGTCCAGGCATCCAATGATGTTCATCAGGGTAGACTTGCCTGATCCCGAAGGCCCCATGATGGCTACGTACTCATTGGGATAGATGTCCAAAGAAATGCCATCCAGGGCCCGCACGGGCTGTTCTCCCATCGGATAGATTTTGGTAACGTGGCGCAATTGGATCAGGGGTCGTTGGGCATTGGGTGTGGTGTTCATGGCGAGGCTCAGGCGAATTATTGTACGGTAGCCATGAGGCGTGGCGTGCGTTCGGGTGGTCGAATACGCACAGGCATGCCTGGCCGCAGCGTTTGGCTGACGGCCCGGTACGGACCGATAATGACCGTTTCGCCACCTGCAAGCCCGGCCGTGATTTCGATGTGCGTATCATCGGCAATCCCGGTTTGCACCTCGACCATTTTGGCCTTGCCGTTTTCGACCAGAAAAACCACTTTCCGCAGGTCTTCCTTAAGCACCGAGGGATTTTGTGCGGTATCGGCAGGAGCAGTTTGCCCTTCAGGACGCACGCGGTTAAAGTCGCGCACGGTGACCGCTTGGATGGGAACAGCAACTACGTCGAAAACCGTTTTGGTATAGATGTCCACTGTGCCGCTCATGCCTGGCCGCAACGGTGGCAGCAATTCGGTCGTTGTTGGCACTTCTTCGCTGACCACCGGTCCGGAAGCAGCAGTGGCTGTCGGCAGGGCCACACTGCCCAGAATGCGAACCTTGACGGGAAAGTTGGTTACCTGCTCCTGTGTACCCTGATTGGCAATGCGGGCCGAGTTAGCGATTTGGGTCACCAGGCCTCGGAAGGTGCGCTCAGGATAAGCGTCGATATGCACGGCCGCCGTGTCTCCGATCGAGATGTTCACCACGTCGTTTTCGTTTACATCGACCTCGATTTCCATTTGCTCTAGACGGGCAATGCGCATCATCTCGGTTCCGGCCATCTGGCTGGTGCCGACCACGCGTTCACCCAGTTCAACATTTAACTTACTGATAATGCCGCTCATAGGAGCATAGATCACGGTTTTGGCCAGCTGCTCCCGGGCTTCGCGGAGTTGAGCTTCGGCACTTGCTACAGCGTGGCGCGCGGCCTCTAAAGCCGACTTAGCGACTTCGTATTGGCTGCGCGCAGCATCAAAGTCGCTTGCCGAAATGGCGTTGCGCTCAAAGAGCATCTGTTGGCGTTTGTATTCCGCTTCGGATCGGATCAGGTCGGCTTCCCGTTGTTTCATGACAGCTCGGGCCTGGGCTACGCCGGCTTCAGCCTGTTGCACCTGCGCCTCATAGAAGTCTGGACGGATGCGGGCTAGCAACTGGCCGCGTACAACGCGGTCCCCTTCCTTTACCGGAAGTTCGACAATTTCTCCGGACACGTCCGGGCTAATGGTCACTTCCACTTCGGGCTGCACGCTTCCTGAAGCGGTGACAACCTGCGTGATGCTGCGCCGCGTAGCCTTATCGACCTCGACTTCGAGTCCTGTATTGCGGGAAAAAAGACCTAGCGCAGATCCTACCGCGCTAATACCCAGCAGCAGACCGATTAAGGCCAGCATTACGATGAGTAAACGTCGGGTTGCTCGCGTAAGCGCCATGGCTTGTTTGGGGTTTTATCGGGCTACGTTTTCTAGGTCCAAGGTGCCTGCGTAGTAGTCGATCAACTTTTGTCGGAATAGCAGCGTGTAGCGGGCGCGCACCAGGTCCGATTCGGCACGGACGAACGTTGCGCGGGCTTGGGAGAGCTCAACCCATGTCGCTGAGCCTACATTGTAACGCTCCTGATAGGCTTCAAGCGCCAGGCGTGCAGCTTGTAGCTGAAGTTGGGCCGTTTGGTATTGTTGCCAGGCTGCCTCGTAGTCTAAAAAAGCTTGCCGCACTTGGGTGGCAATTTCTTGCCGCAGCTGTTGGAGCTGCAAGCGCACGTTTTCCAGTTCTACGCGGGCTTGTTGGATGTTGTGGCGCGTGGTAAACCGGTCGAAAATGGGAAACGTCAGGCTTAGGCCGATCGACCCACGCCGGTTACGGTTGAAGAACTGCTCGTCAAAGCTTAACGGTGCCAGGTCGGTATAGCTTGAACCGTAGCTTAGCCTCAGGGCAATGGTGGGCCAGTAGGTAGACTGGGCAATCCGAACACCATAGTCCGCTGCCCGGAGTTGTGCTTCTAGGGCTTGGAGGTCTGCCCGACGCTCGAAGGCAGCTTGAAGCAGCGTCTGCACCTCGTAGGAAGGCGCGCTTAGGGCCAGCGTGTCTAGCTCAGGAAGGACAAATTCGTAGGTTCCAAACGGATCAAGCTGTAAGAGTTGAATGAGGTTGGCTGTTTGAAGCTGCTGATTTCGACGGGCATTGATGAGCTCTAGTTCAGCCGCGGCAACCTGAGCCTGTTGCTGGTAGAGATCGGCTACGGGTCGGCTTCCTACTTGCACAAAGGCTTCAATTTGCGCCAGCAAGGCCCGTTGTGCAGCGAGGTTTTCTTCCTGGATGCGAACCTGCTCCTGGGCCTCGATAAGCGACAAGAACGTGGAGGCCACGTTAAACAGCACGGTTTCGCGCTGGCGCGCCTCGTTGCGTTCACTGGCAGCCACTTGGGCGTGGGCTTGGGTGACGGTATGGATATCGCGAAACCCGTTAAACAGGTTGATGCTGGCTGAAAAGCTGGAGCTTAGGTAGTGCGTGGTTTGATCTACGACGCGTCCCTCATCGAAAACGAAGTTGCGGCCGTAGTCTCGAGAACCGCTTACCGAGAAATTGAGATCGGGCAGAAAGTTGCTGCGGGCACTGGCCAGTCCGATTTCGCTGCGTGTCCGCTGGTGAACTGCTTGCAGCACCAAGGGATTGCGCTTCAAGGCCAGTCGAAGCGCTTCGTCGAATGTGATGCGTTGCACGGGCTGAGCCATCGCAGCGAGAGGCAACAGCAGACCCCACAGGGAAAGCCATATCTGCCGTCGCGTTGGGATTGCGCTCATGAGGACAGCAGGGGTTGTACAAAGCCGTTTGATTTCGACGTCGAAAGTAGACGAGGCAGAGAAGAGATTTGTTACATCTGCTTAAACAAAAAGCCGATCCCTTGGGAGATCGGCTGGTGTCATCGAGGCGCTAGGCGATCAGTTTCAGGGGCGGAGGGGGTGGGATTCGAACCCACGGTGCCCGCCAAAGGGCACGCCGGTTTTCAAGACCGGTGCATTCAACCACTCTGCCACCCCTCCGAAAATGCGGAAAGGCTAACGCGCGCGCCTATGCTTGAGATCCAGAGGGCGACGGGCACACACCACGACAAATCCTCCTTCGCCGTAACCTTCACGCACGGGGTCAGCTTGCTGGAGCACCTCTGGATTTGAAAAGAGCGTCTGTCGCCAGTTCAGGTTGGTAAAGCCAACGGTCTGCAGCAAGTGTTTCACTTCATCGGCTGCGAGCAAGCGGGCGTCTCGATAGAACGGATGCGTATGTTGAAGGGCGACGTATCGCTGCCCCAAGGCACTGGTGCGGTCAATAAAGCCCACCACCAAGTAGCCCCCTGGCTGCAGCACCCGATAGGCCTCTCGCAAAGCTTGTTCAGGGTCTTCTGTAAAGCAAAGCGTGGTGACCATCAATGCCGCGTCAAACGTTTCGTCAGGAAAAGGCAATGCTTCGGCTACGCCTTCGAGGACCGTTATGCCGCGCTGCTGGGCTTTTGCCCGCATTGCAGGGGACGGGTCCACGCCATAGCGAATACCAAGCGGAGCAGCAAAGCGCCCTGTGCCCACGCCGATCTCTAGGGTTAGGTCACCCCCAGGCCATACGGCACGGATGGCGGCCAGCTCTGAGGCATAAGCCGCTGGATGGCGTTCAAACCAGGCGTCGTACCGATCGGCCAGTTGGTCGAAAGCAGCGGTTCGGGCCATCACTCAGGCAAGCTTTCCCCGTTGAACGTCTTTGGGTATTTGGGGTTTGTACATAAAAAACCCCCTAACCCCATGGGGTTAGGGGGTAAGACTAAGTGCACGTCACGTCATTGACGCAAAAAGACCAAGCGATGCTGCACGTACCGTTGTCCGCTTGTGGTCTCTACGATTAGCCGCGCCACATAGGTGCCGCTGGCTAAGCGGTTGGCTTCCCAGTGCACCTGGTGACGCCCTGCAGGGAGTGCGTCGTGCAAAAGTTGCTGGACTTCCCGCCCGAGTAGGTCATAGATCGTTAGCTGCACCTGTGCAGCCTCAGGCAGTCCCAGTTCGAACCGGGAATGTTTGGCGAAGGGATTGGGTGCTGGACCATTCCAGAAGAACTCCGTAGGCAGTGCTTCAAGGAAAAGATCCTTTTCGCCTACCTGGAGTGGGCTATGCTCCATGCTTGCAAATAAGCCAGGGTCATACTCTTCTTGTAAGACCCAGATCGCATAGCTGCGAGGCGGTGCCCAAACGTACACGCGGCCATCAGCATAGATTTGCGAAGTCTGGCCGGTTACGGGGTTAACTAGGACTTTGCCAGCCCAGTTGGGCCATCCGCTTGGGGAGCTGTCCACCCAGAGCCCCTTGGTGCTGGACTCATGGTCGTTAAGTACCAAAATAGCACCTGACCGGGTGCCATTGCCCCCGCGGCGTGCTACAAATACATCGGCTACGTCAGCACTGGGCCAAGGATTGCCTACCTCACTAAGCACCACCATGGTCCCCCCGAGATAGTTGCGGCGCAGTTTGATCAAGCGGATCAGGTCCTGTCGCAGTGAAGCCGGTGCTTGCACGGTGATGCTGGGGTCGCTATGGTCGTGCTGGGTAATGCCGTAAAAATGGGGATAGAAGATTTTAGGACGTCCTTCGGCAAAGAGGATGTAGGCATAGGCCATGTCCCAGTCACGCCAGAGCCACTTGTCGTGTTCTTTACCCGTGTCGTGGTTCTCTACAAAGGTGACCACTTGGGTCCCAGAGAGTGCGTTGCCTGTGTTGTCCCGAACAAGACCGGCATGGTTCAGCCAACTCATGTTCCAATCGGCACCGTTCCAGTTGGCCATGTCGGTGAGGGTAAACTTGAGCGGGAAGTCGAAAGCATCAATATCGGCACCTAGGCTTTCAACCGTGGTCACCCAGTTTTTAATGGCAGGTTTGGAGCCCCAGTATTCAGCTACAGCAAAACGCTGGCGGCCGTCGGCGCGTTTAGGCATGCTTTTAATCCACTGGGCTGCAAATTCTGGCTGGTAGCCTCGGACGAAATCCAGGCGATAGCCATCAAACCCTACCGTGTTTGTGAGCCACTGGCCCCAGGTGATCAGCCGATCTTGCACTACCGAGTCAAACGTGTTGAGGTCATTGCCGAAAAACTTTGTATTGGGAATAACCTCATCGGTACCGGGAAAGCCCAGATAGTCTCGGCTATCTACCGGGTGAAAGTGGGCGTAATTCCAGCTCCAATTGGCCTCTCCTGGACCTGTGTGGTTCACGTAGGTGATACCAGTAGAGGTCCAAGCTTGCAGCGCGGTAGCAGCCAGGTTTTGTCCATTGTACCAAATCTCAAAGGGGTAATAGCCTCGGGTCTGATCAGTAGGAACAAAATCAAAGGGGTTATAGACCTCTCGGCGCGCTTCGAGGCGGATCTCGATGGTACGAGGAGATGTCAAGGTGATTTTGTATTCGTCGATGTCCCCACAGGGGTCGATGTGAGCCCAGATATGTTTCCCAGAACCGGGAAATACGTTGTATTGGCCATTGCCGTTGTTGGGTTCGTATTCCCAATTGGCATTACTTGGGGTGTTGGGCTGATCTGGCGAGCCGTCCCAGTTGATATAGAGATCATACCCGCGTTCGCCCTTGGGGTCGCTACAAGGCAGAAAATAGCCTTTAATTTTAATGTAATAGTCCCCAGCTTGAGCGTTAGGAATACGCCAGATAATTTCGTTTGTAGGGTAAGGACTAAACTGGCTGTAGACGCCGTCACCGTCTGGGTCGCGGCGCGCTTCGTCGAAGACGTAACGTTTGACTTCGGGGTTGGGCTCTAGGTTGTCGGGACCCCCGTAAATGTGGTTCAGGATAATGTCTGCATACACTTCAATGCCAGCAGCATGCATCGCTTGGACCATGTTCAACAGCTCGTTGCGGCTGCCAAAGCGCGTTTCAATGGTGCCTTTCTGGTTGTAATTCCCCAGGTCGAAGTGGTCGTAGATGGCATAGCCCATATCGTAGATGCCGAAGTTGCCCTTTGCAGGCGAGGGAACCCAGATGCCGGTAATTCCGGCGTTGGCCAGCTCAGTAGCCTTAGCAGCCAGCGTGTCCCACCAGAAGCCGTTTTTATTGGCTGCATCGACGGGCACGTCCCAATAGAAGGCTTGCATCATCACGTCGTTTTGGGCCTGCGCGCGAAGCGCCAGCATTGCAACAAGGAGCCAAAGCGTGTACCGATACATGGCAGGGCAGGATTGGTTATGTAATCGCTTTCTCAAGAAAATTTGCTTTAAATAGCCATTTTAGTCTGTATCTGCTATGTAATAATGTAAACGCTTTCTTGCAAATTTTCATTCAAATATTCATTTTTTCTTGACAATAGGCCGCATTCATCAATGATTTCCCCGTTTTCAGGATATGAAGACTGCGCTAGGGATGAAGCAGATAAACTACAAGGCGGCTGCCATAGCTTGGCTCCGTGACAATAGCAAGAGAAGTCCAGATCTCCTCATTGATCAGAGGCCCGATTTCCCGGTCAATTGCAGCTAGGTTCTTTTCTGGGGCTACAGTGGACCATTATAGGCTTGGTTTAACTCTTCTCGAATGCTTGAAGTGAGCACTCCGAGGGAGACTTCAGCCGCTCTTCGATGCTTAGGCTCCACTTGTAGACCAGCTCCAGATAGGAAGATTTAGCTTCAGGCGCTGCTTTTCGGGGGGCAGTTTAAGCGTGTGGGTTTTGCTTTCTGAATTGCAGACTATAGCGGTTGTACACAATCCCTGCAAAAGCTTTTGACGTGGGCAGTGTCCTTCCCGTAGGGTTGGCTATAGAACAGGCACAACATATATTCAGTCTTTGGATATTCACCTAATGAATAAACACGCTGTTCCTTTCGCTTTGGGGTAAAGAGAGCTATGGGTATAGAAGCCGTTTTATTGGGTCTGCTGGCGCAGGGTCCGCGCCATGCTTATGCGCTTTACCAGGAGCTTCGGCGGCCGGATGGCCTTTGGCTGGTCTGGCGATTGAAGCCTGCGCGGCTCTACGCGATGCTGGACCGACTGGAGCAGGCTGGGTTGATTGTCTCGGAGACTGTCCCTCAGGAGCGTCGTCCGGCACGCAGGGTCTTTCGGTTGACGCCGGCTGGCGAGGCCTGCTATCTGCGTTGGCGCACCGAGCCTGTTCAGCATGGCCGCGATATGCGTCAGCTTTTTTTGGCTAAACTCTACTTAGCTCGCCGTGATGGGGTGGAGGTGGTTCGCACCCTATTGGAAAATCAGCAGGCCGCTTGTCGCCAATGGCTGGCCGATTTCCGGAGGTCTGTGCCTGCACCGGAGAGCTTTGGGTATCAGGTGTGGCGCTATCGGGTGCAGTATCTTGAGGCCTTGTTGCATTGGTTGCGTGATGAGGCTACGTCAATACCTTAGGGGGCTGCTGGTGGTCTTGGCAGGGGGGCTGTGGGTGAGCGCTTGTCAGAAGCCGCCAGTTTCGGATCCCCGGCCTAGAGAGCTGCATGTGGCGGCAGCGGCTGATTTGCGCTATGCGTTTGAGGTGATGCGCGTGCAATTTGAAGCCGTGCACCCAGGGGTTCAGCTAAAGCTCAGCTATGGATCCTCTGGGCAATTTTTTGCGCAGATTCGTAATGGAGCTCCCTTTGACCTGTACTTTTCGGCCGATGTCGACTATCCCCAACGGCTTATAGCCGAAGGGTTGGCTGTCGATACGTCGTTTTTTCTCTATGCCGTTGGCCAGCTCGTTGTGTGGGTGCCCAACGATTCGCCGCTGAAGCTAGAGCGTTGGGAGGAGCTGGCAGGACCTAACGTGCGGCGGTTAGCCATTGCCAATCCGCAGCATGCGCCCTATGGTCGAGCAGCTATTGCTGCATTGCAGACGCTAGGACTCTACGAGCGGGTACGTGACCGCTTTGTGTTTGGCGAAAACGTTGCGCAGACAGCCCAGTTTGTTGCCAGTGGAGCGGCTGAGGCCGGCATTATTGCCTTGTCCTTAGCTTTAGCTCCAGAGATGCAAGCGCGCGGGCGCTATCGGCTGTTGCCGCATGAACACTATCCCCCAATTGCCCAAGGGGCTGTGATTCTCCTTCCGGCTGCGCAGCGGCCAGAAGCTTGGGCTTTCTGGCGTTTTGTGCAGACGGTAGAAGGACGTCAGGTGCTTGCTTCGTTTGGTTTTTTAAGTCCGGATGCAGTAGGCCTATGGACTGGATGGCCGCAGGGGTGACGCTACGGCTGGCCGCGTGGACAACGGGGGTGCTCCTGGTTATTGGACTTCCGCTAGCCTATTGGTTAGCGACAACGCGTTTTCCCGGGCGTGGCGTCATTGAAGCCTTGGTGACGCTTCCATTGGTACTCCCCCCTACCGTGGTTGGTTTTTATTTGCTGGTGGCCACGGGGCCTGAAGGGCTTTTAGGGCGCTTTTTGTCGCTTATGGGTGTAGATCGGCTGGCGTTTACGTTTCCCGGTATTGTGCTGGGTTCTGTGGTGTTCAACTTACCCTTTGCCGTGCGTCCGTTTACAGCAGCCTTTGAGAGCGTTGATCGCCGGCTGGTTGAAGCTGCCTGGTGTCTGGGCGTTCCGCGCTGGCGCACCTTTTGGAAGGTCGTATTGCCCCTTTCCTGGCCAGGGATTCTGACGGGGATTGTGCTCAGCTTTGCCCATAGCTTAGGGGAGTTTGGCGTGGTACTTATGGTTGGCGGCAACATCCCAGGGGTAACGCGCACGCTCTCGATTGCCATTTACGACGAAGTGCAGGCGCTCAATTATGCTGCTGCCGATCGGATGGCCTTGGCGCTTGTGGGTTTTGCGTTAGCTGTGCTTAGCCTAACCTACCTGCTGCAGCGTAAGGTGGTGCGCCGATGACGCGGCTAGAAGTAGACATTGTTCGGCGATACCGCACAGGGTTCGCTGTCGCTGCGGCCTGGTCGCAGCCAGTAGACCGGTTTTCTGTGACTGTACTGTTTGGTGCTTCAGGGAGCGGAAAAACGACGTTGCTGCGTTGTCTGGCTGGACTAGAGCGTCCAGATGCCGGCTATATCCGACTGGGTGGAGAAACCTGGTATGATGCTGCAACGGGCTATCACCTGCCCCCACAGCGTCGGGGCATAGGGTTTGTGTTTCAGGATTACGCGCTGTTTCCGCATCAGACCGTTGCCCAAAATATTGCTTTTGGGTTAGGTCATCTGTCCAAAGCGGAGCGACAGCGGCGTGTGGAAGAGCTCTTGGCTTTGCTTGAGCTGGAAGGTCTGGCCGATCGCTATCCGGCGCAGCTTTCCGGAGGACAACAACAACGGGTGGCCTTGGCCCGGGCTTTGGCCCCACGTCCACGTCTGTTGTTGCTTGACGAGCCCCTTTCAGCGCTCGATGGTCCTACGCGCGAAGTGCTTCGGCGCAAGCTGCGTCGTTGGCTAGCAACTCTGGGCATCCCCGCAGTGCTAGTTACGCATGACTGGCTAGAGGCCAGTACGTTAGGGGAGCAGGTCATTGTGCTCGAGGCCGGTCACGTGTTGCAGCAAGGGCCGATCGAGGAGGTCTTTTCACGACCAGCAACTACGCAGGTAGCCAATATTGTGGGGATAGAGACCGTAGTGCCTGGTGAGGTGCTGCATGTGGCCGGTGGCCTGGCGCAGGTTGCCGTGGGATCGGCAAAGCTGATGGCTCTAGCGCCTGAAGCGGTGAACAGTCGGGTGTACGTGTGCATTCGGGCAGAAGAAGTTACGCTGCTGGCGGCGCCGCCAGAGGCTACGAGTGCCCGTAATCGTTTACAGGGACATGTGGTAGCTATAGAGTCCGAGGGGGCGCTGGTGCGCGTAGCGCTTGACGTGGGCTTTCCGCTGGTAGCGCTCGTTACTCCCCATGCTCGTGAGGAGCTTCGCCTGGAGGTTGGATGTACAGTCTGGGCTGTGGTTAAAGCCACGGCTGTCCACCTTGTGCCGCGCTAAAACGATTGTTCGCCAGCTTTGGCGGCTGGTGGCAATACCGCCCGAATCGTGCCTTCCAGATCGATTCTGTCGCGGATAGCCATCAGCAGCAATTTAGGTCGGCGGACGCCAAACTGGGAGAGCATGATCGAAAACCGCCCGGTAGCTTCGAAGCGATGGTTATTGATCCGTACAGCTACCGGAATGGCCACCGCTTGCGTCTGCCCATGAAACGTTAGACGACCGTTCACAACCCAAGCGCCTTCATAGCCCGTGGCGGTTTGCTCCCAACGCTCTACAGCGATAGCAGACGATTCAAAGATTACTTCCGGGAAGCGATCGGCCTCAACGACCTCAAGCATGTTTGAGTCGCGATTGCTATTGCCGCTGCTAAAACTGGCCACCGGTACGTGAAGGCGGACCGTAGAGCGGGCTGGATTGGCTAGATCGAGGTGCAGCTTTCCCTGAACGGATCGGCTGACGCCGGTCCATCCATGGAGCGGATGGTGTCCGTAGTACTGCAGGAGACTTTGCGTACTGTCGACAGGCAGCGTGACAGGCTGAGCAAGCACGCCGGCGCTTCCTAGGAGTACCCATAGGGCCCATAAACACCAAAGACGTCGCATAACCGTTTCCCTTTCGTTTTTAGTAGGGTAGTGTGATGACCAGAAAGGCTGCAGTATAGGCGCCGAGCGTTAGGCGCCCCACCCAACGGTGGGTGTTAAGGCGGCGATCGTAGCTTTCGGCAGAAGGGGCTGCGCGCACGTGACGTCCTAGCCAGGGCTGCAGGGCCATCCCGCTAAAGTGGATCAGCGCAAGCCAGCGGTGCAGTTTAATGGAGCTAAAACCCGGATCGTAGCGCCGGGCAGGGGGGGCGCCAAGTGAAAGGCTGGCCGTGCCCATGTAGAGGCCAAACGTCACATAGCCCAGCGTGCGATGCACAGGCTGCAGGTCCTGGTAGTAGCGTGGGCGGTTGCTGGCCAAAACTTCACCCAGGATCACCTGTGTGGTCAGTGCAGCAAACGTCACCAGCGCCATGCGCTGATGCCACTGAAGCATGGTTTGGCGGATTTCTAGCTCGCGGCGGCGGCTAGCTGGGGCCAGACCGATCAGGCGAAACAGCCCGTGCCGTCCCCAAAGAAGGCGGGTATTCCAGGGCATGCCTTGGGGTAAGCTATCCAAAGGGCTCGTAGCCACCGACAAGCTGGTCGTCCGCAAGCCCACCCGATTGGTGGAAAGCAGGAGTCTTTGCCCAGAGCCAAGCTGTTCGTATTGGACCTGCTGTGCTAGGACGGTCATAGGAAGCAGGCAGAGCAGGCCCAGCAATATCATGCCGCTGCGGCTAGCTTTTGGTAATGCGTACCCTGTTTCCATCCCGTTCGACCGTATACGCTGTGAGCGCTCGTGTTGCTGGTCCCTGAAGCACTTGACCATCGGTGCCAAACTGTGACCCGTGGCAGAAGCAGACGAAGCGGTTGTTCTGGAACGAGCTAATTTCACAGCCCTGGTGGGTGCAGATGCTGCTAAAGGCCCGGATGGTGCCCTCCACGTTGACGACCAGCATATCGGCCGCGTCGATATGCAAGAAGCCGCCAGGATTGGCCACCTTTCGGGCTTCGCTTCCGGTCAGATCCAAAAAAACCGTGTTTCCTTCAATGGTAATACCGCTGCCTGGAGGGGGAGGGGTATCGTTGTCGTCCTCCATGCTACTGTAGCTGTCGCATCCGCTCAGAGACAAAAAGAGGGAAACAAAGGGGAGCGTGCTCCCGGCGGTTTGCAAAAAAACGCGGCGTGAGGTCGGTTTGCTCATGGCGCGTGGCTTGGGTTGCGGTTTCAATAAAAAGCACCTAAGGGGCTGTCTATGCCTACTGCGTGGTCACTTAATGGGAAAGTTGTACGGTTAGCAGCCATTGCCGACCGGGAAGCCGTCGATTAAGCACAACCGGTTCGAACGTGCTGATCCAGGCCAGACTCCGGTCGTAAACGTCACGGCGGTTGAGCACATTATGTACCATCCATTGGACCTGGAGCTGGGTGGATCCGATCCGGAAGTGCCAGGAAAGCCCAACATCCAGTCGGTGTTTAGCAGGCAGGGTGTGGGTTTGGGGGGCGTCTAGGTGGTATGGCCCTACAACGGCAGGCCCTGCATAGCGCAGGTAGTCGTAGTAGAGCCGACGGAAGGCCCATCGTTGGCCCCAGCGGGATTCCCATCGGATCAGGCAAGCCAAATTGGCCGATAGGTTTTGCATCAGTTCCGCATGCACCCGGTAGGGTTCATTCCAAGGCGTAGGAAGCAGCCGAAGCTGGCCGCTGCGCTCGGGGTAGGCTCGTTGCGTGCGGTCGTAGCTGTAGAGGAAGCGCAGTCGCTGGGTTGGGTTTTGGTATTGCAAACGCAGGGTAAAGCCAGTTGCTTGCCCGTAGGTATGGCGGAGAAATGCGTTTTGGGCCAAGGGTGTTGCTTGGGGTGCAGGGTAAGTGGCCGGAAGACGGGCCAGCAGGCCAGGATAATCTACCTGCAACAAGTGAGGCTGGCGTTTGTGGTACAAGATAAACTCCAGTTGCCAGCGATCGTGCTGGGCTACAAGCGCATCTAGCGTAAGATGGTAGCTCCAAGGAGGGGTTACGGTGGCGTCAGGTGGAAGCCAAAAGAGGATGGAAGGGATAATAGTAGTAGCGCCAATGCTGGTCAATTCAAAATGGTTTACAAACTGGCGGTAAATGCCGCCGGCTACGCGGAAGGCCAGCTCCAGCGGTCCAAGCAGCACGTCTTGCCGCAGGGCGAGGCGGGGCTCGGCGTAGATCTTCCGATGTCTAGCCAGGTAGGTTAGGCGCACGCCTGGTTCGATAACGAGCTGCAACGAGGGCGTCCAGGTGGCGGCAACAAAAGCGGCGGGATGCCAAGTCGTGATTTGGTGCGTGAAAGGAGCTATCAGTACGTTGCCCAGCAGAAAAGCGGCGTGCACTGTTTCTATTGACAACCCGATTGCGCTTTGCCAGTGGGGTGAGAAGCTGTAGTGCGCGGTGCTTTCCAGAGCGAGTTCTCGGATGGTGTTGCGTTCGGTCGCAGCTGGGGTCTGGCGCAGCTCACGTTGCAGCTGGGTTTCCAGAGCTCTCCAGGCTTCGGGGTTTTGGCGTGGTGCCGTGCCTTCGCGGGCGCGGTAATAGTATGTAGACGTATGCCAGCTGCCGCGCAGCTGCAGGCTCCAAAGCATGCGGGCACTGAGTAGGCGGTCGTAACGGAAGCGTGCGGCCTCGTTCAGCCAGCGGTAGGCACTGTGCGTTACCATGAGATGAGCCGAGTCGGCTGCTTCAGCGGCATAGCGGGTTTGCTGGCGCGCTTCCAGGCGATTGGTCCCCTGGTAGGCAGAAAGGTGCACGGTCTGAAAGGGATCAGGGCGGAAGCGCATGGCGGCATGCAGGTCCAAGAAAGCGGCATCGGGGGTCCAGGGATTGGCCTGGAGGCCAGGTGCCGCGATCGGTTCTCCCAGCCAGCGGCTAGCCATGAGGGGGTCGATCGTGTTCCATTGGCGGAGTAATGCCCGTAACCCTGGTTCCTGGTAGATGTCCCATACACTGTGGCGCACGGCCAGCAGTCCTGCTGTTGTGGTGGTGCGCATTTGGGCTCGGGCATTCAGCGCTAGCGGATCTAGTCTGGTGGCTAAGCTGAAGGGCGTAGCCCCACCGAGCGCATGCTCCAGTTCGATCAATCCTGAAAGCTGGCTGCCCTGTGCTGCGCCGTGCCCGGCACGATGAACAGTGAGGCGTCCAATAGCCAAAGGGCTGAAAGCGCTCAAGTACCGGCCAAGGCTGACGGGATTGCGTATGGGCATGCCGTCAAGGAGCGTCAGGTGCTCTCCGCTATCGCCCCCTTGAAGGTGCAGTTCTGCTAAGGGATGGGTCACCTGCACGCCAGGCAGGTGGCTGGCTGTTTGTAGGAGATCCAGAGCGAGTTGCGGCTGTGCTTCTTCGGTATGCTGGCTGGTGCCCAAGGCAGCAGAAAGAGCGCGTCGCGTGAGGCCATCAATAATGACTGGAGGCGCTTCCAGTGAAGCAGGTTCTAGAGGAATCTGGACATGGACGGTATGGTTGGGTATGATGCGGACGCTGTCGAGCTGCGGGTGATAGCCTACATAGGAAATCACCAACCGGTGCGAACCGGCCAGCAGGCCATTAAGGGCAAAGCGGCCGGCTTCGTTGGAGACGGCTCCTGTGCCAGCATCGACCAGCAGTACGTGAGCATAAGGCAGCGGTGCGCCGGTTACCGCATCGACAACTTCGCCCACTAGACTTCCCCGAAGTGGAGGTTGCCGTCGGGCTTCAAGGATTACGTAAGCGCCAGACGAAGAGCGCACAAAATCCAACCCTGTACCAGCCAGCAAGCAGGCCAGCAGCCGTTCGATAGGTGCCTGGTGCAAGGCGCAGTAGACGGTTTTGCCTTGCACTAAGGCTGAAGGGTAAATCAGATTGATGTGGGCTGTACGCGCGAGGGTTTCTAAGGCTTCCTGAAGCGAAGCGCCCTGGACGACGAGCGTAAAGCGTGGGCTTTGCTGGGCCCAGAGGGGTTGCCATCCACAAAAAAGCCCCACGATAATGATTAGGGTGTAGCAGCTGAATCGGGCTCGAGCGCAAAACCCTGGCTGATGCGTCGGTAGCGGCATGGTAGCGTTAAGCACAGGTCCTGAAGGATCCGTTCCACTTGGGCATCGCGTTGGTAGAGTATCGTAAGGCGTCGCGTTAGCGGCAAAGATCCTGCGAGTTCGATGCGGAGGCCAAAGCTACGTTCCAGTTCGCGTAGCACGGTTGCTAGAGGTTCGTCGATCACAACAAAGCCTCCGCGTTGCCAGGCCAGAACGCGTTCAGGGTCAATCTTTTCGGGTTGGGTGGGCAAAGGATGGTGGGCGCTGATGCGTACATGCTGACCGGGGGTAGTAAGCCAGAGGGTATGCTCGGGCTGTGTGGTAGCGCGAACGCGTACCCGGCCTTCAAGCAGGGTGACCTGGGTTTCTGCGGCTTCTGGCCAGGCACGTACGCTTAGCCGCGTGCCCAGCACCTCAACATGTGCCCAAGGCGTGTGGATCGTTAGCGGAGGACCTGGAGCAATGGTCAACAGCGCTTCGCCCTGCAGGCGTATCCACCGAGGCCGTGGGCTCAAGAGGGATCGGGGATAGACCAGCCGTGAGCCTCCACGGAGGAAGATGGTCGATCCATCGCCAAGGGTAACGGTTTGGTTTGTCCCTAAAGGCACGGTAAACGTATGAGGCCGTGCTAGCCAGAGCGTCCCTAATAGGCCTAGTCCTACCAGCAACATGGCAACACGTGGCCAGCGGAGCCGTGCACGCCGGTGCGGTGGATGTGCAGCACGGATGGTCTGGGGAAGCCGGCTCAAGAGCTCGGTCCAGGCCTGTTCAGTATCGGGGATGCCTTCAAGCGGGCGCTCCAGGGCTGCTAACCGGTTCCAGAGCGCCTCCAGTTGGCGGCGTTCGGCTTCGGAGTGCTGTTTGAGTGCCGCTTCTAGATCAGGGGGCAAAGAAGAACGCTCCTTCATGGCGTTAGGGCGAGCGCTTGCAGCCGTCGTTGTAGCGTCTCCAGCGCCCGTAGCAGATGGTTATTGACTGTTCGGGGAGAAATGCCCATCACCTGGGCAATTTCGCGATGGCTCAGTCCATGCCAGCGGCTGAGGACCAGGGCCTCTCGCTGTCGCTCGGGCAGCTCCTCCAGCCAGCGCGCCAGGAGCGTTTCCAGCTGGTGGGTTTCTGCTAGCGTGTCGGGTAGCAGCGGCTCGGTAGTCGAGTTTGCTGGCAGGTGTTCAGCGCGCTTGCGTGCACGTCGCCGCTCGTCGCGTAGGTGCCGTAAAGCCCGGTTGCGCGCCATGCGGTACAGGTAGGGGCGCAGAGGTTGGGCAGGATTAAGCGTGGTGCGCCGCATCCACAGGTCTAAAAACACGTCTTGTATCAAGTCATGGGCTACTCCACTGTCACCCACGATGGCTTGCACATAGCGCAACAGCGGGATGCGCAGGCACCGAAATAACATGCCTAGCGCAGCCTGGTCTGAGGCACGCAGCCGCTCGCAGAGCGTTTGGAAATCGTCGGTCACCCAGGCTTTCTACGATTTGGTTACAAAAGTACCTGAGCGCCGCCGTATGCCTACGGCTGAACTTTAGGAGAGGGGGGCTTCCAGCTGGCGCTCCAGGCTGAGGATCAGGTCGCGTAATTCGGCTGCGCGCTCGAACTCTAGCCTTTCGGCGGCTTCGAACATTTCGCGCCGAAGCTGCTCCAGGAGCTCCCGTTTCGCCTCCGGTGAAAGTTCTTCAAGCACCGGGTCGACCACTCGCGGTGGCAACTCGGGTTCTTCGTGGCGAGACGCAGCGACCAGCGGTCGGTACTTTTCTTCAGCAACAATAGTGCTTTTGAGGATCTCTTCGCGTGATTTATAGACCGTGCGGGGGGTAATGCCGTGTTTTTGGTTGTAGGCCAGCTGAAGAGCACGGCGACGGTGGGTTTCGTCGATCATGCGCTGCATGGCCTCGGTAACCTTGTCGGCATAAAGCAGAATTTTGCCGTTGGCATTGCGGGCAGCACGTCCTGCCGTTTGGATGAGCGAGCGTTCTGAGCGCAGAAAGCCTTCTTTGTCCGCATCTAGAATGGCTACTAGCGAAACTTCGGGCAGGTCCAAGCCTTCGCGCAGCAAGTTTACGCCTACCAGGACGTCGAAGTCCCCCAAGCGCAGCCCTCGAAGCAGGTCTACCCGTTCTAAAGCGTCGATTTCAGCATGTAGGTAGCGTACGCGCACTCCAAAGCGGTCCAGGTACTCGGCCAGGTCCTCGGCCATGCGTTTGGTCAACGTGGTGACCAAGGCGCGTTCGCCACGTGCAATAACCTGTTGGATTTCTTCCAGTAAATCATCGATTTGTCCGGCCGTGGGGCGCACCACAACTTCGGGATCTGGGATGCCCGTGGGGCGAATGATCTGCTCGACGACAATGCCGAGACACTTTTCCAGCTCGTAATCGCCCGGGGTAGCGCTCACAAAGATGACTTGGTGATGCAACGCTTCAAATTCTTCGAAGGTCAGGGGCCGATTGTCCAGCGCTGAAGGAAGTCGAAAGCCGTGTTCGACCAAGGTGAGCTTGCGGGCGCGATCTCCGTTGTACATAGCCCGCACTTGAGGAATGGTAACATGGCTCTCGTCGATAATGAGCAGGTAGTCTTGCGGAAAGTAGTCGAACAGGCAATAGGGACGTTCTCCTGGAGCGCGGCCAGACAGGTGGCGGCTGTAGTTCTCGATTCCCGCGCAGTAGCCTACCTCGCGCAGCATTTCGATGTCAAAGCGCGTGCGCTGCTCCAAGCGTTGCGCTTCTAGTAGTTTGCCTTCGGCACGTAGCACCCCCACCCGCCAGCGCAGCTCTTCTTCGATCGAGGCAAGCGCCCGCTCCAACCGGTCACGTGGGGTGACAAAGATCTTCGCCGGATAGATCGTAATGGCCGTTTCCTCCATGCCCAGTTCACCAGTAAGCGGGTTAAGGCGGGCAATCCGATCGATTTCATCGCCCCAAAATTCAACCCGAAAGGCACTTTCTTCGGCATAGGCTGGGAAAATATCCACCACATCCCCGCGTACGCGGAACGTGCCCGGCTTGAATTCGAGGTCGTTACGCACGTAGTAAATGTTGATGAGCTGGCGCAGCAGCTCGTTGCGTTCGATCTGTTGACCCACATGGAGGGGCACGATCTGCGCTCGGAATTCATCGGGAGAGCCCAATCCATAGATGCAAGAGACCGAAGCGACCACAATCACATCGCGTCGGCCAGAGACGAGCGCACTGGTAGCGCGCAGCCGCAGCCGGTCGATGCGCTCGTTGATGGCTAAGTCTTTTTCGATGTAGGTGTCGGTAGCTGGGATGTAGGCTTCAGGCTGATAGTAGTCGTAGTAAGAGATGAAAAATTCTACGGCATTGTCTGGAAAAAACTGCTTGAACTCGCCGTAGAGCTGGGCAGCCAGTGTTTTGTTAGGACTCATCACCAGCGTAGGCCGCTGCACGTTTTGGATCACATGCGCCAGCGTAAAGGTCTTGCCCGTTCCTGTAGCTCCAAGCAACGTCTGGTACTTATCGCCACGCAAAATGCCTTCGGTCAATGCAGCTATCGCTTGGGGCTGGTCGCCTGTAGGCGCAAAGGGGGCTTTAAGCACAAAAGGCCGCTTTTCGATGACTTCCTCCATGATGCCTTGTGCATCCAAGTTGGACCCGCCTTTTAAAGAACCGGAAGCCATCGCAGAAGTTGCGCTTTGGCTGTAAGCTAGGGTTTCTATGCGTATATTGCGCCCGATGGCTGAAGCTGCTGCTACATACCGCGCTCGCGACAGCCAGGCCTGGCTCTGGGCTGTGCCCCCGGCGCATTATCCGGCTTTCCTGCAAACGGGCACGTTCGCCGTGCATCGGGTGGGGCGCAGTGCCTTGACGCAGTTGCGGCCAGGAGATCGCATTTTTGCGTATCTCTCGGGCTCCAAGGTACTGGTTGGGCTTTTTGAGGTGGTGGATACGCCCTTCGAGGATCACACGCCGCTGGTGCCCGGGGTCGCCTACCCACATCGGGTGCGGGTGCGACCGCTGATTACGCTGGCTGAAGAAGCCTGGCTGCCTTTTGAGGCGTTTGCGGACAAGCTCGACGTGGTGCAACGCTATCCCGACTTCCGATCGGTCGTTAAGCAAGTGTTGCATCCGCTGCCGCGCGTTGATGAAAAGGTCTTGGAGTTTTTAATTCGGGCCCGAGCGGCTGACCTAGAGCAGGCCTTGTCGGCGCTAGACGAGTTGCGCCGTTTGCGGGCTGAGCGACCGACAGCGGCTGTCCGCGAAAAGCCCGTCCGTTACCGCCCCAAGCCGTTTGATCGTGCCGCAGCGCTAGCTGCGTTGCTTGAGGGGCTCGAGGCCCGAGGGTTTATCTACCCCCCTTGGGTAGTAGCCGCCTACGTAACCGCGCTGCGCACAAAGCCGCTGCTTATTTTGGCAGGCCCAACAGGCATAGGCAAGTCAAAACTTCCTTTGCTGGTAGCCGAGGCAACAGGAAGCTTTGCACGGCTGATTCCGGTACGCCCTGACTGGGCCGACAGTGCCGAGGTGCTGGGGTACATTGATCTGCAAGGGCGCTTTCGACCTGGTGCCCTTCTTCGCCTGGCCCGTGAGGCGCAGCAGGCACCTGGACAGTTTTTTGTTGGCGTGCTCGACGAACTCAACCTGGCACGGCCTGAGCAATACCTGGCTGAAGTGCTGAGTCGCATTGAAGATCGGCATCCACTTCCAGAGGGGGGATGGACGACAAGTCCCCTACTCCAACTGGCGCTCCCGCCTGCCGATCAGGCCTGGGAACGCGTGGTCTGGGGCGCTAACCTGGCTTTGGTGGGGACGGTCAACGTCGATGAAACCACGCATGGGTTTAGCCGCAAGGTTATCGATCGGGCCTTCACGCTCGAGCTTGCAGAGATTGACTTGATGGCCTTGCCGTTAAAGACGCACACCGAGACTGCAGCTTGGCCCGTATCGGCTTGGCTGCCACGCGCTTTACGCTGGGCTGAGCTGTCCGAACTTTCGGAAGCAGAGCAGGCCCAACTGCGTAAGGTACAAGAAGTGCTCCAGACCCTCAATCGTTGGCTCCACCCAGCTGGCCTACCAGTTGCGTACCGAACGCGGGACGAAATCGCGCTTTTTGTGTTGCATGCTACCGAGGTACAAGAAGCTTTCCGCACACGTTCTGGCACCCCGATCGATCCACTAGATTTGGCCCTGTGGATGAAGGTTTTGCCGCGCCTCGAAGGCAGCACACCTGCTTTGCGACAAGCACTGCGGGCTATGTTGGGTTGGACCGTTACAGGTGCGCCGACTTTGCATGCCGATACGTTGCGTACGTTGATACGTACTTGGGAAGAGGCTGCCTGCCCGAATCTCTGGCCCGAAGCAGCTTTTCCCATGACCGCTGCGCGCCTGGCGCACATGTGGCGTCGCTTGGAAAGCGAAGGCTACGTGTCGTTTTGGGAGTAATCCATGCACTACTTTACGGTCGAAACACCTTACATTCGGCTCAAGTGGGAAGGGCCTTGCGTGAGGTGGGGTGTGCCCTTGGTGGTCGAAGCGCGGTTGCTTGAGGGTTGCAGTTCGGTGACGGTATATCCTGCACCTGATGCTCCAGGGCTAGCCGAGCAAACCCCCTATCGCCTGCTGCTTGAAAGCCGAGACGGCCATCCTGTGGCTCTGCGACACGTGAATCCGGCACTGCTGCGCGGTTTAGACGTGCTCTACGCAGGGCGCCTCTGGCATGGTACGTTGCAGTTTGGTACGCATGTAGGCCGCACGGACTTTGTTGTGTGGCATAATGAACGGCCGCACTTGTGCCTTGAAGTCGAGGTGTTCCCAACGCGCATCACCTACCGAGCCGACTATGAGGCAATGCTGGCCGACCTAGAGGCGTTTGCTTCCGAGTTGGCCTTGCGCTATGGGTCTGGATTCTGGAAGCGTGGCCAGCCCGAGCCGGATCGGACTGTTCTAGGGACCTCCGGATGGGTCGCCTTGCTTCAGGCGCACCTTGAGGCCTTGGCGCAGGCCTTTGCCCATATCCGGCGTCGCCCACTGACCAGCATGGTGCGCATGCGTACGTGGCAGCCGCTAGAGGTGGTGCGATACCCTGATCCTATGCTGCACCGCAGCCTAGTCGCCCGAGGGGGCCAAGGAGCTGAAACGCAGCTCTTGGGTTATCGGGTGCGCCGTTGGCACAGCGTCCCGCATTCCACAACGACGACCGACACGCCTGAAAACCGCTGGCTGACCTGGCAGCTGATCCAAACGCATCACCTGCTTGAGCAGGTGAGGGCACACCTGGCTTTTCGAAGTGCACCTGCACGGCAACAGGCATTGCATGCCCTAGGTGAACGGCTTGATCAGCTGCGCGCCTATTTACCCCCAGCGAGCATACGTGCTACACCTCCACCGCCTACGCAACGGCTGTTCCGCGCAGAAGGGTATCGGCAAGCTTATCGGATTTTCCAGCAACTTCGGCGGGGATTATCGTTACTCGAGGGCCTGCTTCAGTTTGAAGTCGGGCAGGTCCATGAGCTTTACGAGTATTGGTGCTACCTGACGCTGCTTCGGCAGCTAAGCCGACAAACGGGTTGTCCCATTTCTTGGCAGAGCTTGTTGAAAGAAGGGGCAACCGGGCTAGACTTGCGCTTGTGGCGAAGGCGAGGGCTCAGCTTCCCCTTACCTGGGGGAGGGCGGATTCGGGTGGTTTACAATCCGCGTTGGAGCGCACGTAAGTTGCTCGTGCCCCAGCAGCCCGACCTACTGCTGTCGTGCTACCGTCCTGGCCGGTGCACGGTGCACTACGTGCTAGATGCCAAATATCGGGTCGAGACCTCACCCGGCTACGTGCGCCGTTACGGTGTGCCTGGCCCACCCGCTGAAGCCCTAAATGACCTGCATCGCTACCGCGATGCGCTCTCCGCGTACTTTATGCAGCGGGATGGGAGCTATGTAGCACAGGCGCTGGTGCTTTACCCGTATCGAGAGGGCGAGGCAGGCACTTTTGCTGGAAGTCGGCTAGCACGGGCCGCCTTTGAAGAAGCTGTCGGTGCGCTGCCCCTCTTGCCTGGCTTTACGGTGTACCTCGAGGCTTGGCTTGAGCGCGTACTGCGCCAAGATCAAGGGGTGCACCGAACCGTATCTAGCGGGACCAAGTAGGCTGCCCCTGGGGAGGCTTCGCGGGGTACCCCAATCAAGGCAAACGCCCCATGCAGGCTTAATGCAGCGCCAAAGGCTTTTTCTCCTGGATCGATACGTCGCCAAAAGCACCAGCCTTCGGCAGCGCGTGCAAAGACGTATACGACGCGGTCGACGTTGAAGTCCAGTCCCAGCTGTTCGTCAAAGCCAGAAACGAGCACGCGCTTACCGTCGAAGGCCAACGTGGCGCCGAACCCTCCGCTTGGATAGGGCTGGGGTGGGTCGAGCGTTTCGACCAGCACCCAATGACCTTCGCCTCGGCGTTGGTAGTGACGGATGCGGCCACCACTGTGCCGTCCGCCTAGGCGTTCTCCGACCAGCAGGTCTTGCCCCTGAAGTGCCAGGGCTGGGTTAAAGTCGCGAATGCCGCCCAAAGTCGCTTCGTGTCGCCAGTTGCCGTTCACTTGCCGGCTAAAAATCAGCACGGCACTGGAGCGGTCGTAGCGGTACGAAGGGGCTGCAAGCGCAATGATCCCGTCCGAGAGCGCGACGGCACCGCCCGGCCAAGGGCCCTCGGGCGGTGCCGTCGCTGTCAAGGTGGCGACAAGTTGCCAGTTGCTGCTGTTGATGTGTTCAAACACGTAAGCCGCACCGGCAAGCCGACGGCCAGGATCACCCCAAGTACTTACAACGGCCCGTTCGCCTTCGAGGGCTACAGCCGCCCCAAAGGCTCCAGTCTGCGCCTCTGGTGGGGCCGTCAAACGCGCTGTTTGACGCCAACTGCCATCGGATTGACGGACAAACACATAGGCTGCATCGGTATGTTCGGTCCGGTAGGGCTCACCGGCAGCTGCAACGAGCACGCGCTCGCCATCAAGGGCTACGGCACGTCCAAAAAACCGACCTGGTGCGCAGTCGTTGGGTTGTAGCGTAGCTTCTAGCGTCCAAGAGCCATCCGGCAAGCGCCTGTACACATAGGCAGCACCCGAGGCCGGACCGCAACTTCGAGCGCCTCCGGCCCCAACCACGGCGTACTGGTCCCCAAGGGCTACGGCTGCTCCAAAGGCATTATCCGCTGTGGTGTCGGGGGACGGTAGCGGCCAAAGCGGTACCAGCTGGGCATAGGCCGGGAGGCTCAGCCAGGCTAAGCCAAGGCCTAGCCATCGAGGTATCCGGTTCACCTTTACTGCGTTTAGCCGTTGCTGTAGCCCGCGCATGTATCTAGCCGAAGGCGCTGCACCCCAGGATGCAGGGGTTATATCCAGCGACGGACGCTGCGGGCGTAAGTTTCATACGCCTCTCCAAACTTTTGTCTTAACGCTCGCTCTTCGGGCTTGATTTGGAAGCGCGTCAGATAGACGGCAAAAAGCCAGACGTAAACCAAAGCCAGTAGATGCGCTAGCCAAACCGCCCAGGCGAGCAAGCAGCAGAGCATGCCCAGATAAATCGGATTTCGGCTGTAGCGGTAAACACCGGTTGTAACCAGCCAACGGGTGGTGTGCGGCGCAAGCGGATTGGGTGTCGTACGGGCTTGGTAAAGTGCAAAGACGCCCGCGCCCATGATCCCTATCCCCACCAAAGCTAGGACGGCAGCCAGCACAAGCTGCAGCGGTAATGGGGCGCGCTCTATGGCCAGCTTAGGTACGCTTTGGGCCGTCAGGTACATCAATAGCGCGCAGAGGCCCCACACGACCGCGGGAGGGAGCTTGAGCTCTAGCCAGGAAAGCATGGTTCTTTTCAACATTTGCCAGAAAGGACGTTTTATGCCTCCTCTTCGTCTTCGTCAAGCAGCGCTTCTTCTTCGTCGGTTGCCAACAGGTCCAAGTCGATGAGCTCTTCCTCGGCCCCATTGGCAAATGCGGTTGTGCGGGCGAGTTCTTTGCGTAAGAAACGTCCCGTTGGGGTGTCTTGCTGCGCCAGCGCCTCGGGTGTGCCTGCAAACAGGATGTGGCCACCGGCTTCGCCGCCTTCGGGACCCAGGTCGATCACGTGGTCGGCTACCTTAATCACGTCCAGGTTGTGTTCGATGACCAGCACTGTATTACCCTTATGCACGAGGGCTCGGAGCACAGCCAGTAGATGGCGGATGTCTTCGAAGTGCAGGCCTGTGGTGGGTTCGTCTAGAATATAGAGCGTGTTGCCTGTGCCGGGACGCGACAGCTCACGTGCCAATTTAATCCGCTGCGCTTCGCCTCCTGAGAGCGTCGTAGCCGGCTGCCCTAAGCGGATGTAGCCTAGTCCGACGGCCTGGAGCGTGCGTAGCTTTCGAGCAACGTGAGGAAGATGTTCGAAGAACGCTAGGGCTTCGTCGACGGTTAGCTCCAGCACTTCAGCGATGTTTTTGCCTTTGTAGCGTACCTCAAGCGTTTCAGCATTGTAGCGATGTCCTTTGCAGCTTTCGCAGGTCACATAGACGTCGGGCAAGAAGTTCATCTCCAGCTTAACAACGCCGGCCCCTTTGCAGGTCTCACAGCGACCTCCCTTAACGTTAAAGGAAAAACGGCCCGCTTTGTAGCCCCGCAGTTGTGCTTCCGGAAGTTGAGCGAACAGGTCGCGGATATAACCAAAAAGGCCTGTGTAGGTAGCTGGGTTAGAACGTGGAGTGCGCCCGATAGGGTTTTGATCGATCGCAATCACCTTGTCGAGATGCTCCAGCCCTTCAATGCGCTCATAAGGCAGCGGAATGAGGCGGGCATTGTGGAAATGACGCGCCAAGATCGGGTACAGCGTCTGGTTAATGAGGCTTGACTTGCCTGAGCCCGAAACGCCTGTAATGCAAATGAACGTGCCTAGGGGCAACACGAGTGGATCGCCTTTCAGGTTATGGCCCCGGGCTCCATAGAGCACCAGCTGGCGACCATTCCCTGACCGCCGCTCGCGGGGTACTGGGATGAACCGCTCGCCGTTCAGGTAGGCAGCTGTCAGGCTATGCCGACCGTTAAGGGGCACCAACCGATGGGGTGGGCCAACCGCTACCACATAGCCTCCCTGCTCACCTGCACCTGGACCCAAGTCGACCACGTAATCGGCGGCCTCGATCATTTCGCGATCATGCTCGACGACCAGGATCGAGTTGCCTTGATTGCGAAGTTGTTTGAGGGTGTCGATGAGCCGATGATGATCGCGTGGATGCAGTCCAATTGACGGCTCGTCAAGGACGTAGAGCACGCCTGTGAGCTGCGCCCCAAGCTGAGACGCCAGCCGGATGCGTTGGCTTTCGCCGCCTGAAAGCGTCCGGGCTGGACGGTCCAGCGTCAGATAACCTACCCCTACGCTAATCAAAAAGTCCAAACGCTCGAGGATTTCTTTAAGGATAGGTCGGGCAATGAGTGCTTTTTGGCCTTCAAACTGCAGCTGGCCTAAAAACTGGCGCAGCGTGTAAAGGTCCATACGCGCCAGTTCAGCAATGTTCTTGCCCGCAATGCGAAAGGCAAGACTTTCGGGCTTCAGGCGGGCACCCCCACAGGCACGGCAAGTCGTCTCCCGCATAAAAGCTTCGGCCCATTGGCGCTGCGCTGCTGAACCGGCTTGCGCTTGCGCGTGCTGCAAGTACTCAAAAAGCCCTCCAAAGCGATGTTGGTAGCGCAGCTCACGGTCTTTATAGCGATAGGTAATCTCAAAAAGGCGGTCGCCCGCGCCTTCAAACAGTACTTGACGCTGCTTTTCGGTGAGCGTCCCCAGGGGCGTGTCGAAATCAAAGCCGTAGGCTTCGGCTACTGCCCGAAGCTGGCTAAAAATCCAGATGTCACGTGGCTTTCCCAGCGGGGCTAAGCCCCCTTCATTGATCGACTTTGAGGGATCCGGGATTACCAGTTCGGGGTCGATTTCTAGCCGGGTGCCCAGCCCATTACACACGGGGCAGGCACCGTAGGGCGAGTTGAACGAAAAGGTATTCGGCGAAGGATCGTTGTACGACACGCCGTCTTCAGGACAGTAAAGGTGGCGGCTAAAGACGTGGTCGGTGCCCGAGCCGTCAGCATGGAGCACGTGGGCAATGAGCACGCCATGGCCCAGGCTAAGGGCAATTTGAACGGACTCGTGCACCCGAGCACGAATGTCGGGACGCACCACAATGCGGTCAACCACCACCTCAATGTCGTGTGTTTTGTAGCGGTCGAGCTTCATGCCTGAGGAAATCTCGCACAGCTCGCCATCGACGCGTACGCGCTCGAAGCCCTGACGGGCGATTTGCTCAAACAGTTCTCGGTAGTGGCCTTTGCGGCCGCGCACGACTGGGGCCAAGATGAGCAGCCGCGTACCCTCAGGAAAGCCTAAAAGGTTGTTAATGATCTCGTCCTCGGTCTGCCGGCGCATAGGGCGACCCGAGAGGTGTGAGTAGGCGGTGGCCACGCGCGCATAGAGCAGCCGCAAAAAATCGTAAACTTCTGTTACGGTACCTACTGTCGAACGGGGATTTTGACCTACGGTTTTCTGCTCAATGGCAACCACGGGCGAAAGGCCGTCGATGAAGTCCACATCGGGTCGCTCGAGCATGCCCAGAAACTGGCGGGCATAAGCGGAAAGACTTTCCAGGTAGCGCCGTTGCCCTTCAGCGTAAATCGTGTCGAAGACTAGGCTTGATTTGCCTGACCCAGAAAGACCAGTAATGACCACCAGCCGCTCTCGGGGAATGTCCAAATCGATATTTTTAAGGTTGTGCTCCCGAGCTCCGCGAATCGTGATAACTTCCTGCATAGGCCCGACTTGCCAGGCACCCGTTCAAACATGCTCCAACAGCAGGCGCAACGCTTCGTTCCAGACGTTTTTTGCTTCACGCGAAGGAACGAAGGCTGCTGCCGCGCTTTGGGTCCAAGACGTAACTCAGGTTTGCAAATGAACGCCTACATTGAAGCCTTTTTGCCGCTTTTTGTCGCGATCAACCTGCCAGGTATTCTGCCCTTTTTTATCGCGCTTACCGAAAAACTTTCGGCCGCTGATCGGCGACGGCTACTGATGCGGGCTGTGGTGACCGCCTTTGTTGTGGCGGTGCTCATTCTTTTTGCTGGCCAGTTTATCTTTCAGACGCTGGGCATTACGCTGAACGATCTGCGCGTTGGGGGTGGCTTAATTTTGCTGGTGCTGAGCATTACAGACTTGGTTTTTGCGGATTACCGGCGTCGCAATCCTTCAGCAGAGCAAGACGCGGCTGATGTGGGCGTGGTACCCCTAGGCATTCCGCTCATTGTAGGCCCCGCAGCGATCACGACAATTTTGGTCGCGCAGCAAACCTATGGCTATTTGCCTACCCTGGTGTCGCTTACAGCGAATTTGTTGCTGGTAGCTGTAGTGTTTTCTATTGGTCCTTGGTTGATTCGTACCCTGCGACCAGTGGCGGTGCGCGCCATTGCCAAAGTGGCTAGCCTCTTTTTGGCAGCGATTGCTGTAGCCATGATCCGAGCCGGCATTACCGGCATGCTTGGGGGATCTTAAGCAAAGGAACCTTCCGTAAAGCCTTGCATTTATGTGCTTCCGCACGCCAACCCTACCTAATGGATCGGATTATGGCGCTGAAGACGCTCGACATTGACGCGCTGGCTGCAAAGACCGGTAACCTTTACGAGACCGTTGCCATTCTCTCAAAGCGGGCCCGCCAGATTGCCACGCAGCTCAAGCAGGAGCTCGATGAAAAGCTTTCTTACTTTGAAGGTCTAGGACCGGAGTTTGAGGATCCCCGGCACCAGGAAGAGCAAGCCCGCATTTCTATTGAGTATGAAATGAAACCGGAGCCCACAGAAATCGCCATTGAAGAGATGCTCCGGGGGGAGATCTATTACCGCGACGCTTCCAAAGAGCGTACAGAAGAAGAGCTGTCCTGAAGCTTTTAGCGCTTTAGGTAGAGCGTTAGGGTGACCGGGTGATGGGCTTTCAGTTGGAGTTGCGCTTCGGTTGGGGTTTGGAGGGGGAGGGGTGTCCCATCAGCTAGCGTTAGGGCTTCAAGGCCTCGGCGCACGCGTAACGTAAGCGACTGGTCTTTTCTAGCGTTTAGGGTTACTTCAAGACGCCGTGCAGGGAGATCCCAGTGCAGTCGGTCTATTTGCAGCTGGGTGCGTGCTTGTGCGCCACGCAACGTGCCACGAGGTAGCCGTTCGTCTATGGCCGGCAAGAGCTCCAGCAGTCCTGGCCGGCTGTAGATCAGCATCTCAATCACAATGGCTGGGAGGCTGTTGATTAGGTCGGCGTTGTAGACGTTGCCTGGGTAGTGGAGCGAAAACAAGCTCGGCAGGAGGTATCCGTTGCGTAGCAGGTCGCGCAAGCTGCGGTAGGCTAGCTCTGGGTCTTTAAGGCGAGCGCCGATGAGGGCCAAGTGCACCAGGCCATGGGCTGAGTCGTTTTCGTGGCCCCGTAGGTAAGCTGCGTTGCGGGCAGCTGCAAACAGCTCGGGCGTTGCTTCAGGGGTGATTTCATGTCCGGGCCAGACCGGATAGAGGTGGGATAGATGCCGGTGATTGTAGTGGTCGGTTAGGCCCTCATGAGCCCATTCCTTGAGTGCTCCGTCTTCATTAATCAGGTAGGGAGGCAGTTGGCGGAGCAGGGCCTTCCAAGAGGGTAGGTTTTCGGTTTCCAGGCCTCGGGTTTCGCACAAGGCGATGAGTGTTGAAAGCACCTCGCGACAAACGGCAATGTCCATGGTCGCGTTGATGCTGCCCGGTGTATCGAGGTTTCCTGGGTGGTTTTCTGGGGAGTAAGAGGGGACAAAGACCACGTGGCCTGCGGTGTCGGTGACGGTTAGAAAATCTTTATAGAAGTGAGCGATTTCTTTGAGGTAGGGCAGTAAGTGCTGGTGCACGTAGGTTTCGTCGCCGTAAACGTCCACGTATTCGTGCATCGGATGGGCGAGCCAGCCGGCGCCTGCTGTCCAGAAATGCAGCGGATAGTCTGCATTGAAGTGGGTGTGCCAGCCGCAGCGACCATCGGTCCGAGACCCCGAAAGCACGCCACCGCAGCCGTAAAGTTGGCGGGCATTGTCGCGCCAGTCGTCCAGCAGCCCTTCAATGAGTCGGGTAAAACTAGCGACGGCTTCGGGTAGTGCACCGATATTGGCAGCGGCCATCTGCAGGTTTAAGTTGGCGTCGAGCGTGAAGTCGCCTGACCACGGCGGTCGCCATTCGCCTGTCCAGAGCGCAACCAGGTTGGGAGGCCAGTGGCCGCAGGAGCTTATCAGCACATAGCGGCCCATGTCGAAGAGCTTTTCCAGCAGCGCGGGAAGGATGTGGTCTTGGGCCTGCTGTTTGGCTAAGAGTGTTTCGCTGCTTTGTTGGCGATCTTCGCCCCCTTCAAGGTCTAAGGCCATGCGGTGAAACAGGCTGCCGTGGGCTGCGGCATGTGGGGCAAGCAGGGTTTCGTAGTCTGCAGGTAGGGTCGCCAACGCGGCGCGTTCGGCTTCTCGTCGTGGGGTAGCCGCGTTATCGAGCGGCCACACGCGAGCCAGCAAGAGCACCCGTTGTGCTCCTTGGATGAGCAGGCGGCCGTTTTGGAGGGTTTGCGTGCCACCTGTAGGCACAACGCGCACCAGCCCTTCGTAGCCGCGGTGCGTGTGCACGTAGGCACACCGGTAGTACAGCCAGCCGGGTTCAGCAGTGATTTCGGGGGGATGGTAGCCCTCGCGTTGCTCTGGGGGTCGCAGGTCCTGCACTTCCAAGTGCATGGAGACCAGCGGAAGCACCCCGGTTTCGGCCGCCAGCTCAAGGACCACCACACCATCGGTGCGTGAGACGAACGCCCGGCGGGTGTAGACGCCGGTCTCGGTTTGCCAAAAAACGCCGATCTCTCCGGTGTCGAAAGCCGTGCGTCGCAGGTAGTCCAGTGGTGTTGCTGGCGGCATTTCCATCACAAGCGCAAAGGCAGGATGGTAGGGGTCCGTCCAGAGCATCCCTGGCCAGCCTTCGCGCTGCGCCATTTCTAGGGAGTAATGCACGGCCTCGCGATAGCGTCCTTCCAGCAAAAGTGCACGGATGTGCGGCAGATAGGGGGCTAAGTGGGGTGGCGGTACGCGCTCATCGCGGAGCGGCTCGTAGAGCAGTTCATGGTTGAAGATGATGCGTTCTCGGAAAGGATCGCCGTAGACCAGGATGCCCAGCGTGCCGTTGCCAGCCACGAGCGCTTCTTCCCAGCGTGTGGCTGGACGCAGACTGTACATGCCTCGTTGAGGTATTCGGGCGCTCACAAAAGGCGAACGTGCAACAGCGGCTTCGCCGAACGTCTGCCGAAACCAGAATGGCCCAGCTGCCAGCGCCAACCCTGTGCATTTTAGAAAATCTCGGCGATCCATGCGTTTTTAGGACTTAGCATAAAACAAAACCGGACCGTCTTTTCGAAAAGACACGGTCCGGCTTGCTGCACCCTATTTTACCGCTCACGCCAGTTGATTTCAGGTTCGGGTTTATTGGCGAGGATGGTTTCAATGCGCTCCAGAACGTCTGGGGTCAGGCGGGCAGCTACTTCCAAGGCTTGCATATTTTGCTGCACTTGCTCGGGTCGCGAAGCCCCAGTGATGACGGTGCTTACGTTGGGGTTCTTTAGGCACCAAGCAATGGCTAGCTGCGCCATGGTACACCCCAGGGCTTCAGCAATGGGCATAAGCTGCCGCACTTTTTCGCGTTGTTGCTTCCCCTCCTCGCTTTCCAGCCGTTTGCGCAACCACTCGTAGCCCGGAAGCGCCATACGGCTACCAGCTGGAATGCCGTCGTTGTACTTGCCTGTCAGTATACCACTGGCCAGTGGACTCCAGGTTGTTAGCCCTAGGCCATAGTCTCGGTACAAGGGCACATATTCGCGCTCAACGCGCGCCCGGTGAAACATGTTGTATTGGGGCTGTTCCATCGTGGGCGGAATGAGGTGTTCACGGCGCGCAAACTCGTAGGCATACCGAAGCTGTTCGGCACTCCACTCACTGGTGCCCCAGTAAAGGGCCCAGCCCTGATCCAGTACGTAGTTCATTGCCCATACGGTCTCTTCGATTGGCGTCTCGGGATCGGGACGGTGGCAGAAGATTAAGTCGACGTAGTCGAGCTGTAGCCGTTCAAGGGCTGCCTTGGTGCCTTCAATGATATGTTTGCGCGAAAGACCCACATCATTAGGTCCCTTGCCGCCCCAGAAGATCTTCGTGGAAATGACCAAGTCCGAACGTTTCCAGCCAGAGCGCTTGAGGATGTTCCCCATCATGATCTCGGCTTTGCCTCCGGCGTAGGCTTCAGCATTGTCAAAAAAATTCACCCCGGCTTCGTAGGCAGCGTGCATGCAGGCTTCGGCCAGTCCCTCATCGATTTGGTCGCCAAAGGTTACCCAAGCACCGTAGGACAAAGCCGACACTTTTAGCCCAGAGCGTCCTAGATGTCGATATTCCATAGCCATACGTACAACGAAAGGTTAAGTGAACCTAGGGAAGATGGTCTTGAAGTTTGCAACAGGTAGCGTATTTACGCAACCTGTAGTTTCGGCAAGGGGCTGTTTGTAACGGTAAGTTCAAGAAGCGTACGTAGCGTTTGGAGCAAACGGTAGCGAATAGGCTGTGCTTCGCGTGCAAACTGGGCTTGGCGCTCGCGGTACTGATGCCGCCCTTGGGGAGTTTCGATGGGGATTGGCTCTAGGCCGTAGGCGCGCAAGTCGTAAGGGCTGGCCTGCATATCCAGCACCCGGATGCGGTAGGCCAGAAGGAAGGCATCGGCGATCAGGTCGCTACCTACCCAGGGGTAGAATTTGTAGGCCCAGCGGTAAAGATCCATATTCGCATGCAAGCAGCCCGGTTGTTCCAGTGCAAGCATGGTGTCTCGGGTAGGCTGAAATCGATTGCGCGGGCGGGCGGCCTCGGTGAAAAAACGAAAAGCCTCGAAGTGGGTACAAGCTATAGGCCTTGATTCCACAAAAGCGTCCAGTGCGTCTGGAGTCATGCGGAGTGGAACGTGTGCATGGCGTGGGCGGTCGGCTCGGTAAAGCATTGCCCACTCATGCAGGCCATAGCAGCCCAAGTGTGGAGGGCGCGCGGCGGTTTGTTCCAGCAATGCCACCACCCATTGTAGGGAAGGCACGCGATGGGCTGGAAAGCGGCTGGGATCTACTGTTACCCCTTTGGTAGTTTCTACAAAGTCCGGATCTGCTAGCCATTTGCGGGCTTCGCGACCTTGTACGGCTATGCCAAGCCCTGGCCGCCAGCGCAAAAGCCGACTGGGTCGAAATGTGTAGTACTCAAAAAGGAAGTCGACCACCGGATGCTTGGCGCCGCGCCGCCGCGCTTGCAGATAAGGCTCGAGCAGGGGCCGCAAGCGAGCTGCATGCGCCGCAGCCCGCTGCCGCGCTTCGGCTTCGGTAAGAATGGTGTGGATGTAGCGCATGGGGTCCCCCAAAATCGCGGTGGTACAATGCACAAGCTTTCCTGCGCGTTCCGCGAATCCGAACGCCTGGCTTTGCGTTGCTTAAAGCAGCCTTGCCTTGTGCTAAAGGTATGCTCCAGATGCGCCGCTTTGCACGCGCCTTACTGCTTTCGGTGATCACCACCAGCCTGCTGGCCTGGATAGTGCATTGGCTCCGACGAGGAATACCAGCACGGCGGACTTTCACGGTGGATGCCGATCGGCTTTTGCCCGAGGTGCAACAGCGACTACTAGATGAACTTGATCGGCTTCTCTAATCGGAAGCGCTTGCAATTGGTGGGTCAATTATTAACTTTGAGTTGTAGTAGGGCTACAACTTAGCGGCCTATTGCCACGTATGCTGCAACACCCACTTAGCCTGTAAGAAGCTATGCGTCAGCGAAAATCCCTTGTCATTGTGCTGGGGCTGCTGTTTTGCAGCCCATTGCTCGCTTTTGGGCAGGCGACGTCAGATAACCCTGCACTGCCCGTTGAAATCCCTTACCAGAAGTTTGTGCTCGATAATGGGTTAACGCTCATTGTCAGTGAAGACCATAAGGCCCCCATTGTAGCTGTTAACATCTGGTATCATGTGGGCTCAAAGAACGAAAAGCCTGGCCGTACAGGTTTTGCCCACCTGTTCGAACACCTGATGTTCAATGGGTCCGAGCACTTCAATGATGATTGGTTTCAAGCTCTAGAGCGCGTAGGCGCTACTGATCTGAACGGCACGACAAACCGTGACCGGACAAACTACTTTCAGAATGTACCGGTCAATGCCCTTGACCTGGTACTGTGGCTTGAGTCGGATCGCATGGGGCACTTGCTTGGGGCTATCGACCAAGCCAAGCTCGACGAACAACGGGGCGTGGTGCAAAACGAAAAACGCCAGGGAGAAAACCAGCCCTATGGCAAGGTCTGGAGTCTGATTGCACAGCATACCTATCCCGAAGGGCATCCTTACTCCTGGCCAGTGATCGGTTACATGGAAGACCTAGACGCGGCCACGCTCGAAGATGTGCATGAATGGTTCAAGACCTACTATGGTCCCAACAACGCTACTATTGTTATTGCTGGTGCTATTGATGCCCAGACGGCTCTGGAGAAGGTAAAGCAATATTTTGGCGCCATTCCACCGGGGCCACCGCTGGCGAAACCCAAAGCTTGGGTGGCTAAGCGTACAGGCGAGCAGCGCCTAACCATGGAAGATCGCGTCCCACAAGCTCGCCTCTACAAGGTTTGGAATGTGCCCGAGTGGGGCAACCCGGAACGGGATTACCTCGAGCTAGCTGCAAATGTGCTTGCGGGTAGCAAAACGTCGCGCCTTTACCGCCGTCTGGTCTACACCGACCAAATAGCCACAGATGTAAATGCGTTTGTGTCTACTGGCGAAATTGGCAGCCAGTTCATCATTGTTGCCACTGCAAAGCCGAACGTGCCCCTCCCTCAGGTAGAGCAAGCTGTCGATGAAGAGCTGGCGCGCTTTCTTCAGGAAGGTCCCACACCTGAGGAATTGGATCGGGTGAAAACAGACTACATTGCTAGCTTTGTGCGTGGCGTAGAACGCATTGGGGGCTTTGGTGGCAAAAGCGACATCCTGGCTCAATATGAGGTCTATGGTGGCGACCCTGGGCTGTACAAAGTGACCTTGCAGCGCATGCAGCAGGCCACAACGGCTCAGGTGCTTGCCGCTGCGCAGGCCTGGCTGAGCGATGGCGTCTTTGTGCTGGAAGTGCATCCTTATCCCCAGCTTCGGGCTACGGGCCAGGATGTTGATCGTTCGCGGCTGCCAGACGTAGGCACGCCTCCAGTAGCCGTTTTTCCTGAAGTGCAGCAGGCTACACTGTCGAACGGTTTGAGGGTACTTCTTGTCGAGCGCCACGCCATCCCGGTGGTCAACTTTCGGCTTTTGCTGGATGCGGGCTATGCCGCCGACCAGTTTGCACACCCCGGTACGGCCATGCTGGCCATGAACATGCTCGATGAAGGAACCACGACGCGTTCGGCGCTAGAGATCAGTGATGCACTAGACCGACTGGGTGCCCGTCTAAGTACCGGCTCGGATCTGGACGTTTCGTACGTCTCTTTCTCTGCATTACGCGATCGGCTAGATCCGTCCCTGGAACTGTTTGCCGATGTGGTGTTGAACCCTGCCTTCCCCGAAGCCGACTTTCAGCGGCTGAAGCAACAACAACTCATCGCCATCCAGCGGGAAAAAGTTACGCCTATGCAGATGGCCTTACGCGTCTTCCCGCGTTTGCTCTATGGCGAAGGGCATGCTTATGGGCTGCCGTTGACCGGCTCGGGTACGGAGGCCTCTGTTGCCCAAATCACCCGTGAGGATTTGGTGCGTTTCCACCAGACCTGGTTTAAACCCAACCATGCCACGCTGGTGGTTGTGGGTGCTATCTCGATGGAAGAGCTCTTGCCCAGGCTGGAACGCCTGTTTGCGGGTTGGAAATCTGGAGACATTCCTAGCAAAAACATTCGTGAGGTAACACACAAAGAGGCCTCGGTGGTCTACCTTATTGATCGTCCTGGATCCGAGCAGTCCATTATCTTTGCTGGGCACGTAGCCCCTCCCGAAGCCAACCCGCACAAGCTGGCCATCGAGGTAATGAACACGATTTTAGGCGGCACCTTTACCTCACGGATTAACATGAACCTGCGGGAGGATAAAGGCTGGTCCTATGGGTCCCGCAGCATGCTGATGAGCGCCCGTGGCCCCAGGCCGTTTATCGTCTATGCACCTGTGCAAACCGATAAGACGGCTCCGGCCATGATGGAAATCAAAAAAGAGCTTGAAGGCATCGTAAACGGCCAAAAGCCTATTTCTCTGGAAGAGCTCGACAAGGTGCAGCGTAACTTAACGCTGCGCTTGCCTGGTCGCTGGGAAACGGCCAATGCGATTTTGAATGACCTGAGCTACGTGGTTCAGTTTGGATTGCCGCTGGACTACTGGCGCAGCTATCCAGAAGCCGTGCGTTCCCTTAGCCTGGCTGACGTATCCAGTGCCGCCAGTACTGTGCTGCACCCTGACCGGCTGGTGTGGGTGGTGGTAGGCGACCGTAGCCGTATTGAAGGCGAAATCCGTCAGCTTGGCTTCGGTCCCGTTCACGTTATTGATACCGAAGGCAACCTGCTGGCTGTACGCCCCGAATAAAACCGGGCACCCGATAGCCGAAGTCGAGTAAAACAAAAAGATAAAAAAATCACTCTAGCCTGCGTGTGCCATGTCGCTTTGGGTTCGATTCAAACGCTGGGTGCGTTCGCTCTTTGGTGGCGCTATTGCTGCTTTAGAAGATCCACGCCTGATTTTAGAGCAAAACATTCGGGAGCTGAACGATCAGGTCCCGAAGATGAATGAAAACATTGCCACGGTGAAAGCAAACGTGCTGCTTTTACAAAAAGAAGTACGGCGCAATGAACAAGAAGTCGGGCAGCTGGTGGCCCGTATCAAGGCAGCTATTCAAGCCGGCCGCGACGACATTGCCCAGCAGTACGCCGTTCAGCTCGAACGAACCCGAGAAACGCTGGCACGCACCAAAGAGCAGCTTCAGTATGCCGAAGCGGCTTATGAAAAAGCCCTCCAGGTGAAGCAGGCCTTTTTACGCGAAAAAGAACGCAAAATTCAGGAAGCCAAAGAGGCACTGCGGGCGCACGAACGGGCCAAATGGCAGGCCAAAGTGGCCGATGCGCTGGAGCAGTTTGAAGTTGGCGGGCTAGACCAGACGCATGAAGAGATGATTCAACGGCTGCGCGAAGAAACGGCCCGAAGCGAAGCGCGGCTAGAACTGGCACTCGATAGCGTGGACCTGGAAGCCCTGAAGATCGAAAAGGATGCGGAGGCCCTACGAGCGGCAGAGCTAGTACGGCAGTTTAAGCTTGAAATGGGGCTACTTGAGCCAGAACCCCGGCCGGCACTGGAAGCCCCTGCACCGGAGAAAACAGTAGAACCTGCTCGCGAAGGCGAGGAAACCAAAACAATAGGTCGGCAGCGAACACGCTGAAGGCTATGGATGCGGAATCCTACCAGCGGCTTAAGGAGGCCGAAAAAGAACACTTGCGCGCGCTGCGTCGCTTAAAGGAAGCCGTTCGGTTACTTAAGCGGCGCAGTGCGCTAGATCAGGCGCTTGAACGCTTGACCACCCAAACGCAGGCGGCACTGGAGGCCCATGCTGAAGCACTTGAGCGACTAAAGCTGGAGACGGCGTATCAAGAAGCCCGTCTGGAGCTAGCGCTCGAGCATCGTACGCCATCGCCCACGGTGCTGTCCGATACGACCCAACCCCCTCTTCGGGTACAGGACGTACGCGAGCCGCGGCCGTGCGACCCTGAGACGGAGACCGCGGCCCAAGCGCCCGTTCCTGAAAAAACGTTGGGACGGTTTCGCCCAGCCGGAGCCTAACAGATACAGCTGGCATGAACGAGCGACCAATTAACTACACGCGCGAAGCCTTTCTGCACCCTTGGAACCTCACGTTCCTCATTGCTGCGTTGGGCATGGCGTTGGGTGTTAGTTTTGCTGGCAGCCCTTCGTGGCTGTTTGAGACGGTATTGTTGTTTACGGCCGCGCTAGAGCTGCTCTACCTAGGCATCATGCCTCGCCAAGAGCGGTTTCGCCGAGCTGTTCGCGCACGCCGCGCAACAGAACATGCCCGGCCACCTTCCCAAAAAGAACTGTTTCAGCTTCTTAGCCGAACTAGCCAGCGCCGCTACATCCGCCTGCGAAACCTGGAACAGCAAATCCGAACCAACTACCATAAACTCAGCTATGCCTCGCAAGGACTGCTCGAAAGCCACTTGCATAAGATCGACAACTTGCTGCGCTCCTACCTAAATCTGCTGTATCAAAAAGAGCGCTACGAGCAATACTTGAGCAACACCAGCGAGGACCGACTTGCTGAGGCGCTTCAACTGCTCCAACAAGACATGGCCGACGATGCGCCGCGCGTGCGGGCCATCAAAGAACGGCGCAAGCGCATTCTGGAGCAGCGATTGGAGCGCATCAAGAAAGCCCGCGAAAACCTGGAAATCATCGAGGCGCAGCTCGACACCATCGACGACGTCATCCAGTACATCCATGAGCAGTCCCTAACGTTGCGCAACCCCGAAGAAATCACCTTCCAGCTTGACACCCTACTTAGCGAAGTGGAAGAAACCGAATCAACGGTGGCCCAAATCGAAGACATTTTTACAGCCCCTATGGCCTTGGCCGGTGAGCTGGATGCCTTAGCCCTAGAATCCTCACGCTTGACATCTGAAACCCCCGAGGCACCCGAGCAGCCCCCGCCCGAACCCTTGCGTCGGCAGCGGCTCCGGTCTTGAGCTGTATGGTTTCTGAGGAAGCTGCCGCCTAAAACGTGCTGCAGATGCACGATTTTCGGGGGCTTCACTACACGCCCTGTTGCCCGGGATCAATGAGGTGACCGTTTATGGCAGGGATTGCTGCAGACGGTCGGCAGTGTGCTTGTCCGTTAAACCCCTAGCAACTTCCCCCACAGGTTTATGAGTCGTGAACCAGAAGCAAGCTCAGCACAGACCGTTCGCTACGAGGTGGATAGCGAAGGCATTGCGCTCATCACGATCCACCGGCCAGAAAAACATAACGCACTAAACCGGCAAGTGCTGGCCGAACTGGACCGGTATTTCTGGCAGGCTCGCCAGGACGAAGACGTGAAGGGAATTATCCTGACGGGTGCGGGCGACAAAAGCTTCTGCGCAGGCGCTGACGTGCAGCAGTTTACGGAGCTGGATGCTTATAGCGGCCATCGCTTTGCCCTTTACGGTCAGGCGGTCTTCAATCGGGTAGAAGAAATGCCTAAACCGGTCGTTGCCGCGGTAAATGGATATGCCCTGGGGGGAGGCTTTGAACTGGCGATGGCGTGCCATCTGCGCGTAGCTGCCGACCATGCAGTGTTTGGGCTGCCGGAAGTGAGCCTAGGATTGATCCCTGGTTTTGGGGGAACGCAACGACTGCCGCGGCTCATTGGACGCGGGTTGGCTACGGAGCTCATCCTAACAGCCGAGCGCATCAGCGCGCGCCGCGCTTTTGAAATCGGCCTGGTGAATCGGGTTGTGCCCATTGAGCACCTGCTCGACAGTGCCCGTGAGCTAGTGCATGCGATTGTTAGCAAGGCCCCGGTGGCGGTTGCACTAGCCCTGGAAGCCCTACGGCAGAGTGATTTACCGTTGCGACAGGGATTGCGCCTGGAAGCGGCGTTGTTTGGTCAAGCCTGCGCAACAGCAGATTTCCGCGAAGGCGTATCGGCCTTTTTAGAACGGCGTAAAGCTTCATTTAAAGGACGCTAATGTCGCTTTTGTGGCTTATTGGAGCGCTCTTGCTGGCAGCCTTTTTCACGGCAACGGAGGCTGCGCTCACTGCTGCTAACCGGCTACGCCTGGAGGTGATTGCGCGTCAGGGTAGCCGCAGTGCGCAGATTGCCCGCGCGCTACTGGAACGGCCCGCACGGGTACTAACCACAACGCTTGCGGGGCTGGTCTTGGCCCAAGTGCTGTTTGCCTTAGGCCTCAGCGAACCCCTGCTCGCTAGAACGACGCAAGCCATGACGACCTGGACGCAGGTCGTGGGCACGGTGCTTTTGCTGGGGCTACTGGTGCTCTTGGGGGGTATGGCCTTTTTCTTGGGCGGTATCCTGCTTCCTATGGCCGTGGCCCGTGAGCAAGCGAATCGACTAGCTCAGCCGATGGCCGGCTTGCTTAATGTAGCCCGCTATGTGCTCGCTCCGCTTATCGGGCCAGCACGGTGGCTTTCGGAGCGTCTGGCACGTCGACTAAGCGTCAGCGCCGACACCGTAACCCTCCTGATGCAGCGTGACTGGGAGCGGCGCGTGCAGGAACTCGAGGCAGAAAGCGCTCCAACACGCGATCTTGACGAAACCGAAAGTCGACTGCTCGCCAACGCCCTGGCGTTTGAGTCGCTCCGGGTGCGCGACTGCATGGTCCCACGCACCGACATCGTGGCCATAGAGGAAAAAACAGACCTTGAAACGCTACGCCAGCAGTTTATCGAAAGCGGCTACTCAAAGCTTCCTGTCTATCGGGAACACATCGACCAGATCGTCGGCGTCGTGTTTGCCTATGATCTGTTTCTGGAGCCTCGCTCCTTAGCCGAAATGCTCCGTCCAATTCGCTTTGTGCCTGAATCCAAACCCGCACATCTTTTGCTGAAAGAGTTTTTGCGGACCAACACCTCGATTGCCATTGTTATCGATGAGTACGGCGGTACGGCAGGACTGGTCACCCGTGAAGATCTGCTTGAGGAACTGTTAGGCGACATCCAAGACGAGTACGACGAAGAAGAGGACGAAGAATATCTGCTGCGCCGCTTAGACGAACGAACATTTGTCGTGAGCGGGCGCGTAGAAATCGAAGAACTGCGCGAAGCAGGCATTACGCTTCCCGAAGGCAACTACGATACAGTAGCCGGTTACCTATTGGAACACCTGGCTACAATCCCAGCACCTCAGGAAGAATACGAGCTCGACGGATACCGCTTTACCATCCTTAAGGCAACTCCAAACCGCATCGAACTGGTGCGTATTACCCGTCTTTAAAAGTAGCCTTATCTCCGTGCTTCAAGGGGGAGTACCGAACGCTCAGCTGGACCCACGTAACGGCTGAGCGGCCGAATAATTCGGTTATGGGCAAGTTGTTCAATAACATGCGCCGACCAACCTGCAACGCGGCTCATCACGAAAATCGGCGTGTAGGTTTCGATGTCAAAACCCATCATGTAGTAAGCTGGACCGGTCGGATAGTCCAGGTTGGGATAAATGCCTTTTTGTTGCACGACGACTTCCTGAAGGGCATCGTAAATCGCCATAAGCTCTCGATGGCCTAAGCGTTCGGCTAACTGGCGCGTGTAGCGCTCCATAATAGGCACACGGGAGTCGCCATAGCGATAGACGCGGTGTCCAAAACCCATGATTTTCTCCTTGCGGGCTAGGGCATCCTCTGCCCATCGCCGGGCCTCTTCAGCCGAGCGAAACCGCTGCAGCATGCGCATTACCGCTTCGTTTGCACCCCCGTGCAGCGGCCCTTTAAGCGCACCAATAGCACCCGTGATGGCGCTGTAGTAGTCCGAAAGCGTTGAAACAATCACCCGGGCTGCAAATGTGGAAGCATTGAAGCTGTGCTCGGCATAGAGAATGAGCGATACGTCAAAAGCTTTGATGACTTCGGCACTGGGTACTTCGCCAAAGTACATGTGAAAAAAGTTTTCGGCAAAGGTCAGGTCTTCGCGGGGTGGGATAATGTTGAGTCCTTGCCGTCGTCGTCGATCGGCGGCTACAATCGTGGGCAGCTTGGCCAGGAGCCCGATGCTTTTGCGCCGAATAGCTTCCAGGTCGGTACTAGAAGCATCGGGATCATTCGCTCCAATTAGGCTAACAGCCGTGCGCAACACGTCCATTGGGGCTGCATCGGACCGAATTAACGCAAGCAGATGCCTTACCGAGGCATCGAGATTGCGCTGGCGTCGCTCTTCCTGCGCGAAAGCTTCAAGCTGCGCTTGGGTAGGCAGCTCGCCGTAGAGTAGGAGGTAGGCCACTTCTTCAAAGCGACACTGCTCGGCCAACGCATGGACTGGGTAGCCTCGATAGTAAAGCGCACGCTTTTCGGGAATAACGTTCGAAATGGCCGACTCATCGGCTATGACGCCTTCCAGTCCTTTTCTAACTTCGGGGGTTTCAGCCATGGCTTAGCCGTTTTCAGATTCGGTTTCGATACGGAAGTTATACAGATCTTGGTCAAAAATCGTATAGCGTTCGTATTGAAGTAGTTCATAGAGCGCTTTACGGGTCTGCATGCGGTCGAGCAGGGCTTCTTGGGATCCGGTCTGAAGGAGCTGCCGGAAGCCTTCTTCGACAGCCTTCATGGCCAGGCGTAGGCCCGTAACGGGGTAAATCACCAGGTTATAGCCTAAGGCCTCAAGGCGCTCGGCCGAAAGCAAGGGTGACTTGCCAAACTCTGTCATGTTGGCTAGCAGTGGCACACCGGGTAAAGCCGCCCGGAAGGCAGCAAACTCGGCTTCGGATTGCAATGCCTCGGGGAAAATCATATCAGCACCCGCGGCTACGTAAGCGCGTGCCCGAGCAATAGCCGCTTCGAGGCCTTCGACTCCCCGAGCATCGGTACGGGCAATGATCAAAAAGTTTGGATCCCTGCGGGCCTGCACCGCCGCCTGCACTTTGCGTTCCATAGCTGCGACAGGCACAAGCATCTTGTGGTCCAGATGGCCGCAGCGTTTGGGATTCACCTGATCCTCCAGGTGGCAGCCGGCTAGGCCTAGTTCTTCGAGCTCTTGAATGGTGCGGGCTACGTTCAGCACCTCACCAAAGCCAGTGTCGATGTCTACAATGGCCGGCAGATTGGTAACACGGGCGATTTGGCGGCTGCGCCAGGCTACTTCGCTCAGTGTGGTGAGCCCAACATCGGGCAGACCCAGGTCGGCCGAAAGTACTGCCCCCGAGATGTACACGCCGTCAAAACCCAAACGCTCGATGAGCATTGCCACCAGCGGCGAAAAGGCGCCTGGAAAACGCAGTAGCCTGCCGTGCTGCAACGCTTTGCGCAGCGCTCGACGCTTTTCTTCCGGAGAGGTTGTGGCAAATAGCATGGCCTGCTCTATGCTGTGTGCCTTTAAGCTAAACGAATCCCTGGAGAAATGCTTCCTGGAAAAACAATTTCACGTAATGCGATAACGCTGAGGTTTTTTATAGATTGCGCATAGGTATGCCAAGCCTTTTGTAAGAAGCTAAGCGGTCAGCTGCACATGGCCTGGGGTAGCAGTTCCTGATAGCGAGCCAGGAATGTCTTTAAGTGTAGTCCTTGGGCTACGGCAGCGGCAGCTTCTTCGGCCGACGTGATCGTTGGGCGTTGCGGTACGCAACCCAGAACAGGAGTGCGGCACATTTCTTCAATCATGGCTGGGTTGGTTTGTGCGGCTAGGTCGGGTTGTGCGGGATAGCCACAGATCACCACACCGATAACGGTGAGACCGCAGCTCCGTGCGTAGTGGATGGTCAAAAAGGTGTGGTTGAGGGTTCCCAGGCCAGGGCGTGCTACCACGAGCACGGGCAGCTTCCAACGAGCAGCCAGTCCGGCATAGTCGAGCGTGTCCGTCAGCGGTACCGAGAGGCCGCCGGCGGTTTCAACCAGCACCCAGTCGCGATCTTGAAGGCGCTCCCAGGCGGCTTCGATGCGGTCGAGCGCTACAGGCTGGCCCGCCCGGCGCGCAGCTACCAATGGCGCCAGGGGCTCTGCGTAGACGCACGGGGCCACATGCTCGGGCAGATCTTCCACGCGCGCAGCTTGGGCCAGCATCTGTGCATCTGGAGGCCAGCTTCCTCGAGGCCCATCCCAGCCGGTCTCAACCGGTTTGAGCACACCTACCCGGTAGCCTGCTTCCCAAAGCAGGCGGGCCAGTCCAGCAGCTACAACGGTTTTCCCTACACCCGTATCGGTGCCGGTAACAAGCAGTGCATTCATACGTTTGGTTGCAGATTTTGCGCCAGCCTTTCCAGTTCTGGCAGTGCGTCTTCAAACGCTGCCTTGAGAATGGTGGTCATCTCTTCAAGCTCGGCCTCGGTGGCTGCCAGCGGCGGCATGAAGATGAGTACCGAACCGATCGGCCGTACGAGCATTCCCCGCCGGCGGGCATGCCGAGCCACGATAAACCCAACCTGAGCTCCATAAGGAAAGGGCGTGCGCCTAGCGCGATCGGCCACAATCTCGATGCCTACCATGAAGCCGGCTTGCCGGAGTTCGGCCACAAAAGGGTGTTCGCTTAGGGGCGCAAGATGCGCGCGTAAGCGTTCGACCTTGGCCGGAAGGGAAGGAAGCCGTTGCAGGAGCAATTCCAAGCTTGCTAGGGCTACAGCACAGCCCAGGGGATTGCCCGTGTAAGAGTGGCCGTGGAAAAACGTCTTGCGTTCTTCCACTTCTCCCAAAAAAGCCTCAAAGACGCGCTCGGTAGTTAATGTAGCGGCCAGCGGCAGATATCCTCCCGTAAGTCCTTTTCCCAAGCAGAGCAAGTCCGGTGAAATGCCTTCTGCTTCACAAGCAAACAGTCGACCTGTGCGCCCAAAACCGGTAGCGACTTCATCGATGATCAGGAGTACCTGGTAACGATCACATAACGTGCGCAGCGCGCGCAGAAAGCCGGCTGGTGCAGGCAATATGCCTCCAGCGCCCTCAACAGGTTCTACAATCAGGGCTGCCAGTTCATGGTGGCGCGTACGTAGCACGTGCTCGACGGCCTCAAGACTTTCCGCCAGCCGGTCGTGTGGGTAAGGATAGGGTGCGCGGGGATGCCCGGGCAATAAGTCCAGAAAGGGCCAGTGAAACAGGGGGTCTGGTGCTACCCCAACAGCCCCGAGCGTGTCGCCATGGTAGTTGTTCGTAAAGCCTAAAATGTAGCGTTTGCTGCGCCAACCTTGGTTGGCCCAAAACTGAATGGCCATCTTGAGCGCGATTTCGACAGCAGTTGCCCCGCTGTCGGAGTAAAACACGCGCTGCAACCCGGGCGGCGCTACCTCAATCAGACGTTTGGCCAATGCAACAGCAGGAACGTTTGCCTGGCCGAGCATGGTCGCATGTGCTATGCGCCGAAGCTGCGCCTCTAGGGCTGCGTTCAGCTCAGGTACGTTGTGGCCGTGCACGTTGAGCCAAATAGACGAAGTGCCATCGTAGTACCAGTTGCCATGAATGTCTTCTAGCTTTACCCCCTGTCCGCGGCGGATGATGACTGGCTCGCTAGCCAGATACTGCTTCATGGGGGTAAAGGGGTGCCAGACGTACGTTTTGTCCCACGCAATGAGGGTTTCAGGGGATAGCGTATCGAGGGCATCAATCAAGTTGGGTTGTGGGTGCATAGCAAGGCGCGATCCATTTACCATCGAAGTAACACAGCGGCAGCCAGGAGTCCTGCCCCTACGGCTGTGCAAAGCAACAGGTCACCTGGTTGGAAGCGGTGGGCTTCAAGCGCCAGTACTAGCGGAATCGTGGCTGCTGAGCTGTTACCCAAACGATCGACCAGGTTGAGTGTGCGGGCTTGAGGGAAGCCCAGCTGGCGGCGTGCTTCTTCAATCAAACGATGGTTGGCTTGATGTGGAATCCACCAGGAGACGGCATCCATAGGCACATTGGCTTGTGCAAGCACGCGGCGCGCGGCTTCGGCCATGCCTAGGGCAGCTCGGCGAAAGAGCGCCTGTCCGTTGCGCATTTCCATCAGGTGTTCCCCCCGGGCTACGCGTTCCGGGGTAAGTGGCAGGCGACTTCCACCGGCGGGGATGTAGAGAGCATCCCAGCAGGAACCATCGGCGCCAAGCCAATAGGCAACGATGCCGCTTGGGCCTTCCGAGGGGCCAAGCACGACAGCCCCGGCGCCGTCGGCAAAGAGCGCTGAAGTTTTGGGATCATTGGGATTGATGCGGCGGCTGAGCACGTTGGCTGCCACGACGAGCGCATACGTGTGGTGCAGGCGCACGTAGCTATCAGCCAACGCTAGCGCATACAAAAAGCCACTGCAAGCACCGGCCAGGTCGATTGCCCCGGCTCGGGAGAGTCCCAGCCGATGGGCGACGACAGGGGCCGTTGGGGGCAGCAAGTGATCGGGTGTGCTTGTAGCCAGGAGCAGCAAACCGATGGCTTCAGCGGGCAGACCCGCTTGGGCTAAGGCAGCCGCGCTGGCCCTGGTGGCCAAGTCGCTTGTCGCTTCGTCGGGTGCTGCCAGCGGGCGTTCTCGGATGCCCGTGCGCTCGAGAATCCACCCTGGAGGCAAGCCCAGTCGGCGCTCGGCCTCTGCGCTGGGTTCACGCTGCGCAGGTAGCGCAGCGCCCAGGCCCAACACGACGCTCCGTTGCACGGGAACGACGCGGCCCACGTGTTTTTCAACAAGCGGTTTAGTCGGCATGATGTGCCCACACTTCAGCTCTGGGAAAAGCGGCCAGTGCAGCCTCGATATCCTCATCGGTATGCGTGGCCATAGGCGCCAGCCGGATACGGCTCGTACCGGGCGGTACCGTAGGTGGACGAATTGCTCCGACCAGCACCCCTTGGGCTTCTAGATAGGTGGCGAGCTGCATGGCCGCTTCTGGGGTTCCAACCAGCACAGCTAGCATGGGCGCTGGCGCTTCGTGCCGAACGATATAGCCTTGGGCCTCAAGGCCGGCTTTAAGTCGGGCAACAAGCCGCTGTTGCTGCCTGCGCCGACGCTCGCCTTCTTCTGTGCGGATAATCCGAACAGCTTCCAAAGCTGCTGCAGCCAGCACGGGCGCCAGCCCGGTACTATAAATAAACGCCCGTGCGCGATGAAGGAGGTAATCGATCAGCAGCGCGGAGCCAATCGCTGCACCCCCCTGCACGCCTAAAGCCTTAGAGAGGGTGGCAATCTGCAGCGGAATACGGGAGGCGACGCCCAAATAGTGGGCCGTGCCGCGACCCTCGGGTCCAACAATGCCTGTGCCGTGTGCGTCGTCGACAACAAGCAGCGCATCGTAACGCTCGGCCAGCACGACCAGCTCGTTTAGGGGCGCTAGGGTGCCGTCCATGCTGAAGATCGCGTCTGTCACGATAAAGCGCCGCCCTCCTGGCCGGGGCCCCGGGCCTTCTAGCAGGCGTTGAAGTTGCTCCAGGTCGCGGTGACGATAGTACCGAAAGCTGGCACGGCTTAGGCGAGCGCCATCGTTTAGGCTGGCGTGGTTAAGCGCATCCGCAAAGATCTGATCGCGAGGGCCAGCTAGCGCCGAAAGTACGCCTACGTTGGTTGCATAGCCGCTTGGAAAAACCAGCGCAGCTTCGGCTTCTTTGAGGTCGGCCAGAGCCGCTTCCAGCGCTTCATGTACAGGACGGTTGCCAACCACCAGCCGCGCTGCACCGGTGCCCACCCCCCAGCGCTCCAGCGCTTCCCGAGCCGCAGTAACCAACCGGGGATCGGTACTCAAGCCAAGGTAATCGTTTGAGGCCAGATTCAACAAGCGACGGCCCTTGTAGGTCACATGTGGACCACTACAGGGCAATGGCCGGAGTTGCCGGCGCAGGCCTTTAGACGCAAGCTGCTGAAGCTGTTGGGCAAGCCACCTCATGGGGTCGGCGGGGTTGGGGAGTTTCTGGGACAAAGCCCAAGTCCTCAATCATCTGCCAGTCGGCTTCAGCTGCCTGTCCTTTTTCGGTCAAATAGTCCCCTAAAAACAGGCTATTGGCCACCATAAGCGCCAGTGGTTGCAGGCTGCGCAGATGCAACTCACGTCCAGCCGAAGCCCGAAGCTCAGCTTTAGGATGCACGAACCGGAACAGAGACAGGTAGCGCAAGCAGGCCCAGGGGGTAAGATGCCGCACAGTCTGCCCATCCCCTAGCGGCGTGCCTTTGATCGGAATAAGAAAATTGACGGGAATGGAGTTGGCCCCAGCCTCACGCAGCGCGTAGGCCATGTCGAGTACGTCTTCATCGGTTTCGCCCATGCCAAGAATAACGCCCGTGCAGGTCTGAAGTCCTGCTTTCAGTGCCGTCTGCACGGTTCGGACCCGGTCTTCGAAGGTGTGCGTGGTGCAGATCTGCTCATAGTGACCTGGGCTGGTATTCAGGTTGTGGTTGTAGGCGTCTACGCCGGCTTCCTTAAGCAGGCGGGCCTGCGCTTCGTCTAGGATGCCCATGCAGGCGCAGATTTCTAAGGGCAGCTCTGCCTTGATGCGGCGCGTGGCCTCTACCACCGTTTCTAGCTCCCGTCGGTGCGGACCGCGACCTGAGGTCACGATGCAAAAGCGTTGTGCACCCGCTGCATGGGCCTTGCGAGCACGGTCAAGGATTTCGTCGACCGAGAGCATGCGGTAACGCGGGATGGGAGCTTTCGAGATGCGAGACTGTGCGCAATAGTGGCAGTCTTCTGGGCAGAGGCCACTTTGCGCATTGAGCAGCACGTTTACCTTAACCCGGTTACCAAAAAAGTGGCGTCGCACGCGCCAGGCGGCCTCCACAAGGCGTAGGGTCTCCGCATCTGGAAGCTGAAGCAATGTGCGGGCTACGCTGCGCGCAGGCGGCCGATCTTCGAGCGCATCGGCCACAAGTCGATCCCAGTCTAAATGCATAGCATTATCCAACAGGTGGAAAGTTTTCGGAAACAGCTTGTAGCAGGGCAACATCGCCAGCCGAGACAGTGCGCCGCGTGCCATCCGGCAAACGAACGCGCAGAGCACCACTGGCCTCTACGTCCTCGGCAATGCCTTCGATGGGTCCACTAGGCGTTTCAATGCGGACCCTACGCCCCAGCGTACCGCTGTGCTGACGCCAGGCGGCAAGGACAGTCTCGGCCTCAGCCAATCGGTCGTACCAGAATTCCAACCGCTCCAGCAACGTGGCCAGTAAAGTCGCGCGCCGCACCCCCGGACGGTAGGCTTCCAGGTAGGCGGCTTCTGGCGGCAGCTCAGCCCGATGCACGTTGAGCCCAATGCCAAGGAGCACGTAGCGCACTTCTTCGCCCCGTAGGTCAGCTTCTAGCAAAACGCCAGCTAGCTTGCGGCCGTTGGGAGCCAAGAGGTCGTTAGGCCATTTGAGCTGACCGACTTCGGTCGCTTCGGCCAAGGCAATCCCCGCCGTTAGCGATAGACGAAGCAGCTCGGTTAGCGGCAATCGTGGACGTAAAAGCACCGAAAAATACAGACCAGTCCCCGCAGGACTTACCCAAACGCGCCCTCTGCGGCCTCTTCCATGCGTCTGCTGCTCGGCAAGCACCACAGCACCTTCAGGCGCGCCGGCTTCAGCCCAGGTGCGCAACGCGTCTTGCGTGCTTGTCGTGCAACCCAAGTAACGGTAGCTCTGCCCGAAACGACCCTTTAAGAGGGGTTGCAGCAGATGAGGCGCTGGCGTACCTGGCTGCAGCCGGTAGCCTTGGCCATGCACGATCTCAATCGGGTAGCCAGCTTGCTGAAGCCGATGCGCATGCTTCCAAACGGCTACGCGACTTAACCGCAGCCGCCGCGCCAATACGGACCCGCTCGTGAACGTCTCGTCCAGCACAAAAAGCAGCGCTGTATCTTTCATGTTAACCAAAATAGGCCATAGCAGTTAACATCGCAATAGCCCTAGGACGCTAAAAGGGCTTGACGGACGATGGGCCATAATGTAAGCTTCCTGTTGCAAAACCTTATAAAGGAACCATGCGACTCCTGCATTTAGGCTTTCTCGGTTTTTTGGTAGCCTGCTCGTTGTTTGAAAGCAAAGAGAAGTCTGAAGCTGCTGCGTGCGTTGTGCCCAATTGGGAGTTGGTCTGGTCTGACGAGTTTGACTACAGCGGCCTTCCTGATCCTCAAAAATGGGACTACGACGTAGGTGGACATGGGTGGGGGAATCGGGAAGCTCAGTACTATACGCGCGCGCGGCTTGAGAATGCCCGTGTAGAAAACGGCCTTCTGGTGATCGAAGCGCGCCGGGAGGCTGAGCCGTATCAAGGGCATAGCTTTACGTCAGCACGGCTGGTGACGCGGGGGAAAGCTTCTTGGACCTATGCCCGGGTTGAAGTGCGGGCCCAGCTGCCTTCGGGTCGGGGAACCTGGCCGGCCATTTGGATGCTCCCCGATCGCCAGACTTATGGCAGTGCCTACTGGCCAGATAATGGCGAGATCGATATTATGGAGCACGTCGGCTTTGATCCCGACGTGGTGCACGCCTCAATCCATACCCAGGCCTATAACCACATTCAGGGGACGCAAAAGACTGCGCGCATTCATGTGCCCACGGCGCGCACCGCGTTTCACGTCTATGCTGTAGAATGGACGCCGGAGGCGATTCGGGCTTTTGTGGATGATTCGCTCTACTTTACCTTCCCCAATGAACGCTTAACCCGTTCTGGAGCCGATTGGCGACAGTGGCCTTTTGATCAGCCTTTTCATCTCATCTTAAACATCGCTGTAGGCGGTAACTGGGGAGGTATGCAGGGGATTGACTCAACCGCTTTCCCTGCCCGGATGCTGGTGGATTACGTGCGTGTCTACCGCTGCGTGGAAGGTCAGTAACCTTTGATAAAGCGTTCTTCGGCCAGTGCCAAGGCACCCAAGACGCCAGCCCGATCGCCAAGCATAGGCGGTACAATGAGGGTGTCGGGGTTTGGCAGCGATACGTACCCGTTAAGGTAGTGGACTACGTATTGTCGAATGCGGGGAAAAAGGTGCATTTGTTGCATTACACCACCGCCCAGAATAAGTCGCTGGGGAGAGAGCGTTAGAATTAGGTTGACTAAGCCCATGGCCAGATAGCGGGCTTCTTGCTCCCAGGCCACATGATCTGGGGGAAGTTCGGGAGCAGGCCGTCCCCAACGTGCCTGCAGGGCAGGTCCAGAAGCCAGGCCTTCCAGGCAGTCGCCGTGAAAAGGGCAGCAGCCGGGGCGATCGTCCCCGGGAAGGCGTGGGACAAGCAAATGGCCGATTTCAGGGTGCTGGTGCCCATGATGCCGGCGGCCGCCTGCAATGATGCCACCACCGATGCCGGTTCCAATCGTCAGGTAAACGAACGTGTGCAGGCCGCGTCCGGCTCCCCAGCGGTGTTCGCCCAGCGCAGCGGCATTGACGTCGGTATCGAAGGCTACAGGCACGTTGAGCGCACGGTGTAGCGTCCCCGCTACATCGATATGCGCCCAGCCGGGTTTAGGGGTAGTGGTGATGTAGCCATAGGTAGGAGAGCTAGGGTTGGGATCTACAGGGCCAAACGAGCCCACACCCAAGGCCGCAATTGGTTCAGGATGGCGTTGAAAAAAGTCGATAACGCGGCCGAGCGTTTCTTCAGGTGTGGTGGTCGGGAAACGTTCCAGGACGCGCACGTCGTCTGGTCCGGTCCCGATGGCGCAGACGAATTTGGTCCCGCCCGCTTCTATGGCGCCAAAAAGCAGGGGCTTGCTGCTAGGCATAGTCGGTTAGGGTTAATACCAGTAATAGCTGATGCGGTCCATTAAGCGCTGGGCGGTTTGTACGTTTTGCTGTGCGATCTGTTGGCGACGCGCTGAAGAAACCGATAGCGGCAGCGCAGCATCGTGCAGGGTGGGCGTTAGGGAGCAACCCAGCCGTTGTTCCCAATCGATGCGCCAGTCAATGGGCAGGCGATCTGGGAGCGGCAGGTCCTGCAAGATCAGATAGAGCAAGGTCCAAACGCGTACCGTGGCATCGAAGTCGTAGCCCCCGCCCAGCGTAAAGAGAGCACGGCCCCCAGTATGTTCGGCAGCCAGCGCTTTGAGTCGGCGGAAGATGTGTTCATAGGCATGGGTTGTAAGGAGCAGATCGCCCAGCGGGTCTTGAAAGTGGGCATCGGCGCCACACTGGACCACAAGCACATCGGGCCGAAACATCACAAGTGCATGCGGCAAAACCCGCTCGAACGTTTCAAGGTAACTCTGATCATCGGTGAAGGGCTGGAGCGGTACGTTGAGCGAAAACCCTTGCCCGCGGCCCTCGCCGATTTCATCGATAAAGCCGGTGCCTGGAAAGAGGTAATGGCCGCTTTCATGTAAACTGAGGGTCAGCACCGAGTCTTCGTCGTAGTGTATGGCTTGCACGCCGTCGCCATGATGCACATCGATGTCGATGTAGGCTACACGCAGCCCAGCGTCTGTAAGGGCCCGAATGGCGATCGACAGGTCGTTATAAATACAAAAGCCTGATGCGCGGCTGGGATGGGCATGGTGAAAACCGCCGCCAAGCTGAAGCACGCTTAAAGCTTGGCCGCTTGCGATGAGGCGGGCAGCATGCAGCGTGCCGCCGACAAGCGTTCGGGCAGCCGGGTCCATACCCAAAAAAATAGGGACATCGGGGGTGTCGAGCCCAAAGGCTTCGGCATCGGGTAGAGGTTCGCCCCGCGAAGTGGCTTCAACGTGGGCGACGTACGCTTCGGTATGCACGCGCAGCACGTCTGCACGGGTAGCCATAGGAGGGCGCAAAGGATCCGGAGCGTAGCCCAGGGCTTCCAGCAGCGTCCAGAGCATTTCAAGGCGGAGCGGGCTAAACGGGTGCGCTGGGCCAAAGTTATAGCTTAAATAGTCGGGGTGGTAGACGACAGGGACCACGGCTTTGGGGGGCCAGATCACATCAAAATCTTCGCGGCGCAAGAGCGGATGCGCACCGTTGTGGTGGGCAGCAATCGCTATGGTAGTTCGGTGGCTGGGCAAGGGAGCCCATTGCACTTCGATCCATTCGCTGAGTTGATCGGCTCCAGTCAGATGCAGCCGTGACGATACCGATCAACACTCGGCCTTTACGCAGTAGCTGCCTCACGTGGATAGCTTCTTCCTTGGGAGCAAAGCGTGTGGTTTCGCCTGGATGAGGCATGACGTCTTGAATCTACATCGCTAAGCGGCAAGTTTACGTTAACCGCATGCAGTTGCGCAACGTGAACCTCTGCCTCGAAAAAACGTAGCAGTTGCAACTCCTGCACTGATGCTACGCTTATGAAAAAAGGTGCTGGACTCTGGGTGCTCTGGGTGGGTCTAACCGCACTCGTTGCTGCACGAAGCCCACTTCCCGGTGCTCCTGAAGTGAGCCCCCCAGATACAACGCAGGCGACACCACGCATCGTCGAGGGTCGAGCCAGTTATTACGGCTGGGAGCGTGCGGGATGGATGACAGCCAGTGGCGAGCGTTTTGATCCCGAGGCGTTTACGGCAGCACATCCGACGCTTCCTTTTGGGGCTTACGTGCGAATCACCAATTTGCGCAACGGTCGCTCGGTCGTGGTACGGGTTAATGACCGAGGACCCCATGTGCCCGGCCGCGTGATCGATGTGTCGTATGCTGCAGCGCGTGCGTTGGGCATGATTCGTAGTGGTACAGCGCCCGTGCGGATTGAGTGGCTGCCCGAGGCCGTGCAGGATTAACGGATGACCAATCGATCCGGCAAATCATTGCGTTGTGGCGCTGGGTTGAGTAGGGGGCCTGTCAGCGGGGTTTCTAAGGCCGTTACGAAAGGGGCCAGCGTGGCAAAAAGAAAGTCTTGTTGGAATTCAAAAAAGTCATCATCAAACCCTGCCCGATCGCCTTCGTGGCCAAGGATGTCGACAAACAGAAGCCGCGGCCAATCCGGGAAGCGCTCCTGGGCTTGGCGTAGCAGGGAAAACAGCATCTGGGCGGCGTCCTCAAACGTATCTTCAGGTTTCACAATGTGATAGATGGAGACAGTGTTGTCAAAGTTCATCCAAATGCCCGGGCGCTCGGGACGGTTGTAGGCAGGCACAAAGACGGGTTCTTCCATAGCAACGCCTCATAGGGCATACAGACGAGGCACAAACGCTTACCAGGCGCCAGGGGTTCTTAAAAGTTAGGTAAGCACGCTCAGGCGGCTTAGCACCTCCACCAGCGCGCGCCCTACACTTTCGGCAGAAGCAGGATTTTGGCCCGTTACGATGCGGTCATCCACCTCTACGTGTGCGGTAAAGTTCTTCACAGAAACGTGAATGGCGCCCAGCTCCTTAAGGCGCGTCTCTAGCAGGAACGGTACTACCTTGTCTAGCTGTACCGCCTGTTCTTCCTCGTTGGTAAACGAGTTAATGCGCCGGCCTGCAACCAAAGGACGTCCGTTGGAAAGTCGAATGGGAAGGAGCCCCGCTGGGCCGTGACAAACAGCGCCGATCGCCCCACCCCGTTCATAGATGCTGGCCGCAAGACGCGCGAGCGCTTGGTTTTCGGGAAAATCCCACATGGTGCCGTGGCCTCCAGCGTAAAACATCGCTACGTAGCGTGAAGGATCGACCTGCTCAGGAGATAGCGTTTCTTGAAGGCGCCGGCCATGGGTTTCCCAGAAAGCCTTGTTGCGTGGATCTTCAAGTTTATAGCTCTTAGGATCCATGGGGGCAAGCCCGCCTTTGGGACTCACAAAGTCGATCTCGTAGCCAGCCTCATGCAATACCTGAAAGGGATGCGCAACCTCCGAGAGGTAATAGCCCGTTTGCTGACCAGTACTGCCCAATACGCCATGGCTGGTAACTACGAACAATACGCGTCCCATAGTTTTTCCCAAAGGGTTAGACCAGATCACGTTCTGGATAGGTAATGGACCAGAGGCGAAGAGGTTTGGCCCGCTTTTTAACAAATTCGCAACAGATCGATCTGAATAAACAAAAGCGCCCGACCTTGTGAGCCGGGCGCTTTGGCGTTGTCGCGTCGCGGTATGCTTAAAACAACTTGGCCGACCGCGAAAGGCGTTCGACGTTTGTTGCGCTAAGCCCCTTTGGGGTGCGCTCGACTTCGTAGGAAACCTCTTCGCCTTCGCGCAGGCCTTCGTCCCAACCCAGGCCGGGCACGTTGTTGCGATGCACGAATACGTCCTTGCTGCCGTCGTTGGGTTCAATAAAGCCGTAGCCTTTGTCCACGTTGAACCACTTGACGCGTCCTCGTTGAGCCATGATACCTTGTGTGTTGTGTCGCCTCACACGGGCTTAACCCTAAGCGGAGCACCGAAAAGCGCAACCCCAAAAGCAGCTAAAACCGTCAGAGGTGACGTCGTGTAAAGTAACGTTAACGCTTTCTCTAACAGCACCCGCTTTTTAGGGTTCCGTTGATCCTGAAAAAAATTTTTCGCCTGTCGCTTGAAGGGCTGTAAAGCGGCGTCAAAAAGTAAGGTATGCCGAGGCAAGAGGGTTTTTTCGCAGGGAATCGGGCATATTGCATGAAAATGATATGGGCAGCATATTGGAAGGGTATTCTTCATGAAAATCAAGCTGGGCTATGCTACGTGGCACAACGCTTTGTTTGCTATGGATACTGCTGGGGAGTGTATCGACTCAAGCCCAGCAGCGGCGTCTTCCCGTTGATACCGCAGTGGTCACGCATCATACCGTGACCATCAAAGGGGTGCCCATTCCGTACCGGGCAGTTGCTGGTACGCAGCCGGTCTGGGATGCACATGGACGCCCGATTGCTGCGCTGTTTTATGTGTACTATGAGCGGGAGGATGTGCAGGATCGATCGCAGCGGCCGTTAGTGTTTTCGTTTAACGGCGGTCCGGGTTCATCTTCGGTCTGGATGCATATTGGCTATACTGGACCGCGTCGGGTTCGGGTTGATGCTGAAGGCTTCCCTATGCAACCGTACGGGATCGAGGAAAATCCGTATTCCCTCTTAGACGTGGCCGATCTGGTGTATGTGGACCCCCTCAACACGGGTTTTTCTCGGACGCTAAGCGATACGGTAAAAGTGCAGCGGTTTTTTGGGGTGAATGAAGACGTGGCGTATCTGGCCGACTGGATTGCCACCTGGGTGAGTCGCCATGGGCGTTGGCACTCCCCGAAGTTTCTAATTGGAGAAAGCTATGGCACAACCCGCGTGGCGGGATTGGCTGGGGCATTGCAGGAACGGCATTGGATGTATATCAATGGGGTGATTTTGGTCTCGCCAACTGGGCTTGGCATCAAGCGGGATGGACCTGTAGCTCAGGCCCTATTGCTACCGTACTATACTGCGGCCGCTTGGTATCACCAACGACTGGCCCCAGAGCTGCAGCAACGCGACCTGGAGGTATTGCTTGCAGAAGTAGAGAACTACGCTATTGACGTATACCTGCCAGCACTGGTGCGCGGCAATGCATTAACCCCGGAGCAACGCCAGGAGATCGCGCATCGCGTGGCCCTGTATGCTGGCCTATCCACAACCGAAGTGTTGCAATACAACCTTTCGGTACCCCGAAACGTGTTTTGGAAGGCGCTGCTGCGCGACGAAGGGTTTACGATCGGCCGGTTGGACTCGCGCTACCGCGGCATCGACCGTCAGGCTGCTGGAGAGCAGTTTGACCATGACCCCGCCCTCAGTGCCTGGAATCATGCCTTCAGTCCAGCGATCAATGACTACCTGCGCAAGGTGCTGGGCTTTCAGACCGACCTCGAATACTGGGTGTTACGGGCGATCCGTCCATGGAATTTTGAGAATGACCAAACCGGCGAGCAGCTTCGGCGGGCCATGGCGCAAAACCCCTATTTGCATGTGTTTGTTCAGGCTGGGTACTTTGATGGCGGGACTGATTATTTTTCGGCTAAGTATACGCTCTGGCAACTGGACCCCAGTGGGAAGCTGAGCGACCGCCTCTTTTTCAAGGGGTACCGTAGCGGCCACATGATGTATCTCCGATTGGAAGACCTAGCGGTGGCCAACGATGATCTGCGCAGGTTCATTCAACAAGCCTTAGAAGCTGCACAGCAGCCTGCCCGATACTAAAATCCTAACCTGACAAATGAAAACAATGCGGCGAAAGCTCTTTTGGTTTTTCTGGCTGCTTATGGGTTGGACGCCAGCGCTTCGGGCCCAAGACCAAGCGGCCTGTCGCGTGACGCTGCCCGCAGCCGAGCGTATTGCGGCCGTAGAGGCCTACATTCACAAAAGCTGGGATAGCCTGACGCGCTCGCATCGCGACCTGCTTCAGGCCGTGCAAGATCCTAAGCTCGAGCACGCACCGGGCACGCCTTGGGTGCTTTACATTGCGGCTACAGAAGACAGCCTGGCCGTGTGGAACCAGCTCCAGCAAGCATTGCCCGATACCGGGCTTCGGCAAATCACGCTTCGTGTGCTTCCGAAAGATCCGATAGCCCAGCTAGACGTCATCAGGCCGCATGGGTTACTCTATTTGCCTGAGCCATACGTTGTGCCCGGAGGGCGTTTCAATGAAATGTACGGCTGGGATAGCTATTTCATCGTGATAGGATTACTTCACTCAGGACGCGTCGACTTGGCCAAAGCGATGACCGATAACCACCTCTATCAGGTGCGCCACTACGGTAAAGTGCTCAATGCCAACCGAACTTATTACTTGACGCGTTCCCAGCCGCCTTTTTTGAGCGCAATGGTGCTGGCCGTCTACGAGCACACACGCGACCGCGACTGGCTGGCTGCAGCCGTTCCGCTTGTGGAACGCTACTATGCCTATTGGACCCAACCGCCCCACTTGGCCGGAGAGACCGGTCTTTCGCGCTATTACGACTTAGGCGAAGGCCCAGCCCCTGAAGTGGTCTCCGGCGAGCGCGACGTGCAGGGCCGCACACACTACGACCGGGTCCGCGAATACTTCCGCACACATGAGGTAACTGCCTATGAGGTATCGCTGTACTATGTGGCCGAGACTGATTCGCTGACACCCCTTTTCTACAAAGGGGACCGGTCAATGCGCGAGTCGGGCTTCGATCCGTCAAACCGCTACGGCCCCTTTAGCGTGGACATCATTCACTACGCTCCGGTGGATCTCAACGCGCTGCTGTACCGCATGGAGCAGGACGTTGCGCGTATGCATGCGCTGTTGGGCGATAGTGCCGCAGCTCGCCAGTGGCACAACCGGGCCGAGGTGCGGCGTGCACGGGTAGATCGTTACCTCTGGGATCCAGAAAAAGGCCTGTATTTTGATTACAACTTCCGCACCGGTCGCCGCAGCGATTATGTGTTTGCGACCACGTTTTATCCGCTTTGGGTAGGCATGGCTTCGCCAGAGCAAGCTGCCCGCGTAGCCGCTAACCTTTACCTTCTGGAAGCCCCTGGCGGGTTGCTTACCAGCACCCACATCAGTGGGAGTCAGTGGGACGCGCCCTACGGCTGGGCACCGCTTTATCTCATCGCGGTCGAAGGGCTGCGTCGCTATGGTTACCACGAAGCCGCCGATCGTCTGACGGCCAAGTTTGTGTCGATGGTCACAGAAGATTTTGAGCGCACGGGAGTGCTCTTGGAGAAGTACGACGTAGTACAGCGTCGTTCGGATGTAGCCCTGCGCTTTGGCTATACATCAAATGAAATTGGCTTTGGCTGGACAAATGCGGTCTTTTTAGCATTACTAGCCCAAATGGATTAAGCGGCAGCAATGGACGCAAAAGCGCACTGGGAGCGGGTTTACGCAACTACACCCCTAGAACAGGTAGGTTGGTACCGACCGCATTTGGATACTTCTCTGGCGTGGATTCAAGCGCTTTCGCTACCCCCATCGGCCCGCATTTTAGATGTAGGCGGTGGCGCTTCGACGCTAGTGGACGATTTACTTGCGTTGGGCTTTACAAACCTCACAGTACTGGACCTCTCGGCTGTGGCGTTGACCCATGCGCAGCAGCGGTTAGGAAAGCAGGCCGCTGCGGTTAGCTGGATCGAGGCGGATATTACGGAAGCTTCGCTACCTAAAGCCTTCTATGACCTGTGGCACGACCGAGCGGTATTTCACTTTCTGACGACAGCCAAGGCTCAGAGGCGCTATGTCGAGCAAATGCAACAGGCCCTGCGCCCCGGCGGATATGCGATTTTAGCTACCTTTTCGCTTGAGGCACCACCACGTTGCAGCGGTCTGCCGGTGGTGCGCTACGACCTGGAAGCGCTGGTGCATACGTTAGGCCCAAAGTTTCGACTGCTGCGCCAAGGCAGAGAACACCACGTCACGCCCAGCGGCGTGGCACAGCCATATCTGTACGCCTGCTTTCAATACATCCCTTAACGCTATGGCCGTTTCAATCCCGACCACGATGCGGGCTATGGTGCTTGAAGCCCCAGGTCAGCCGCTTGTTTTGCGTGAGCTCCCGGTGCCTGAGCCCAAAAGAGGCGAAGTGCTTTTGCAGGTAGAAGCTTGCGGGGTGTGCCGCACCGATTTGCACATTGTCGATGGCGAGCTACCTGAACCTAAGCTACCGCTTATTCTGGGGCATCAGATCGTTGGACGGGTGGTGCGACTTGGTGAAGGGGTGCAGCGTTTCCAGGAAGGGGACCGGGTGGGTGTGCCCTGGCTAGCTGAAACGTGCGGTAGGTGTCGTTACTGCCGTCGTGGACAAGAAAACCTATGCCCTCAGGCCCAATTTACGGGCTATACGCGCGATGGCGGCTTTGCCGAATTCACAACAGCCCGTGCGGATTATTGCTATCCATTGCCCGATGAAGTGTACGACGCGCCCCACGCTGCGCCGCTGCTCTGTGCAGGGTTGATTGGCTACCGTACCTATCGGCTAGCTGGAGCACACGTCGAACGTCTGGGGCTTTACGGTTTTGGGGCGGCGGCCCACCTGATTATCCAGCTTGCTGTGGCCCGTGGGCAGCAGGTGTATGCGTTTACGCGGCCAGGCGATACCGCAGCCCAGGAATTTGCCCGAAAACTAGGGGCGGTTTGGGCTGGGGCCTCAAACGAACGCCCCCCCGAGCCGCTCGACGCTGCGCTGATCTTCGCGCCTGTGGGATCCCTGGTCGTTGAAGCGCTGCGCGTGGTGGATCGGGGAGGAATTGTGGTGTGTGGGGGCATCCACATGAGCGACATTCCCACGTTCCCTTATCGTCTGCTTTGGGAGGAGCGCGTCATCCGCTCGGTGGCTAACCTAACGCGGCAAGATGGGGAAGAATTTCTTCGGCTAGCTCCTACGATTCCGATACGTACGGAGGTGACGTGTTTCCCGCTAGAAAAAGCGAACGAAGCGCTTCGGCGCCTTCGGGAAGGACAGCTTCAGGGAGCGGCTGTACTGGTGATGACCACCAGTTAGGGTGTTAGGAGGGCCATGTAAGCTTGGCGGTCGTGTAGGAGTGCTGCTGCCCGAGCGATAAGCGGATCTTCTTGCAGGCGATACCGCATCTGCTCGCTAGCCGGCAGATAGCGTGCCAGCAGCTCCAAGCGCAACTGTCGCTTTAGAGCATCGGCTTCGCGCTCAAAGGCTGCCTGCTTCGCTTGCGCTAGCGCGGTTTGCAAAGGCTGCAAGGCCTTGAGTGCTTCCTGGTGGTTAGCAGCCTCCAACTGGCTTTGTAGGGTACTCAAGGTATATTCGGCTGGGAGACGATAGGTAAACGACTGTTTTTCGAGCCATTGCTCGAACGCTTTGAGCACAGCCGGTGAAATGTCGACGTTAGGGGTAGGAGGCTGAGGATGCTGAGCCACATAGTAGTTGGCGAAAAAGAAGAAAGCCGCTTGGCGACGCAGGGCTGCTTCAAGGGGACCGGGCTCTGGAGGTGATAGGCGCACGTCGGGTTCGATCCCGTGCCCGTCGTGTACCGTGCGTCCGCGTTGCGTGTAAAACGTGCGGCGTAGGGAATCAGGAATCAGGGTACCATTACCATCATGCCGGCTGTAGTCAATCGCTTGGATGCTGCGTCCACTGGGCGTATAGTAGGCAGCTGTGGTGATTTTGAGCGCGGTATTGTAGGGAAGTGGACGAATGACTTGGACGAGCCCTTTGCCGTAGGTATTGGTCCCCACCACTACACCACGGTCTAGGTCCTGAATGGCGCCGGCCACAATTTCGCTGGCCGAAGCGCTAAGCTCGTTAACCAGCACAACCAGCGGCACGTCGGGGGCTAAGGGCACTGTGGTGTTGCGATAGGTGCGGTTGCGGTCGGGCGTACGTCCACGGGTAGAAACAATCGGAGCGCCTTGGGGCAGAAACAACCCGGCAACATCAACCGCTGCTTCTAAAAGACCGCCTGGATTATCGCGCAGGTCCAAAATTAGCCCTTGAAGCTTGCCAGAGGCCATCAGCCGTTCTAGTGCTTGGCGCACCTCATCGCCGGCGCCTAGCGCAAAACGCTCCAAACGGATGTAGGCTATTCCTGCGGTGGTATCGTCGTTAAGAAATCCAGCATACGTAACGTTTTTCAACTGCACTTCTTCGCGCGTCAGTACAAACTTCAAGGGAGCTGGTTCGCCTTCCCGCACCACAGTTAGAGAAACTGTCGTGCCAGGTTGACCACGCAGCAGGTGTTGCACGGTTTCTAGCGATAGCCCCTCAGTCGGCTGGCCATCAATGTGGGTGATGATGTCGCCTGTGCGCAGTCCTTGTCGATAGCCCGCTGTTCCCTCAATAGGAGCCAAAACCGTGAGCTTGCCGTTGCGCAGGCCAACGTTGAGGCCCACGCCCCCATAGCGTCCCCGTGTCAGTAGTTCAATTTCGCTCCGATCGGCTTCGTCAAAAAACGTGGTATAAGGATCGAGTTCGGCCAGCATGGCCTCGATCCCTTTGCGCATCAGGCGACCAGGGTCAACTGGGTCAATATAGTCGGTAACGAGCGTTTCGTAGAGGGCACCGAAGATGCGAAAATGCTTCTGCAGGGCAAAAAACGTATTGTCCTGAACAGCAAAAAACCCCACCCCGACGCCTAGCGTCAGAATAAGCAGCAAAACAAGTCCGCTACGGCGCAGCAAATACATGATACCTACGAGTAAAGCGCCTGGCGCAGTTGTTCTTCCCGGCGGCGATCTACAAAGCTTGCTATATGTATCGACAATTCATAAAGCAGAAAAAGCGGAACGGCCACAAGCACTTGGGATATTGGATCAGGGGGCGTAAAGATGGCTCCCAGAATAAGCACAACAATCAGTGCATAGCGACGTCCTTTCCGCAGTATTTGACCCGAGAGTATGCCTAGTTTGGCCAAAAAGTACACAATAACCGGCAGTTCAAACAAAATCCCCACCCCTAAGGCCCAGGTGGTGATCATGCTAAAATACTTCGTAATGTCGAACTGGTTGATAATCTGTTCGGAGATCGTATAGTTGGCAAAAAACTGCAAGGCCAGGGGAGTAATGATGAGATAGCCGAACATCACGCCCAAGATAAAAAAGCCGGTTGCAAAAGCAGCTGCAAAGCGCATGCCTTGTTTTTCATGAGGATACAAGCCTGGCTCGACAAACTTCCACAGTTGATAAATGAAAACAGGAGCGCCAATGATAACGCCAACAAATAAAATGGTCCCCAAATGGGCAAAAAATTGTCCAGTGATCGTCCGATTGAGAAGCTCTAAGGGTTTAGCTTCAACCCCAAAGAGCCGGTACATAAAGAAGTCTGGTTTCGCTGGTCCAAGCAGAATGTGGTCGATAATCCACTTGCTGAAGAAGCTGCAAAGGATAGTGGAGACTAAAATTCCCGATAGGCCCTTAATCAGCCTCCAGCGTAATTCCTCAAGGTGATCCAGGAAGGACATTTCGGCCATGTCGGCCGAAGGGACAGCTTCTTGCACTGCCCCGTCGCCTTGTGGGGATGGGGCAGGAAGTGAAGGAGGTGCGGGGTTACGCGTTCCAAACAACTTCATTGCTGCTTCTGCACCGCGTTGTCATAGGGAATCCGAAGTACTGTGGGGACCATCCCGCAAGTTTAGATCCAGCAGAGCATCTACCCAGAGCCCTTCGGCTTCCAGGCGGGCACGTCCGTTACTCCAAGTAAAATTAAACAAGGTGAGCACGCCGCAAACGTGAAAGCCATCGCTGCGCAGCAGTGCAAGCGCCCGGGCTGCACTTCGACCGCTGTTAAGGATATCGTCGAGCAGCACAACAGGCTGCTGGCGGTCTAAGGGGCCTTCGACTAGGCGACGCCGACCGTACGGCTTGCGCTGCTCTCGAATAAAGCCACCACGCAGCTCGGGAGCACCTGGGGGAGGGGGAGCGGCCAAAGCGGCACATACCAGTGCGTAAGCCCCAAAGCCAAACCCGGCCAACTGCACTACGCCACGGGCACGCACCCGCTCAGCCAATAGTCGGCCTACTTCGCGAAACGTGTCCCCTTCGAGCATGGGGATGCGGGTGTCTAGTAGCCACCCGATCGGCTGTCCGCGGGGGTCGGTAATAGGTTCTTGCTCGCGGCGTACCAAAGCTCGGGCGTAGAGCTTACGCCCCAGAGCCACCAGGTCGGCATACGCAGAAGGGCTTAGCGCATGGGCTGCCATGGCATAAGTAACCGGCCAGCACGAAGCATGTCGTGGGGTGTTATTCGACGTAAACCCCTAAACGTTCCTGACTATGCAACAACAAAATCGTACAGCGGATATTGTTGGCAGAGCGCTTCTACCTCCTGGCGAATGCGGTGGCGCAGCTGCTCATCACCCGGATGACTGAGCACTTGGTCAATCCATGCGACCACTTGTCGAAACTCCTCTTCCTTGAAGCCTCGCGTGGTCATGGCTGGTGTACCGATGCGGATGCCACTGGTCACCAACGGGCTCTGCTCGTCGTAAGGTACCATATTCTTGTTTACCGTGATGCCGGCCTCTCCCAACAAGGTTTCAGCCTCCTTCCCGGTAAGTCCCTTATTGCGCAGATCAATCAGGATCAAGTGGTTGTCGGTGCCCCCAGAAACCAAGTGATAGCCCCGTTCCAGAAAGGCCTGCGCCATGGCCTTGGCGTTGCGTACGATCTGCTGAGCGTAGGTCTTAAACTCGGGTTTAAGGGCTTCTCCGAAGGCTACGGCTTTGGCAGCAATAACGTGCATGAGTGGCCCACCCTGCGTTCCCGGAAAGACGGCCGCATCGAGCAGCTCACTCATTTTTTTAAGTCGTCCGCTTTTGGGCGCTGTGATCCCAAAGGGGTTATCAAAGTCACGACCAATTAAGATCATCCCACCGCGCGGCCCTCGCAGCGTCTTATGGGTGGTGGTGGTTACAATATGGGCATAAGGCATAGGATCGTTCAGCACCCCCGCAGCAATAAGGCCTGCCGTGTGGGCCATGTCCATCCACAGCAGTGCGCCTACTTCGTCAGCAATCTCACGAAACGTTTTGTAGTCAAAATCCCGGGGATATGCACTGGCGCCAATAGAAATTAGCTTGGGCCGAATTTTTCGGGCTTTGTCCCGCACCTTGTCCATATCAATGCGACCGGCCAGGGGCCCCTCCTTTTCGACACCGTAGTACTCCGCGTGGTACAAGATGCCTGAAAAGTTGACCGGACTGCCATGGGTCAAATGGCCGCCATGGGCCAAGTTTAATCCTAAAAAGGTATCCCCTGGCTTAAGCGTAGCCAGGTAGACGGCCGCGTTGGCTTGGGCTCCCGAGTGGGGCTGGACGTTGACCCATTCACACCGAAACAGCTTGCGGGCACGTTCGCGGGCCAGTTCTTCGACCAGATCGACATATTCACATCCGCCGTAGTAGCGCCGGCCAGGTAGCCCTTCGGCGTATTTGTTGGTGAGCGGCGATCCCATTGCCTCCAAAACCGCCCGCGAAACGAAATTCTCTGAAGCAATCAGTTCCAAGCCATTGTTTTGGCGTGCTACCTCAAGCTGAATGGCTTGAAAAACTTCCGGGTCTTGAATTTCTAGGACCGACATGCGCAAAACCATCTCGATTGCAGAAAGCAATCCTTAAGATACGAAAAGCGAAGCGGGGTTTGTACGAAAAGTCGTTTATCGGATAGGCTGGGCAATCATGAAAAATCGACCTCCAATGCCCAGGAAACGCCAGTAATCCCGCTCGCCATCGGGCCCATCCGGATCCACCGTGTAAATGCTCCACAAGTAGTAATTGTCGCGATGGGTAACCTTGCGGGCAAGTGCTGCGGTCAAGGTTCCACCACTTTCGGCAAAAGCCCGACCAACAGGTGAAGTGCCTAATTCTCGATGCAGGTGTTCGCTCACCCGGTTTTCTAAATAGGCTTCAAAAGCGCCAGGGTCTGGATTGTATCCATACAAGACCCCTGCCACAGCCAACAGCAGCATCCATCCTACACGCATGGCAACCTCCTTATGTTGGGGGTTTAAGACGCGTTAGCGCATACACCAAGATGTTCGTGCCCATTTGCAAGGCAGCTTCCCGTTTTTCCGGTGGATCGCCGTGCACAGAAGGCGATTCCCATCCGTCACTAATGTTGGTCTCGTAGGTATAAAACACCACAAGTTGGCCGTTATGAAACAGCCCAAAGCCTTGCGGCGGCTTCCCGTCGTGTTCGTGGATTTTGGGCAAGCCGTTGGGGAACTCAAAATGAACGTGATAAATGGGGTGGTTGAAAGGCAGCTCTACAAATTCCTGTTCTGGAAAGACCTTTTTCATCTCCCGGCGGATGTAGCGGTCCAGTCCATAATCGTCGTCGATGTAGAGGAACCCGCCATTTTCAAGATAGCGCCGCAGCCGGCGGGCTTCTTCGTCGGTAAGCACAATGTTCCCATGGCCGCTAAGGAATAAAAACGGGTAGGTAAATAGGCGATCGCTGCTGAGTTCAACCACATCCGCCTGGGGCGCTACGTCAATGTTGGTGTGCTCACGTACGTAGCGTAGTAGGTTGGGCAACGGGGTTACTGCCTGATACCAGTCGCCGCCCCCTCCGTACTTTACGGCCGCGATCCGAAACGTGTAGGTCTCTTGGGCCCAAAGTGGCCAAGCCAGCAGGAGGCCCCCGATCATCCATAGCGTGCGCATTGTGCTTATGCTGCGTTTGCTGGTTGTACGAAAACGTTCGGGGTACGCAAAGGTTTAGCTGGATTTTTTAGGCCCAGATCCCGATCTTGCTATAACGTCGTGAGCCTTATTTAGCAAAAACAGGACCATAACGATGAAAGGCTGGTGCATTTCTTGGCCCTTGCTGCTGCGCATGAGCTGTTTAGGGCTTGGATTGGTTTTGCTGCCTGGGCGGCCTGCGGGCGAGCATGCCCCTTTAGTGGCGACTTTTTCCATCGTAGGGTACGATTCGGAAACCGGTGAGCTAGGGGTAGCGGTCCAGTCTAAGTTTCCCAACGTGCGGCCTATTGTCCCATGGGCGCAAGCTGGCGTTGGCGCGGTAGCTACGCAGAGCTATGCCGAGCTGGATTATGCACTCAAAGGGTTGGCGCTTATGGCTAACGGGGCCACAGCCGAAGAGGCGCTGCGCATTGTCCTGCGTGAAGATGCTGGGCGAGAGCTTCGCCAGGTGGGTATCGTGGATGCTCAAGGTAACGCTGCAAGTTGGACCGGCACGGCGTGTTTTCCCTGGGCCGGGGGTCGCGTAGGTCAGCAGGAAGGAAACGCTAAGGCGGCCACACCAGGCATGGTAGTAACGGGCTATGGCTATACCGCCCAGGGTAATATCCTGGTTTCAGAAGAGACGGTTGTGGCCATGGCACGGGCCTTTGAAGCAACCCAGGGCCCGCTGGCCGAGCGCCTGCTGGCTGCGCTAAAAGCAGGCCAAGAAGCAGGTGGCGATCGACGCGGGCAGCAAAGCGCTGCCTTGCTGGTCGTGCGCAAAGGCGCTGGCTACGACGGGCTTGACAACTATATCGACCTTTCCGTTTATGATCACCCTCGGCCTATTGAGGAGCTCATGCGTCTTTATGAGCTAAACAAACTCTACTTTTCTCCTGGTCGGCCTGAAGACCTAATCCCAGTTACCCCAGAAATTGCCCGTGAACTTCAGCAAATATGGAAAGAGCGTGGCTTTTACGACGGCCCTGTCAACGGCGTGGTCGACGCGACCTTCCAGCGCATCTTGATTGACTTTATGGGGTGGGAAAACTACGACATGCGCATCCCGGCTGTTGAAGCGGTGAATCTTGCCGCAGGCGACACGCTCAAAATCGACCGCGTGATGCTAGAACACATCCGCCAAGTGCATCGTGAAGGACGCTGGATACCGCGTTAAAGGGAAAGCTCCTGGAGCGATGCTCGAAGCACAGCGGCTGAGCGATGAAGGCCCTCTTGTTCCTCGGGCGCTAGTTCGGGCAAGACGCGACCTTCAATGCCTTCTAGGCCGACAACGCAAGGAATGCTTAGGCAAACGTCGCGTAAGCCGTATTCGCCCTCAAGTCGCACGCTTACCGGCAGTACGCTTTTCTCATCATCTAATATCGCCTCGACTAGGCGCGCAATTACCACGCCAATGGCCGTGTTGGTGTAGCCTTTGCGTTCGATGATGGCATAGGCGGCTGTCCGGGCTTCTTCGAAGATGCGCTGCATGTGCTGCGGATCAAACGGCCGGCCAAGCACGGTCCGGTTTAGGATGCGCTGGCCACCAATGGCCACCTGGCTCCAAATGGGAACCTCTGAATCGCCGTGCTCCCCTAAGATATAGGCATGGACCGAACGGGGATCAACCCCATAGTACTGCCCCAGCAGAGCCCGAAAACGTGCAGTGTCGAGTAAGGTACCTGTGCCAATGATACGCTCGGCGGGGCGTTGGCTAAGCCGCTGGGCTACATAGGTTAGGATGTCGACCGGATTGGTGGCGACGATCAGGATGGCTCCGGGCGCGTAGCGATCCAGCTCGCCCATAATCTCTCGGAACACTTCCGTGTTGCGATTAAGCAGGGCCAGCCGGCTTTCTCCGGGGCGCTGCGCTACGCCAGCGCTGATAATCACAATCTGCGCGTTTTGCAGGTCAGCATACGTGCCCGCGCGCACGGCCATGCTGCCCACCAGCGACTGGCCATGCATCAAGTCCATGGCCTCGCCTTCTGCTCGGCGGGTATCTTTGTCGATCAAGATAAGTTCGCTGGCAAGCCCTTTGATGAACAGGGCGTAGGCTGCAGCCACGCCTACGTGGCCGGTACCTACGAGGCCCACAACGCGGCGCTGTAACATCGCTGCTCAGATGGATAGGTTGCAAAGTCTAGCTACAGCTAAAATAAACCCCCTATGTCGAGACGATTGAAACGCTCTGGTTGAAGAAGCGCTAACAAAAAACCCGGTCTCCCGAGGAGACCGGGCAGCACATCCGCAAGTTGGCTACTTAGGGTACTTGTAGATTGGTACCGTAGGCCGCATTGATGGCGGCTGCGGCTTCCTGGGCGATCAGTCGGTGCGCAGCACTGCTGGGGTGTACGCCGTCGAGGCTAAAGTACGGCCCAAAGGGTTCGCTGGAGGTAACGTTGGGGAAGATAGGGACTTGTCCCTGAGCGCGCAGTTCGCTAAGACGGACATTAGGATCTAGATAAGCCCATCCCAGTCGGCCAGCTTGCTGCTGAATAAAGCTGTTGTACTGTTGCACAGTTTGTATAATCACCGCTGTTTCTTCGGGTGAAAGCAGGCGCGGATCGTTGACGCAGTCTAGCGTAACGCTTTGTCCGCGGGCTGCTTGGGCGAGCAGGGTCCCAAAACCATAAGAAAACGGAACCAAAGCAGTGGCACCGGTGGTAGCGCAGTTTTCTGCTACCTGGAAGGTTGGCGGAAAGGCGCCGGCTTGCTTTGCTTGGGCATAGGCAATTCCGGGCGAGAAATGCGGGATGACGGTCACGTTAGCCACCCCGATGAGCAGCCCGCCTTGCACGCCCATTGCCTGAAGCTCACTGAGCATTTGCGTGTAGCGTTGCTGAAAATGATTTACCGGCGTGATCAGGCTGGTAGTGCCGGCAAGCGCTGCTCCGAGCACATCGTTGTTCCCGATCCATACCGAGACAAACGTGGGCCGGGCTTGAGCAGCTGCCTCCAGCTGCGTGCGTCCACCCAAAAGCAGCAGCGTGAGTGTGTTGGCTGAAGTGCCTTCTCCAAGATTGGTCAGCACGTCAAGTACCTTAGCGCCGGGGACAGCTACGTTGTTGAGGATGCGGGGTGGAGGCGTTTGGCGGTAAGCACAAAAGTCACTCGGCAGCCCACCCAAGCGTTGGCCTGTGAGTACGTTGGTTAAGGGAGGAGGGCAACCAGGGTCGCGCAGGAGGGGAAGGTTAAATGGTGTGCCCATCGCTTGAGCCAGCAGTACAGGATAGGCTTGCTGCTGGAGTGTGGCGTTGATGCCGCCGGATTGATATCCAGCGGTAATGCTATTGCCAATGGCTACGTACCGGGCAAAGAGAGCGCCCCCAGTAGGCTCAGGGGGGAGCAAGGCTTCGTCACGGCATCCCAGTGTGAAAAGCAGCACGCCGAGCGTGCTCCATTGCAATGCCCGTACCCAAAAGGTTACAAAAGGGTGCATCATGGCAGTGTTTATGGCTAAACGTTACAGGGCAACACTTACAGAAATCGAAGCCACGTGGCCAGAGAGCCGGTACAGACCGCTGTTGAGCGCTGTAGAAGGTTCCATCCCTGGAGCCGGGTCGACCACGCGGCCGCGCCGATCATCCTGCCGCACGTACTGGTAGGCTATGTCAAGCATCACGCCTGACCCCAGCTTCCAGCCCATACCCAGCGTAAGGTGATTGCGGTTGGACTCGGGAAGCAGCGGGGTGACCGTTTTCGAAGGGGCTGCGTGTTGACTGTAGCTGTATCCCATACGCACTTCCATCACGTCGCTGGTCTGAAGGGCTAAACCCACGCGCACCGTGCTGGTATTGCGGTAATCCTGGATGCGAACGATCGGTGTACCGTTTTGCGGACGAATCTCTAGCCGATCAAAACGTGACCACTCGGTCCATTGGTAATCAAGCAGCAAGGTTACGCCAGGCCAAACTTCCCAACCCAAACCCGCAGCCAGCTGGGCAGGGAGTGTAAGTTCGGTTTTGGCCTCGCGATCGGCTAGGGGTCCGTTAGGCGCAAAAATGCCCAAGCTTGCCAGAATGACGTCGAGGGGTGTACCAGCAGGAATTTGCTGCCCCCCCAGGCTTACGGCAGCCGGAATAACCAGGCCCGTCGACAGTGGACTAAAGCGAATGTGTCCTGTGTAGCTTAGCTTAACCGGCGTTAGGTAGCGCAACCCAAAATGCAGCTGATCTGTCACGCGCAGACGCATGCCCAAATGCGCTCCTAAGCCATAAGCCTCTTGGCTTTCCAGCTTGGCATTGGCAAAGGCTGTTCCCGCAGGAATGCCCAATGCCCCAAAAGGAACATTAGGAAGCGCTTGCTGCTGCGCCAAGTCCAATTGGTGCCAAAGACTTACTGTACTGATGGTCAGAAGGGGACCAACGCCAAGCTGCAAACGATTGCCCCAGGCATAGGCCAGGGTAGGTTGAACGTAGACGGCTTGCAGCCGGGTGCGATAGCCCACAAAACTCCCTTCGAATTGACGAGGCCAGCGGGTCTCTAGACCGTAAGGCCCATAAATGCCCAGGCCTACAGCCCATGAGGTGTTTACCCGTGCTCCAGCAAAGAGATGCGGAAGCAGCATCGGACGGGTTTCCATATGGGTTTCCCGCTGGGTGTAGTCGTCGGTAAACCCCCCTCGGATAAAATGCAACGTGGCCCCAGAAGTCACCACCAACTGAGAAATTTCAGCTATTCCTGCTGGATTGGTCGCCAAAGCTGAGCCGTCGCTGCAAGGCAACGCGACCCCTGTTCCCCCACGACCTAAGGTGCAGGTGCCTGCAGGGTTGAGATTGAAACCTTGGCCCCAGGCTGGCACGCTAAGCAGGACTCCAAGCCATACGGTTAGGAAGCGCTTCCTGGCGCTAAACGATGCATACCCTAGGCGCATAGTGCATGACGGGAGAAAGTGAACGATTGTTTATTGTCTGCCTAACAATAATAATTTCCCGCAAAGAATTCAAAGCCTATGAGCCGAACAGTGTAATTGCTGAGGCTTTTGGTTGGGAGCCAAAGGTTGGCTGTGCTCGTTGGAAGCGTCTTTGAGCAAAAGTGGGTGTTGGCTTGCAGGCTATGCGTATTGGGTTGGTATACGATCTTTTTGAGGACTATCCTTGGGAGGCAGGCGATCCGGCGGATGCCGATGCCGAAAATGAACCACCGGAGACGATAGATGTGCTGGTGGCGGCCATTCGAAGGTTGGGTCATACGCCCGTGCGCATCGGGACTGCTTATGACCTGTTGGTCGAATTGCCCGACTTGCGTATCGATTGTGGTTTGAGCATTGCCGAAGGCACGCGCGGTCGTATGCGTGAGGCTTATGCAGCCACACTTTTTGAACTGGCCGGCATCCCTTACCTTGGGTCTGACCCCCTCACGCTCTCACTGAGTCTCGACAAAGCGTGGACCAAAGATCTGGTGGCTGCAGCCGGTGTTCCCACACCACCGTATCGGGTCTACACCGGTCCTGAAGCCATCAACCCCGAGGATCTGCCAGGTCCGTTCCCGCTTTTTGTGAAGCCGCGATATGAAGGCTCTTCGAAAGGCATTGTGGCCTCCAGCAAGGTCTACACGCTCGAGGCTCTTCAGGCACAGGTTGCGCGGGTGACCGCTGCCTATCGCCAGGAAGTAATTGTCGAGCCTTTCATCGAAGGCGGCGAATTTACAGTAGCGGTGATCGGCAATGCACCCCCTGAGCCGCTTCCTGTTTTACAACGGGCTGTCGATGCAGCAACTGGGATTGGCCTGCATGCGCTAGAGCACCGGGGGATCAGGCCGGTTGCGCCTCTTCAACCGGCGCCTTATGTGCCGCTGACGGATGAACTAGAGACCCAGCTGCAGGCGCTTGCGGTGCGCGTTTACGAAAAGCTGCAATGTCGTGATTTTGCCCGACTGGATTTTCGCGTGGATCGGGAGGGGCAGCCCTGGTTCTTGGAAATCAATCCGCTTCCCACGTTTGCCCCTGATGGAACGTTTGCCATTATAGCGGAATTGATGCATCGTCCGTACGTAGACTTTCTGGCCGAAGTGCTGCAGCGTGGATTGCGGCGCTTAAAGCTTGCCTGAGGGGAGGACAATGCGCCACGACCAACAACGGCCTCTGGATCATTCCCATCCACAATGGCGGGACTGGCGCTGGCAAATGCGCCACCGTATCCATTCGGTAGACACACTGGCCCAGTGGATCCAGCTCACCGATGCCGAACGTCAGGCGATCGAGGCAACGCAAGGTATCTTTCGGTGGAACATTACGCCCTACTACGCCAGCCTTATGGATCCAGAGGACCCCAACTGTCCCATTCGGCGACAAGTCGTGCCGCGCCTGGAGGAACTGGCGCCAGACCTCATCGATAGCCTGGATCCCCTGGAAGAAGTGGCACATTCGCCCGTTAAAAACCTAATCCACAACTATCGGGATCGGGTGGCTTTTTGCGTAACCAGCGAGTGCGCAATCTACTGCCGCTACTGCTTACGCAAGCGCATGGTTGGCGATGCGGCCTTTATGATGCGCAAAGCGGAACTGGAAGCTGCGATCAGTTACATTGCTGCCCATCCCGAAATCCGGGACGTGCTGCTAACGGGCGGCGATCCGCTAACGCTAAGCGAAGCGCACCTGGCCTGGATTCTTGAGCGGCTGCGGGCCATTCCGCATGTCGAGATTATCCGTATCGGTACGCGTATGCCGGTTAAGTTGCCCTATCGCATTACGCCCGAACTTTGCGCTTTGCTAGAGCGCTTCCATCCCCTATGGATTAACACGCATTTTAATCACCCAAAGGAACTGACCCCTGATGCAGCAGAAGCCGTGGATCGGTTGCTTCGGGCCGGGATCCCCGTAGGTAATCAAACGGTGCTGCTACGCGGCATTAACGACGACATCGATACGATGAAAGCACTCTGCGAAGGGCTTGTCCGAATACGGGTGCGGCCCTACTATCTGTATCAGGCGCAACTGATTGGGGGAACAGCGCACTTCCGCACGCCCATTGAAACAGGCATGGCCCTGATGCGCGCATTGCAAGGGAATACAACCGGATTTGCGATTCCCAAATATGTGCTCGATACCCCTTATGGCAAGGTGCCTTTGGACGGAACCTATGTCAAGGGACGTTCAGGGGACTACGTCATCGTCGAAACACCACGGGGCGTGTTGTGGGCTGAACCTAATCCCATCCCCCCTGGAGAAACCCTATCTTTTCGGTTGCCTGAAATCCCATGGCCTGAAGGTGTAGCTACGTTACCGCTGGCAACAAGTTGACTTTGCCCGATGGCCGGAATAGATTGCTACATTTGTAGTGCTCGGTATCACGTTGTATGTCTTCAGCGGGTGGACGTGTTTCCATGATGCAAACGATGCTCTGGCTGCTTTCTATGGTGAAAATACTCTTAGGCTTTGTGTTAGAAAAGCCTTGGCTGTATGCAGCTGGAGCTGTTTTGCTGCTTATTTTGCTGGCGCTTGCGCTAAGCAGCTGGTTGCGACGACATCGAAAAAAAGCGCCTGTGTTTGTGCCCCCTCCTCCTCCGCCGCCAACTTCGCCTGAAGAGGAGCTGAGAAGCTTGGGTATTTTGGAGATTCGTCCTCGGCCCCGCACTGCCGTAAATGCCCCTCGCGAGACGGAGTCCCCACCATCGCCACCTTCCCCAAAACCAGCGTCTGCTCCGCTTGAAGCGCCACCGGTACCGTTGACGGGCGTTGTTGAGCGTGATCCCGTGCTTACCCCATTGCTAGAGTCCTTGCGCGCTGCACTGGAAGCACAAACAGTGGCTTTGCTGGTTCAGGAGGACGTAGCCTTAGAATACCGAATTTTAGCCATAAGCTCAACCGTTTCTTCAGTAAGGCAGGCGGGGACTTTCCGTAGCTCGGTGCCCTTGTTGGTACCAACCATGGTTGAGCGCTCGGTTACGGTGCGCGAGATGACCCCTGAGCTTTACAAAGCGTTGGGCTATTATGGTGAAACACCTCCCAAAGTGGCCGAGCTGGCTTTGGCGCCGGTCCCCTATAGCCGCGAAGGGGCTTTGTATTTCCTGGTAGCTGATGCAGATGCGTCCGGACGTTTTGATCAACTCTTGGCGCATACCTTGCTTGTGGAATTTGGGCAGCTTTTGGTTGCCTTGTTGGAAGGCCGGCGAGCGGGGGTGTCAGAGGCACTTGCTGCACAGCGGCCGCGCCGTGAAATCATTGCTGAAGAGATGGAATGGGCACGGCGCGAGGGCAAACCACTAGCTCTAGCCCTGGTTCACCTAAACCGAGCCGACGCCGTAGCCGCTGAAGGTCCCGCCGTATTGGCTGCCGCTGAAAAGGCACTCAAAGCAGCATTGTACGAGAGTGCCCCAGATCAACGGATTGAGCGTTTTGGAGAGCTGATCTATGGGGTGTTTTACCGAGCACCTGTACCTGAAGTTGAAGCTTGGGCTGCACGGTTGCAATCCAAACTAGCTCAGTCCGGCGGATGGCTCGAAGGCGGCGTGAGCATTGGGGTAGCGGTTTTGCAAGACCGTCACCAGACGCCTGATCAGTTTCGGGCAGATGCCACCGAGGCGCTTCGTGAAGCTTATGAGAGCGGGAGCTGTACGATTTTGGAATAAACAGCAGATCGCGATCGTGCTAATCTATGTCTCGTCTAAAGCAGCTCGTTCGACTTTGGGGACGTGCCCAAGAAGGCGATCGATGGCTAGCCGACCCCAGACCTAAAGAGAGTTTTTGGCGTCGCCTTTCTCCACCTCAACTGTTTGTGGGGTCGTTTCTGCTGCTCATTTTGCTTGGGACGATAGGGCTTAAGACGTTACCCGGGCTTTACACCGGTACGCCACTATCTTGGCTGGATGCCTTGTTTACAGCTACCAGTGCGGTTTGTGTAACAGGCCTTACTGTTGTCGATACCGCCACCTACTTTACCCCGTGGGGACAAGCCTTTATTCTCCTCCTGATTCAACTAGGCGGGCTGGGCATTATTACGTTCACTACGGTGCTCATCGTGGCGCTGGGACGGCGGCTTTCCCTACGGCAGCAAGCATTGGCCGTTAGTGTAGCCGAAGCAGCTCCGCATGTCGATTACCGCCAGCTGGCCCGCGATGTGGTACGCTTTACGTTTTTGATCGAAGCCATTGGGGCATTGTTACTGTACCTAGGTTTTGGGCTCAAGCTGGGTTGGGAGGCCGCCCTATGGCCTGCCGTGTTTCATGCCATCAGTGCATTTTGCAATGCCGGCTTTTCAGTGTTCTCCGATTCCCTCACGGGGTTTCGTACCGATCCGCTCGTCCTTGTGCCGGTGATGCTACTCATTGTAGCTGGAGGCCTTGGCTTTCTAACCCTGGAGGAATTGTATCTGTGGCGCAAATCTATCCGAGTGCGTCGGCGCTTTCGGCTTTCTTTGCACTCTCGCTTGGTTTTGGTCACAACTGCTGCACTGCTCGCTATTGGGAGCGTTTTTTTTGTGGTCTTTGAATGGCATGTAACCTTGAGAGCCCTCCCTTTGGAGGCTAAGTTGCTTAACAGCCTTTTTATGAGTGTTACGGCGCGCACCGCTGGCTTCAATACCATAGACTACGGTCAAGCAACTGAACAGACCAACGTTTTAACCATTTTACTGATGTTTGTGGGCGGCTCTCCAGGCTCTACGGCAGGTGGTGTAAAGACGACCACGCTAGCCTTGCTGGTTTTGCTGGCCTTGTCGCGTTTGCGGGGACAAGAGATCCCAAGCTGTTGGAGCCGTTCGGTGCCGCATGAAGTGGTGCAGCGGGCTGTAGGGCTGTTTGTAGTGGCTGTGGCTGTGCTGATGCTGGCGAGCTTTGCCCTTACTGCCAGCGAGATCGAGCATGGCGTATCGGCGCCCGGCGGATTCCTAAAATATCTTTTTGAGGCCTACAGTGCTTTTGGAACCGTAGGCCTTTCGATGGGCGTCACGCCGTCGCTGACGCCTACAGGACGTTGGATTATTATCCTGTTGATGTTCATTGGTCGTGTAGGTCCACTAACGTTTGCCGCTGCGCTGGTCGTTCGGCGCCGGCGCACGCCTCAGTTTCGTTATGCTTACGAAGACGTGGTGGTTGGATAAATGCCATGAAACGCTTTGTTGTTATTGGGCTCGGTAACTTTGGGGCAAGCGTAGCCGAAGCCCTCTATGCCGAAGGCCATGAAGTGCTGGCTATCGACCTGAACGAACGCGCCGTAGACCGCATTGCCCCCCATGTAACCCGTGCGGTTGTCTGTGATGCACGAGATCTGGAAACGCTCGAGCGTTTGGGCGTGCGTGAAGTAGACGTGGGGATTATCTCTACAGGCGATGATATTACCGCTAGTGTGCTTTCGACGCTAGTGTTGCGGGACTTGGGCGTTGGTGAGATCTACGTCAAAGTGATCTCGCGCGATCACGCCCGTGTCATGAACCGGCTCGGCGTTACAGAAACGATCTTCCCCGAACGGGAATCGGCCCTAAACTTGGCTAGCCGGCTTTCAGGTCGTGCATTGCTGAATTATTTTCGCATTGGTACAGGCTTTGGCATTCAAGAAATGGCTGTCCCTGACGAATGGGAGGGCAAATCACTCCGCGAGCTTCAATTGCGCCAGCACTATGGCCTTTCGGTGGTCGCACTGCGCGATGTGCTCAGCGACCACATCCAGATTCCCCCGGACCCCGATGTGCCGCTACGCGATACCGATACCTTGTTTGTCGCAGGGAAAGAAGAAGATCTGGAACGTGTAGCCCGATTGAAGTAGTAGTGTTGCTGCTGGGCTTGTTGGCCAATCCAGCTGCAGCGCAGTGTTTTAATCTCCTTGGTGGAGGGTTAGGCGGAAGCCACTGGAAAGTAGCCGAAACACCCCATCTACGCGTGGTCTATCCTTCCCATCTGGAAACATTAGCCGACCAGGTTGCTGCAATAGCCGAAGCTAGCCACGCCGCCTTGGGTTCTTGGTTTGGACGGTCGCTTGTGGGCAAACCCCGACTCTACCTCTCCGACGCTGATGACATTACTAACGGACTGGCTGTGCCATTGGGTAAAGGCTACAGCTGCATCTGGGTGTACGGAAACGATCCCTTATTGTGGACAGGCAAGACGCCTTGGCTTTGGCGCGTAGTGCCGCACGAACTGGCTCACCTGTTTCACTATCAGGCCATACGTGAGCAGCCGTTCTGGCTGCAGCAGTTCCTTGCGCGTCCTTTGCCTAGGTTCTGGACAGAAGGCTTGGCCCAGTACACGACAGAAGTTTGGGATGCGCAGCGCGGCGAGCAGTGGCTGCGCACAGCCGTGCTTGAGGATGCGCTGAGCTACACAGACGGCCGTTCTCGCTGGAATGGCCGTCTCCTTTATGCCGTGGGCCATGCCCAAACGCGTTACCTTGCGTGGAAGCTGGGCGACTCAACGTTGGTGCACCTTCTGCGCCACCGCACGCGACAGCTGGGCTTTTTGAAGGTGCACGATTTTTATAAAGCTTTCCAAGCTGCTACGGGGAAGCCCTACGCTGCCTTTGAAGAGGAATGGCGCCGCCACGTCAACGTGTATTACAACACGTTGGCCAGCCAAATGGAAACTGCCGATTCGCTTCAAGGCGAGCGGCTGCAGTTGCCGCTGGCTTACATTGACGACGTAGCCATAAGCCCAGAAACGGCGCACTGGGCGATCCTGGGTATGCCTTCGATGCGCCGTCCACTAACCGCACTCTACGTCGGTCCAAGTGCTCAAGGCCCTTGGCGACGCATAGCTGAAGGAGACATTCGACCTCCCGTGGCCTGGAGCCCCGATGGACGTTGGTTAGCATTTGCCCGCCGCGTACGGGCTCCAGAAGGGGGACTGGTCTACGACTTGTTTCTGGTGCGCGCCGATGGTCAGCAGCTCCGGCGCCTGACCTACGGGTGGCGTGCGGTTGCCCCTGCATTCTCTCCAGAGGGACGCCAAATTGCCTTTGTCGCTTATCGTGAAGGCCGCGCTGGGCTTTATCAGATCGATCTCGATAGTAGAGCTATAACGCCGCTTTACCGTTTTCAAGAGCCTGTTCAAATTGGCACGCTGCGCTGGCATCCAAATGGGCGGCGGCTGCTTTTTGATCGCTTCGTCGAAGGTCAGCGCCGTGATTTGGCTGAACTAGACCTGGAAACCCAAAGCCTGCACATCTACACCGACGGCACGCACGACGATCGCATACCCGTCTGGAGCCCTGACGGACGCCGCGTTGCGTTTACTTCGCTTCGGGATGGGGTTCCCAATGCATTTGTGCTCGACCCGGCAGCGGGCACTGCTTCTCGCATCACCTATCTCGTAACCGGTGCACGCGTGCTGGCCTGGCTACCTGCTACCTCTACTTTCCCGGAAGGCCAGTTGGTTTTGGCCGTCGTGCAGTCGAAAGCCGCAGAACACGTTTATTTGGTGGATGCACGCCGTCGCGTACGTGAGCCATGGGTTCAAATCCCGGCACCCTATGCGGCCTGGACGGCTGAAGGATCTTTAAGCCAACGTCTTTTGGAGGCAGCACCCGACACGCTACCTATAGTGCGGCGCTATGCTTATCGATCTTGGGCGCAACTTACGCCGGCAGCGTCGCTAGTAGCTCCCTACTACTTAGGTCCGTTGAACGCGGGCGTAGGTGGCTTTACGGTTTGGCTAGAGCCTTTAGGCTATCATACCCTAGCAGCAGGAGGGTTGCTTTCAATCACAGCGCCGCGCTACAGTTTAGGCATGCTAAGCTACGCTGGCCAGCGTTCAACTGGCACGCTTGGGATAACCCTCTATCGCCTGCCAGGCCCTGCTGTACGCTACTCCAACGGTACGTATGTCGAGCTGCAGTCGGGTGGAGAGGTGGCCTGGTTTCGGCGGCTGGCAAGCCCACCCTATGGCGAAAGCCACCTTATGGTGCGTTTGCGTTATCGGGACCGACGGGCTTGGGGGCCATCGCATCCCGCGCGCCTTGCTGGTCCCTTACCCCCACCTGTTGAGGCGCAACAAGCCGATTTGACGCTTAGGCTGCAGCATACGCGTCAACGTCCCTATCGCTACAACGCGGTACATCCGCTCGATGGTGCAGGGGTGCGCCTTTGGCTGCTCGGTGCATCCCCAGTGCTGGGTGCCGACGTGCAGTTCGTGCGGCTTGACGTTGCGGCCTATCGGCTTTGGCCAAGTTGGGCCACACATCGACTTTTTGCCTACTTGCGCCTGCAGGCCCAGAGTGGACGCAGTCTACCCCAAGATTATGTAGGGCTTTCCCCGACCGACGAATTGCACCTACGCCTTCCCGGGCCGATACCTACGCTGCTCTTGCCTACCCCTCATGAGCGCGTCCGCGGTTTCCGGCAACTTATTGCGGGGTCTCTGGTCGTTTTTGGATCCCTTGAACACCGGAGCCTGCTGCTGCAGGATGCAGCCACCCAGCTTTTGGGAAGCTTACGCTTAGGCGCTACCGCCTTGGCATTGTTTGTCGACGGTGCCCTTGTTCGTGGCCAGACCCTTACGAAGCGCCTAGGCGCAGGGGTAGAGCTGAAAAACGCCCTCCACCTAGGGATGGTTAATCTCACCCATGCCCTGGGCCTAGCCTATCCTTTCTCCCAGCGAAAAGGAGACGTTACCCCCGAGCTTTACTACCGCGTGCGCGCCAGCGTGCCGTTTTAGGCGGTTTTCAGCAGCTTAACCGACGTGAATCTGCAATTCTTCACGCCGGTGCTTTTGGCGCAACTTGCGGAGCGCTTTCTCTTTGATTTGCCGCACGCGCTCGCGGGTTAGCCCAAAGCGCTGGCCAATTTCTTCGAGCGTCAGCGGATGCTCCCGGCCGATGCCAAAGTAGAGTCGGATAATTTCAGCCTCGCGCGGGTGCAGTGTGGCTAAGGTGCGTTCAATGTCAATCTTGAGCGACTCCTCCATAAGCCCTTCATCGGGAGCCGTATCTTCCTCGTTGGGAAGCACGTCCAGAAGGCTGTTATCGTCTTCTTCGTTAAAGGGAGCGTCCATCGAGAGGTGTCGCCCAGTGTGCTGCAAAGCTTCGCGCACCTTTTCGACGTCGACGTTAAGCTCGTCGGCCAGTTCTTCAATATTAGGGGTGCGTTCGTATTCTTGAGCTAGACGAGCGCTGATTTTGCGAATTTTCGAGATGGTGCCAATGCGGTTGAGCGGCAAGCGCACCACGCGGCTTTGCTCAGCCAGCGCTTGCAAAATAGCCTGCCGGATCCACCAAACAGCATAAGAAATAAACTTGAATCCTCGCGTTTCATCAAAGCGCTGGGCCGCCTTAATCAGGCCATAATTGCCTTCGTTGATCAAGTCGGCCAGGCTTAGACCTTGTCCTTGGTACTTTTTCGCAACGGAGACGACAAACCGCAGGTTGGCACGGGTAAGTCTGTGGAGTGCTTCTTCATCCCCTTGTTTAATGCGCCGTGCCAGTTCGACCTCCTCTTCAGGCGTCAATAAAGGAATGCGCCCGATTTCTTGGAGGTACTGATCCAGCATGCGTTGCTGGCGCGGGACGTACATAGCCCTTCTCCTACGTTTGGTGACAGGTCTCTACGAGTGGCCGGTTGGTGGAAGGTGGAACGCACATGGTCTAAAACGCCAAGCGCTTACCGCAACAAGCCTTCCTTCACGCAGGCGTTTCTTGCTTGTTCCCAATGCATTGTGATCGTGCTGGTTGCGCAAAGCGCCTATCCTTATGCAGAAGAATTCGGGAAGGTTTCCGCAGAAGTTGCCCAACGTTGGCTTTGCGCCAAAAGCGCATCGGCCAAACTCCGGTCTGGCTGCATGCGCGGCACTTTCGTTTGGCCGCTGAGCCGGGAGCGGTGTTGGCGGAGCCAGCTGTAAAATGCGCCTGGGGGCAGGGCGACCACCTCAGGCAGGGCAAAGGCGCCAGCTTCGCGGCGAATCTGGTAATGTCGATTAACGCGCTGCAGGTAGGTATCGATGCATCGGGCGAAATCGGCAAGCTGCTGGGGGGGATGTTCAAATTCGATAAGCCACTGGTGCGTGGGCGGCTGATTGCGGGTGGCGGGCTTGGGAGCAATGTGGTAGGTGCGCACGCGGGCTTGGGTTTGGCGGCACGCTTCTTCTAGGGCCGCTTGGGCTTCTTCACCAAAGACCGCTTCGCCGTAGAGGTCTAGCATCTCGCTTGTTCTTCCAGCAACCAAGAGCTTCGGGGGGCGGGTTTGCGTAAAGCGCACCACGTCCCGCACGCTGTAGCTCCACAGTCCGCTACAGGTAGTCACGTAAAGCGCATACCGTACACCGGGCTCAAGGGTAGCCACCGTATGGCGGGGCGGATTTGTGGTATGCAGCGCATCGATGGGGACAAATTCGTAAAAAATACCGTTATCCAGATGAAGGAGCAGGGCTGGATCGTCATTTGACGACTGAAACGCAAAAAAGCCCTCCGAAGCCCCATAGGTTTCGACAAAATCAAGCGTCGGTAGGCCCACGTACTCCTCGATCAGCGTGCGGTAGGAGCTTAGGGCTACACCTCCTGAGATGAACACTTGCAGGTGGGGCCAGAGCGCTCCAATGGTTGTAGCTGGCCGACCTTGGCGCCGGGCTTCCTCCAGGAGCATCGAAAAAAGCACCAAGGCCCAGGTAGGGGCCATAACGACGAGACGTACATCTTGGGTTACTGCGCGTGCTGCAATAGCACGCAGCTTGGCTTCCCAGTTTGGATGCTGCAGGAGCTGCTCTGGTACAGCTTGATACCCCCAGCGGAGGTACCATGGAGCATGAAGGAAGACCAGCGCGCTGATTTCGCCCACCCAAGTGCCCGGATGTTGGGCATCTTCGTCGACACGACCCGGCAGCGAAAGATGGCGCCCCCGTAGAAAAGCGCCTCTTTGGGATTGTATCAAATAGTGCAGGCCCACGCTAAGGCTAAAGCGGCGGTTAGCCCAAAGCATTTCTCGGCTCACGGGAAGGAGCGTTCCGGAAGAAGCCGTGCCACTAGAAACGGCAAAGTAGCGTATGCGTCCAGGCCAGCAAATATCGGTCATTCCTTGTCGCATGCGCTCTACGTCGGCACGCAGATCAGCGTAGGTGTGGAGCGGCACGCGTTCCTGATAGGCACGCACTACGTCGCGAGCCCGGGCTAGCTCAGCAAATCCGTAGCGCTGGCCCCATTCGGTGTGTGCTGCGCGCTGCAGCAAGCGTCGCAGCACCCGCTCTTGGGTGCCCACCGGATCGTGCATAAAACGCCGAATCCGGCGTAGTAAAGGTAAGAACGCAAGAAGGCGATACGGCAACATTTAAAACCAAGCGGCTGGAACGTTAAGCTGGGTTCCTGCGAAAAAAGTTACGCGCGTCGCGCTACGCCACGCTATATTTCAAGTTCCTCCTCTCAAAGCGCTGACTTATGGAGCAATCCCAAGCTTTTGCGCCCGAAAGGTTTGTGCTCAACTGTCGGGGACGGGTGCTCGACTGCAGGCCTGGTTTGCCGAACGGGGCACACGTGATGGGTATCCTCAACGTGACGCCTGACTCGTTCTGGGATGGAGGGCGCTACCAAACCCTCGATGCGGCGTTACGCCGGGCCGAGGTCATGCTGGCAGAAGGTGCCGCTATTATCGACGTAGGGGGTGAATCGACCCGACCTAGAGGCCGCATCTATGGCCAGGGTGCTGCGCCGGTATCGGTCGACGAAGAACGACGCCGTGTGCTGCCGGTCATCGAAGCCCTTGCGCAACGCTTTCCAGAAGCGCTGATCTCGGTGGATACCTACAAGCCCCAAGTTGCCCAAGAAGCGCTGGAAGCCGGGGCGCATCTCATTAATGACCAAACAGGACTTCGCTTGTATCCTGAAATGGCTGAAGTGGCTGCGCGCTACGGTGCCCCACTGATCTTGATGCACGCCATTGGTCGACCAGGAGAGATGCCCCATGAAGTAACCTATGCCGATGTAGTGGCTGACGTGCGGGCGTCGCTGGCCGAGTCGGTTGCACGAGCCCGGGCTCGAGGCGTTGCCCAGGTAGTACTTGATCCGGGTTTTGGTTTTGGGAAAACCGTTGCCGAAAACCTACGTCTGGTCAATAACCTGGATGCCCTCCTAGCGCTAGGTTATCCAGTAATGGTGGGCATTTCACGTAAAAGCACCATTGGCCAGGTCTTAGGCTCTCTTGAGCACCCTGTACCTCCTGCAGAGCGACTTTATGGGACCTTAGGCGTAACCGCTGTAGCGGTACTCCGTGGCGCCACGTTGGTACGGGCACACGACGTACGTCCCACGGTTGAGATGCTGCGACTGCTGGCGGCCACACTAGCCCAGCCGCGAAGCACTTTTGCCACAGCCACCTGAAACTCTGCCTGTACCGTGACACTCGTTCACTGGATCATCCCGATTCGCCTGGTCGACTTGTTGGAAATCGGCCTGGTGGCCTATGTGCTCTACAAGCTCTACCAGCTTATGCGCGGTACGCTAGCCGTGCAAATTTTTTTGGGCATCATGGCTATTTACTTGCTACAAGTGATTGTGGCCGCGCTCGACATGACCATGCTGCGCCGGTTTTTTGGCGCCTTAAGCGAGGTAGCCGCTTTGGCCGTTATTATTTTGTTTCAACCTGAAATTCGACGACTGCTGGTGATGGTGGCCCAGACACCTTTTTTGCGACGCTTTGTGGCGACCCCAGTGCGAGAAGAGGTGATCAGCGAAGTGTGTGCAGCTGTGTCGGAAATGAGTCGCTTGCGCATTGGGGCACTGATTGCCTTTGAGCGTTCGGCGGGTCTGCGCCACTATATTGAAACCGGAACAACGCTAAACGCTCAGGTCTCGCGAGAACTGCTCTTGACCATTTTTTATGACAAAAATCCGTTGCACGACGGGGCTGTCATCATCCGCAACCAGGTGATTGCTGCAGCACGTTGTATTTTGCCGGTATCGACCAGCTTAAAGCTCAGTCCACATCTAGGTTTGCGTCACCGGGCTGCAGTAGGGCTGACGGAGCAGACCGACGCGTTTGTGGTTGTGGTTTCTGAGGAAAGTGGAACCATTTCGGTAGCCCAACAGGGGGAGCTGATTTCTAACCTGACGGCCGCAGAGCTGCGTACGTATTTGCAGGAAGCCCTGGTTGCTCGACCGGCTATTGACGAAGAAACGGCAAAGGACTTACCCTCTTGATGGAAGACGACCGCACGTTTCAGCGTCGCCGCCTGCGTTTGGTGGAGATGCTGCGGGAAAAAGGGATTCAAGACGAGCGGGTACTGGCTGCGATTGCGACAGTGCCGCGCCATTTGTTTGTAGAGCCTGCTTTACGTGCACGGGCTTACGAGGATGTAGCGCTGCCGATTGGGATGAAGCAGACAATCTCTCAGCCGTTTACGGTGGCCTATCAAACCCAACTGCTGGAGGTGCAACCGGGCGATCGGGTATTGGAGATTGGTACCGGAAGCGGCTATCAGGCAGCGGTGCTATGCGTGCTGGGGGCCCGGGTGTTTACCATTGAGCGGCATCGCATGCTGCTGGAGCGGGCCGTAGAACGCCTAGAAGCTTTGGGGTTTCGCGTAACGGCACGTCATGGTGACGGCAGTTTGGGCTGGCCCGCTTTTGCTCCTTTTGATGGCATTGTGGTTACAGCTGGCGCTGCGCACGTCCCAAAGGCCCTATGCGAACAACTGCGTTTGCCAGAAGCAGCACGTCCGGGTGGCCGACTGGTCATTCCCGTGGGTGACGCCCGGCACCAAGTGATGATGCGCGTGCGGCGTACCGGCTTTGACAGCTTCGCAACAGAGACCCTGCATTCATTCCGCTTTGTGCCGCTCATCAGTGAAAAAGATCGAGGCCTTGAGCCTCAACTGCCCAGCGAGGACTGAAGGGCCGCACGTACGGCTTGAAGCGGCAGCTCGTGTCCCGTCCACCATTTGTAGGCTGCAGCAGCCTGGGCCAGAAGCATCTCTAGTCCCCCAATCGTTGTGGCTCCGCGGGCTGCTGCTTCGCGCAGCAAGCGCGTGCGCAGGGGATTATAGATCAAGTCGTAGACGAGCTGGCCTTCGTGAAAGTCTGTGGCATGAGGCCAAGGGGTTTCCTGGTCGTGTGGATGCATGCCCACAGGCGTCGCATTAACCACCAGGTGGGCTGTGCGCACCGCAGCCCCAGCCGCTGCAAACGGGACAACACGCAGCACATGCCGTGTGTCGTAGGCAGCCATATCGGTGGCCAAGGTTTCGCCACGTTTGGGGTTGCGCGCAAGGAGTGTAAGTCGGGCAGGGTGCACATGGGTCAACAGGGCATAGACCACCGCTCGTGCTGCTCCACCTGCTCCGAGAATTACAACCTCGCTATTTTCCAGTGAAGGCAAAAAAGGCTTAAGCGGGGCCAGAAAACCTGCCACATCGGTGTTTTCACCGACAAGCTCTGTTTTCCCCTGGGCATTAGGCAGGCAGAGGATCGTGTTCACAGCACCCACAGCCTTAGCCCCTGGCGTGCACCGGTCTAAAAGCGGCAGCACCGCCTCTTTGTGCGGGATGGTAACGTTTGCGCCAGCAAATCCCAGGGCGCGCAATCCAGCTACAGCTTCAGCCAACGCCTGGGGCGGGACGCGACAGGCCAAGTAGACGTAGCTCAGTCCCTGAACCCGAAAGCCCGTGTTGTGGATCAGTGGCGAAAAGGAGTGGGCTACCGGATCGCCCAGCAACGCTATGGGGCGCGTACTTGCATCGATCAAGACGTGCGTGGCGGAAATCATCTTGAACGCTCACTTACCGTGTTGACCGCTGAAGCCATCCTTCAGCCTGGCGATACGCAATCCATCCCGTTCCACCAAAAATAACCGCGTAGAGTACAGGATCGAGCATTCGGCCTACAATCAGCGCAAAAATCAAGTGTGTTACCCCGGCTCCTAGGCCACCAAATATCACAAAGACAAGCGTGTAAACCACCCATTGCCAAAGTTTTTGCACGAGCACGGCCATAGCTGGGTTGCGTTAGGTTGCTGCGTAGGTTAAGCATACGCAAGCTTGAGGCATCGTGCAAGCTGCTGTGGGTATTACCACGCCATTTCTAAGCCCATATCCCAAAAAGCCACTTCCAGACGGGTGGCTTGGCGGAAGGTTTCGACCAACGCTGGAAAGCGCGCTTCTGTTAGGCGGCGAGCAGCCAAGCGATCCAGATGTATAATGGCGTTGCGAGCCACCTGCTGGTAGGCTTCGCCCGCATAGGTTTCAATCCACTCTCGGTAGGGATTCTGCGAAAGGTCTTCGGCAAATTGTTGGTGCAGGGTGCGACCAATTTCAGCATAGCCCACAATGCAGGGTGCTAAGGCCACCTGCAGATCGAGCACATCGCCTGAAAAACCGCGTTCAAGTACGTAGCGGGTATAAGCTAAGTTGGCACGGGCCTCAGGTGCTGCCTCTAGCTCGGCTTCTGAAAGGCCCCAACGAGTGCAGTAGCGGACGTGCAGACGCATTTCATCCTCGAGCAAAGCCGAAATCGTTGTCGCTGCCAGACGCATGTCCTCCAGTGCATCTGCCTTGACAAGAGCCAAAGCCCATGCCCGAGCAAAATGGATCAGGAACCGGTAGTCCTGAATCAGATAATGCCGAAACGCTGCCTCGGGCAACGTGCCCCGTCCCAGTTGCTGCACAAAGGCATGCTGCGTATAGGCCAGCCAGTCTTCAGCTATCGCCTGCCGCAACCTGGCAAACAGGCTGTTGGGCGGGGCTAGAGGAAAGTCTGGAAGCGAAACCGCTGGGTTCATAGCACTCAGGATTTTGAGGAAACAGCTTAAAGGCGGTATACTGCTAGGTAAGTAAAACAGCAATGTAATAACATGGAGCCTTGTGGGATCCACTTACAAGCAGTCGATACAGTACGCTGGCTGGCCCCCGCGTTTTCTAGGTATTTTCCGGAGCTGATCATTGGGTTTAGTTTGCGTCATGGGGGCGTCAGCCCTGCACCGTTTGCCACACTGAATCTGGGGCTAAGCACCGGCGATCGTCCAGAGCATGTGTTGGAGAACCGTCGCCGCTTGGCTGAAGCTGTGGGGTTTGACGCTGGCCAGCTAGCCTTGGCTGGGCAAGTGCATGGTGCAGAGGTCTGCATTGTGGATCATCCTGGCCTGCATCCTGGCTACGATGGCTTGGTTACGCGACAGGCCGGGTTGGTGTTGGGTATTACGGCAGCCGATTGTGCAGCAGTGCTGTTTTATGAACCCGAGCGACGCCTGTTGGGTGCTTGTCATGCCGGCTGGCGGGGCACCGTAAGCGGTGTTGTTGAAAGAACGCTCAAAGCATTACAGGCCTTGGGGGCTCGTCCAGAAGCGCTATGGGTGTACGTTAGTCCCTGCATTGGTCCAGATTCCTTCGAGGTAGGTCCCGAAGTTGCCGCTTATTTTGAGCCGGAAGTGGTTTTCCAGCCTCCAGGGCACCCGCGGCCGCACGTTAATCTTCCTGGCGCGCTGGTCCGTCGGCTGCAGCAAGCAGGGGTGCCGAAGCAGCAGATCACCGTTGCTCCCTGCGACACCGCCCGTCAAACGCAAGATTTCTTTTCCTACCGTGCCGAGCGAGGCCAGACCGGACGCATGCTGGGGTTTATTGGCCTGCGACCTGAATGACCTAGGGCGCTTCGGGTGTAGGCAAGACCCGAATTACAATCCGCCGGTTGAGGCGGCGGCCTTCGGCGGTGTCGTTTGGACCAATAGGGCGCGTTGGGCCGTAGGAGACCACTTCAAAGCGCTCTGCCGCAAAGCCGCGGACCTCGATCAGGTAGCGGGCTACGGCAGCAGCCCGGGCTGCCGCTAACTCCCAGTTGCTGGGGTAGCGTTCCTGAAGACGTGCGCCAACAGGCATGCTGTCGGCATACCCTTCAACGCGAATCGGGCGGTTGGGAAAGCGCTGCAGTTGCGCCGCAACCTGGTCAAGCCGCTGCTTGCCGGCCTCGGTAAGCGTAGCACTGGCTGCAGCAAACAAATCGTCGACCAGCTCGGTAGCCACACGCACGCCCCCTTCCTGGCAAAGGGCCAGTGCGTAGCGTAGCCGGTTTAGCGTCTCGCGTAAGGAGCGCATATCTTGGTCATAGCGGCCCGAATCGATATAGTCGTAAAATGCCAGCGAGTCGTGCAGCGCACGAAGGGAGTCTTGAAGCTGCGTGATCTGGGCAGCTTGCTGCTCAACGAGCATGCGCTGCGAAGCGCATCCCACCAAGCAGAAGCTTAAAAGTCCCCAAAAGCAGTTAAGGCTGCGCATGGCGGGCAACTAAGGTAGCTGAAGACTGAGCTGTGGGCATAAGAATGAGCTCCAGCACGTTCACATGGGGCGGCCGCGTAGCACACCAAACAACGGCTTCAGCCACGTCGGCTGGTGTAAGGGGCTGGATGCCTTCGTAAACCTGGGCAGCGCGCTGAACGTCTCCGCCAAAACGGACAACGCTAAACTCAGTCTCGCCTACCATCCCTGGGTCGACGCTCGAAACGCGGATTGGCGTGCCGTGCAAATCCTGTTTGAGCCCACGCGTAATGGCGGCTACCGCATGCTTTGTGGCGCAATAGACCGTTCCCCCGCGATAGACTTCGTGCCCAGCCGTAGATCCAATATTGATAATATGGCCGCGTCCGCGCGAGAGCATTCCTGGCAGCACAGCACGCGTGACGTAAAGTAGCCCTTTAACGTTGGTGTCGACCATCTGGTCAATGTCTTCAATGGTGTTTGCATAGGCAGGATCAAGCCCCAGTGCTAGCCCAGCATTGTTGACCAGAATGTCGATTGCCTGCCAGCGTGCGGGTAGCTCGGCAATGGCCTGATTTACCGCTGCCGCGTGGCGTAGGTCTAGCGCAAAAACGTGCACTTCTGCCTGAAACGTGCGGCGTAGCCGGTCGGCCAGCGCATGCAGCCGGTCCAGCCGACGGGCACACAAAAGCACCCGAGCGCCTCGTCGGGCGAATGCTTCAGCACACGCTGCCCCAATCCCAGAGGAAGCACCAGTGATCAACACGATGCGTTCGCGAAGCTCCATAAAGTCTCCATGTAAACAACACCTCTAAAGTAACAAGCCAAAAGCATCCTTGCCTGAAACCCATGCTCTACGTGGCTATTCTATGTCTTATCTTGCTGAAAGAAAAGATGGGCAAAGGTTTTATGCAGCGGCTGCTTTTGCTAGTGCCTTGGGTTATGCTCAGTGTGCTGTCCCAAGCGCAGCCGCTTCAATCGATTACCGGGCAAGCCATTCGCTGCGAAGCCGGCAAGGCTGGGGTTTTTCCCTGTCAAAACACGACGCTGCTTTCGTTTCTTTCTCTGGCTGCTTTAGATGGTGATTTTACCCAAGATGAAGCCACAACAGTTGAAGCCAACGACATCTGGGGCTGGCTAGACCCAGAGACCCATCGGCGCTACGCTTTGATAGGATTGAGCAATGGCGTTTCGGTGGTAGACGTAACCGATCCCGTATGGCCTGTGGTGGTGGCCTTTCTTCCTGAGCCTGTGCAAGCTCACGCCCACAAGAAGCCTCCAGCGGGCTTAGCCCACGAAGGGAAAAAAGCTAGCGCCTGGCGGGATATCAAAACCTACGGTCCCTACGCGCTTGTCGTAAGTGACAACAACCCAGGCCATGGGCTTCAGGTGTTTGATTTACGCCAGCTTCGGGAGCTTTCATCGGTCCCAGCCCACTTAGCCCCGATAGCACACTACCATGGGTTTGGCACAGCCCATAACGTCGTGGTCAATGAAGCTACCGGCTTTGCCTATGCGGTTGGCGTGCGCGAGCATCCCGACACGCTGGCCCATTGCGATCTGGGCTATCATGCTGTAGACCTACGCGACCCTGCGCATCCCCAATTTGCTGGATGTTTTAAGTCTTCCTTAGGCATTAACGGCCAGGGCTATACGCACGATGCGCAATGCCTCGTCTATCGTGGTCCAGATCTCGACTATCAGGGGCGGGAAATCTGCATTGGCTCCGATGAGACAGGTATTGCCATTTTAGACGTGACCGACAAAACCAGCGTGCGCGAAATTGCAACGGCTACTTACCCTGATGTGGCTTACACCCACCAAGGATGGTTTGATGAAGCGCAACGCTACTTTTACGTCAACGACGAGCTGGACGAGCTGCGCGGGAAGGTGCCTCATACACGCACCCTGATTTTTGACCTCTTGGATTTAGACTCCCCTCAACTGGCTGGAGCATATTTCGCCACAACGAGCGCAATTGACCACAATCTTTTCGTGCGAGGCGATCGGCTCTACCAGGCCAATTATACGGTTGGGCTGCGTGTGCTGGACATTTCAGATCGGGTGCACCCCGTGGAAGTAGCTTTTTTCGATACGTATCCCCAAAGTGATTCCGCTAAGTTTGCTGGCGCTTGGGGCGTTTATCCTTTTTTACCCGGTGGAATCCTACTGGTAAGCAGTATTGGAGAAGGGTTATTTGTGGTGCAGTTGGACGAACTTGCTGCGCAACGCCCCGCGCCTGCGACTTTACGTGAGCCCGGTCTGTCGCCAGCTGCACCCCATCCGTTTCGACACCAGACGCAGCTTGAGCTTCACGTGGACCGGCCTCAAACGGTACGGGTGGTTGTGCAAGATTTGCTGGGACGCGTGGTGCAAACGGTGTTTTGGGGCACTGCCTATCCTGATCATCCCCTGCAGCTTACTGTAGAAGGGGCAGCGTTGGCTGCAGGATGGTACATGGTTTGGGCTACAGGAGAAACGTTTGCCGCTTGGCGTCCGATTCTCCGGGTGCCTTAACTTATAGAAGCGCCGAAGACGTCTGGCGCCGCCGCAACTCCCAGCGGCTGAGTACGCCTACAAAAGCCAGTCCTGCGAGCGCCAGAAGCACCACGCTGACGATTGGGTCAGCAGCCGTGGGCAACAGCAGCTGCCGCTTATCATCCAGCCAAGGCCAGATTGCCCGCAATGAACCCGCCATGAGGCCCACCAGCACGGCCATGGTGGCATCATGCCAGTGATGCAGCAGGTATCGAAGCAGGCGGACAAACAAGCCTAGACCCGTCGCCATCCCGGCAACAAAAGCCAGCAAGTAGGGCCAATTGCGCTGCGTTAATGCAAGGAGCGTAGGCTCATAAAAACCCAAAACGAGAAGCAAAAAAGCGCCGCTGACGCCAGGCAGAATCATAGCACAGATGGCGATGGCGGCTGCTCCAAACACTTGCCATAAGGCCGGATCGGGGACCACACGTGGTGGAAGACCCACGAGGATAAAAGCGGTTATGGCGCCTAGAAGGGCAAAGAGCATTTCGCGCCAGGAACGCCGCCGAAGTCGAAGCCAAGGCAGAACCAGTGAGCCCGCGATTAGACCAAAAAATAGGCCGCGCAGGTGCACGGGATAGTGCGCCAACAGATGTAAAATCAGCGAGGCCGCACTCAAAATAGCGGTGGCAATGCCTCCAATGAGCGGGAGTAAAAACGTCCAAGGAATAGCCCGAAACGCTCGTAGTGCTTCTGGACCGCGGCCACGCAGCAAAACCACGACAGCCTGAAAAACCTGATGGATGGCCTCAACCAGCTTTTCATAGATGCCAACCACCAGGGCCATCGTACCCCCACTGACCCCAGGAATGACATCAGCAGCGCCCATAAGTAGGCCCGAAAAGAAATAGCGTACTACCGCCCTTACCTGAAAAGCCATATTCTGTGTAGGCGTTTAGCCATCTAAACCAAGCTGGCGCCGGATGGAAGCATCCCGGTAAAATTCAGGCAGCTCATCCTTTGCCGAAGGATCCAGCCGCAGTGCCATTTTGAGCGAGCGGATCCCCTCTTCAGAACGCCCCAAGGCCAACAAGGCGCGGGCTTGGCGAATATAGGCCCTGGCGTCAGGATTCAAGGAAAGGGCTTGACGATAGGCTTCTAAGGCTTCTTCGGTAAGGCCTACTTCGAAAAGCGTTTCGGCGTAATCAAGCCAGGCTTCCCGATTGGTGGGATCTAAGCTTACCACGCGATGATAGGAATGCAACGCAGCTTCTACGCGTCGGGCATTATATTCGCAATCGGCTTTGGCATACCAGAATTCACTGGCCTCTGGCCGCAGGGCCACAGCCCGTTCCAAGCAGGCAACGGCTTCTTCAAAACGTTCCAGGGCATCATAGCAGCATCCTAGGCCATACCAGGCTTCGGCATAGGTAGGATCTTCTTCAAGGGCCTGTTGGAAGTAGGCAATGGCCGTTTCGTACTCCTGGAGCTCCTCGTAAGCTAAAGCAATGTTGTAATAGGTTGCCGGATCGCCCCCCTCGATTTCTAGGACCTTTTCGTAGCTCTCAATGGCGCCGCGCAGGTCCCCTAGATTGGTCAGAGCATTGCCTCGGTTGTAATAGGCAGAAGCAAAGTCGTCCTGAATGGCAATAGCAAAGTCATAGGAGGCCACCGCTTCTTCATAGCGGCCCATACGGTTAAGCACAATGCCGCGGTTATACCAGGCATCGGCCGAATAAGGGTCCAGCGCTAAGTGGCGATCGTAGCAAGCCAAGCTGCGCTCGTCGTCTCCCAGGCGATCGTAGCAGTAGCCTAACTCGTACCAAACCTCCGGATGCTCGGGATTAAGGGCTGCTGCCTGTTCAAAAGCTGCAATGGCCTCTGCTAACCGATCCATTCGTTCCAGCGTGATGCCACGGTTATAGTAGGCCTCTTCGTTAAGGGGATCGAGTTGCAAGGCTTGTTCATAAGCCTCAAGGGCCTCCTCAAAACGCCCCAGGTTATCGAGCGTGATGCCTAGGTTGACGAGCGTTTCTGTATCGACAGGATTGAGCGTCAACGCCTGCTGATAGGCTTGGAGGGCTTCTTCATGCTGCCCAAGATGGCTAAGCAGGATTCCCCGACGCATCCAGGCGTCTGAAGCCGTGGGGTGTAGCTTAAGCAATCGATCGATGACGCCTAAGGCTTCTTCAAAACGTCCTTGCTCATAGTAATACGTGGCAATCTCCTCTAGAGCGTCCGAGTCAAAATAGGCCGACGATCCATAGGCTTCGTAAGCCGCAACAAGCTCTTCAAGCTGATGACGTTCTAAAGCATCGTCGGCATCGTCGAAGCCGAAATCGAAAAAGCTCATAAGGCGCCGCTAGTTGTCAGGGGCAGCAACACAGACCAGCACCTAGGCTGGTCAAGCTATTAAAGCAGATGATTCTAAAATGTTCACCGCTTGCCCGTAAATATTGCTAGTCTAAAGGAAATCGATACAATTTGCAAGAACTTCGTTTCTTTACGCCGTAGTATCGTCTGTGTTGCGGCTAAGCTTAGCAGGGCTTCGTTATGCTGATTAGCTTTGAAGGCATTGATGGCAGTGGGAAAACCACGCAGGCACGGCTGCTTGCGGAGCGTTTGGAAGCTGCAGGCTACCGAACCCTCCTGGTCCGAGAACCGGGCGGCACCGAACTCTCTGAGCGCATTCGAGATCTGCTGCTGGATGCTTCGTTGGACATTGAGCCGTTGGCCGAGCTTTTGCTTTTTGCTGCGGCACGTCGCCAGCTGGTTATGCGCCGTATTCGACCTGCACTGGAAGCCGGCTATATTGTTTTGTGCGATCGTTTTTACGACTCCACAACAGCTTACCAAGGCGGTGGACGTGCGCTTAAGGATCTAGCGTGGCTGCAGAACTTCAACCTGTGGGTGACCGAGAACCTGGTTCCTCATCGAACCTACTGGCTGGATGTGCCGGTTGATGTGGCCCTTGCGCGGCGCGCGCAGCTCTATCCCGACCGCATGGAGCAGGCTGACCCAGCGTTTTACGAACGCGTGCGCAACACGTATGCCCGCCTGGCTCAAGAAGAACCGGAGCGTATTCTGCGTCTGGATGCTACGGCTGAGGTTGCAACCGTACATGCCGAGATTTGGGCCGACGTGCAGCAGCACCTAGCGGCAGGAACCCGTTTCGAGCGTGGCGGTTTTTCCACTGAAAAGTCCTGCTGAAGCCCAAGCGGTTTGCACTCATGTCGATCTCTCCCCGTCAGCTTGAAGAAGTAAAAAATATCTTTCGAGCGTTTCTCAAACAGCGTGGCCAGCGTCAGACGCCTGAGCGTTTTGCCGTCTTGGAAGAGATCTATGCCACAAGCGACCACGTTGACGCGGACGAATTGTATCTGCGGCTGCAGCAAAAAGGCGCACGTGTTAGTCGGGCTACTGTCTACAACACCTTGGAATTGCTTTTGGAATGCGACCTGGTTGTGCGTCATCAGTTCGGAGGGCTTCAAGCAAAGTACGAGCGCGCCTACAGCTATTGGCAGCACGACCACCTCGTTTGCTTAGACTGTGGAGAGTTGTTTGAATTTTGCGACCCCCGCCTGCAGGCCATTCAGGAAATGGTGGCCGACATTTATCAGTTCGATATCCGGCATCACGCCCTCCATTTCTATGGCCACTGTCGCCGGCTCAATTGCCCGAACCGTCCACCAGCAAGTCGGAGCACTGCAGCCCCAGAGGCCGCCAAAAAGAAAGAAACGGCATAACGTATCGCATCAGAAGAAAGCCGTTGTGCGCACAAACTCGCGTAGCGGCCTTCCGTCTGCGGTGTAGAGCGTGACGTGAAACTCGCGCGTTCCTAACATTTCGACCAGGTCACCTTCTGAAAGGGTAAAAGTAGGTTGGGGGGCATGAAGCACCAAAAGCCGACGTGTGCCCGAGGAGACTTCGATGCGGACGACCGTCTTGGGAAGATGGGTTAGGGTGCAAGAAATTTGGTGGCTGCTGCGCGTGCAGTTTAATTCGGGCAGCATGGCGGCAGGCTCTTGGGCTACTTGAACTGGGCGGTGCAGCCGCCCGCGCACGTCCAGCACCATAAAGCTTGGGGGATTCAAGCTCAAAACCCCAATGGTTGTAAAGAAAACCGTAAACATGGTAAGCGAAAAATGCCCTCCAAGCCAGTGCAAAATTGGATACCGTTGCTGCCGGCGTAGCCAAGGGATAAGGCGAGGGACGAGCATCAGATGGGTTAACGGTCCCCACCAGAACAACAATGCGCCGTAGAGGATCAGCACCTTAGGCCAGTATACACCGGGCAAATAAGCATGTAGCAGATTGCCGGCAGCCCAGCAAAAAAAGCCAAAGAAGAACAGCGCGCCACTTTTGAGCACTTGCCAACCAGGACTACTGGCATAGTAAATGCTTTTGATAAGGCGCCAGAGCCGTTGACCTCGGCTGAGCCTCCGCCACCCTGCCGGTGGCATAGTGGCGGAGGGCTCAGCTGTTCCATTGAGCTGCACAGAAGGGTCAACTTGCTGCAGTGCCATGGCCTACGCTCCTCAGCCGATTGCCCACAGGCGACCTAGCAGGTACCAGTTTAGCACATAGATGATTATGAATACCGCCAGGAAAATAAGCGTTAGCGTAAAAGTCCCTTGCATGGAGTACTGATGAATGGGCTTGTCGTCGACGCCTCCGGAAATCAGCGGCGGCATTACAAGGGCAGGATTGTCAACGCGCTTTCCGAAAAGCAAAGAACCTGCAGCAATCAGCAAAAAGCTAGCTCCACCAATAAGAGCAAAAATGGCGGCTATGCCAAAGATAGCGAACAGGGGCGAGGCTGCAGCAAAGCTGAAGTCCGTACCTGGGAAGCTCATTACCGAAGGGTGGCGCCGCGGCACGCCATAGAGCAGGCCCAGGTAAATCATCATAATTGTGGCCAGCCCCATGGCTACAGCGTAGAAATAAGGCTGAAGGCGCGCCAGCGGTTTGAGCACCAGGTCCCGATGGAAAAGAACCGGCAGGGCAAAATAGACCAGCCCCATAAAGGTTAGCGTGGTGCCCAGGACTACCGTTCCGTGAAAATGACCAGGCACCGCCAACGTGTTGTGCCAGGTCAAGTTAACTTGCGTTTGACCCATCACCACGCCCGAAATCCCTCCAATAAAGCCAAACAAAATGATGCCTAGCGCTGTGGCCGAAAAGACCGGATTCCCCCAAGGTGCTGACCAAAGCCATCCAAACAAGCCTTGCCTTCCAAAGCCCCGCTTACGCCGGCCAGCTTCCAACCCCGCCGGGATAGCAAAAGCATGAATCATACTGGCCAGCACTGCTCCGTAGACCGCGTAGGAGGTGTTCCAATGCTTCCAGCTGGTATGAATGCCCGGATCGGCCAGCAGGTGATGGGCTGCACCCATGTTGATAAAGAACAGATACAGCACGAACGCCACCCGTGAAAGCCGTTCACTGACCACTTCAGCACCTCCCACCACATGCGTTAAAAAGTACCAAACCGTAATCATCGCCGCCAGGTTGATCTGCTGGCTACCATGCCCAATGATCCAGTACATCTGGCGGTACCAGGCCGCATCGAGGTGTTCAATGAGCCCAATGCGCCAAAGCAACGTAGGTACGTAGGTGATCAGGCCGCCTAATAATGCCTCCAAGGCAATAATCGCCGTGATAAAGGCCCCAAAGGTGACCAGCGGCAACGTTCGATTTGGGAATTCCTGCTTCTCTTGCCAGATGCTGACAAAAAACGGCAACGCTGCGATAATCACACCAACAATAAATAGAATCGCACCCAAGTAAAACAAAGCTGGAGAAGGTAAGGGCACATAAGAGGTCAAAAGCGGCGCATTGTCGGGCGCTTCCGTAGTGGCAATCGCATGATTGATCAGTAAAGCCGATGCCAACATTACTGCATAGCCGACCCCGGCCAGTTTGGGTAACGGCAGCGGGCGGCCCAATACCAACGGCCCTCCAATGTACAAAATGGCCACCTCCATGAAGACCATCCAGAAAATGAGCAAATTCCAGGCGTGGATGCTGAGCCATTTATAAAAGGCCGGGGGCGTAGCTAGGCCGATTACCTCCCAGCGCGTGAGCGCCACAAAAATGGCCGAAATGCCACCAACCAGCAATGCTGCAACAGCCGTCAGGGCAAACAACTTAACATAACGCTCGACGCTCTGATGCAACCGCAGACCTGTTACCGGACAGGTACGAAACCCTGCTGCGTCGTAGATTCCAGAAAGTAGCAGGCCAGACATAGATCATTCCTCCACAATGAAAACACCTTGCATGACTTGATGCCCAAGGCCGCAAAACTCGTTGCAAATCACGCGATAGATTCCTGGCTCATCGAACCGCATCGGAATCACCCACTCATAACCAGGCAGCAGCTGCAGCGTAATCTGCTTGCTTAAGGCATGCTCTGGCCGAATAGAAAGCCCATGCTGCACATCATAGCTGCTGAGATGAAAGCGGTAAGTTTTCCCTGCCTTGAGCACAACCGGCAAGCCATCAAATCCATACCGCATAGCCGCGAGGTAGACATCCTCGCCAGCAGGACGTAATCCTTGCGCTGTGGATACGCTGGCTTCACGATAAGCAATCAGCTTGCTCCGGTAAGCCATGGGATCAATGCGGTACGTTGGGCCATGTTGGTTCTGGTGCCCAATAAAACTCCAGGCCACCATCCAGCCAAACAAGACCACCCCCCACACCGCACTGATCCAGACCCAGAGCTTTTCATAACGACTGGCAGGAATCGACCACCAGTGCTGCTCTAAAGGCTTTAGCGGAGAACTCATGGCGCCGCGCCTCCAACCGGGATGGTGAGTAAATCGATCATTCCCCAAGCGAGGTAGGAAAGCACAAAAAACACGATCGCTGCACCCGCCAGCAGCCACAGGTTGTCAAAGACCTGCTGCGGCCAAGGTGGCGTTTGACCCGTACGCGTCTCCATAGCACCTAAGGATTGCACCTTCTGAAACAGAAAATAAAATAAATCGTAATTAGTACTAATTAATCCTAATTCGAGAATACAAAAAAATTTCATCTTAGGCAGTCGATCTTATCCGCAGCCATGCAAGCAGCGCGCGTCAAGTGCTAGGGGATGTGGTGTGTAGTCTAAAGGCCTGTCTTTTGCTATCTTGCATGGGCGGAATTCCAAAAAGCCTTTTATAGTCCCGGCTAAAGTGAGCAGCGTCGTTGTAGCCTACGCGATAGGCAGTCGTGGCCACGTCTAACCCTTCTATGAGAAGGAGGCGTCGCGCCTCTTGGAGGCGCAGCCGTTTCTGGAATTGCAGTGGGCTCATGCCCGTGACTGCCTTAAAGTGTGCATAAAAAGCGGAAACGCTCATGCCCAGCGTTTGGGCAAGCCGTTCAATGTGCAGCGATCGGTCAAAAGTAGCTCGAATTTGTTGGATGGCTTGCGTAATGCGGTGATGCTGACCGCTAAGCATTACCAGATGGCGTAGCCGGGCTCCTTGCCCATCTTGAAGCAGCCGAAAGATAATTTCGCGCGTAATCAGAGGCATTAAAACGGGCGCTTCGTTTGGCACTGCTGCCAATCGCGCAAGCCGCACCACCGCTTCCAGCAGGGGCAGACCCAGCGGATTCACTTCGAAAGCCGATGCTTCGGCTCCGTCTGGCGAGGGGATATAGCCAGACTCAATCATGACGGCGCTAACCAAGCGGGGATCAAGCGCAAGGCGAAGGCTCAGGTAGGGCCGCTCTGCCGAAGCTTCCACAACGTGGCTGGCTACCGGAAGCTCTAGAGTAGCAATCAAGTAATGATAAGGATCATACCGATAGCGCCGGCTGCCTACCAAAACCTCCTTGCTGCCCTGCGCGATCACGCAAAAAGCCGGTTCAAAAAGACTGTGGTAGAGCTCCGTAGGGGTAGAAATTCGGAAAAAGCTCAGGCCGTTGAGCGGCTCGCACCCCCCATCTTGGGGAACCATCTGGCAAATGCGCTCAACCAGCTCTTCCCGGTAGGCCTGAGCTTGCAGCGCCTCACGGTTGTGCATGGCTTCCCGAGGACATGTTGTGGACACTTTTGTTACCCTGCTTCCAGACTTCTGCTTCGTAAGATCATGCAAAAATTCTGGAGCAACGTGCTATAAAGTTAGATCAACTGGGTAATAAAATTACAGACGCGAAAGAAAATCCGACATCCAGGCTTTTATGCGTGCGACGGTTCTTTTTGGCCCACGTGATGTGCGTGTTGTACGGGTTCCTGATCCCCAGATCTGTGAGCCAACGGATGCAATCATCCGGGTGGTTGTGGCGTGCATTTGCGGCAGTGATTTATGGCCTTATCGGGGAATTGATGTGGTGCCAGAGACAGGGCGGTCGATGGGGCATGAGGCCATTGGGGTGGTAGAGGATGTGGGTGCTGCGGTAGCGCGGGTGAAACGGGGCGATGTAGTGCTAATGCCTTTTGCCTTTTCTGATGGCAGCTGCACCTTTTGCCACGAAGGACTACACACCGCTTGCCTGCATGGAGGCTTCTTTGGATACACCCCAGGTATAGGGGGAGCACAGGCTGAAGCCGTACGCATTCCTTTTGCAGATGGTACGCTTTACAAGGTGCCGGTAAGCGAAAACGACACCGTGCTTTTACCCCATCTCCTTACCCTGACAGACGTGATGGGTACGGGCTACCATGCAGCAGTCACGGCGCGCGTCGGTCCAGGGAAAATTGCGGCTATTATTGGCGATGGTGCTGTAGGACTGTGTAGCGTTATTGCAGCCAAGCGGCTGGGGGCTGAGCGTATCCTCTTGCTGGGGCACCATTTGGACCGGATCGCATTGGCTCAGGAATTTGGTGCTACAGACCTTGTAACCGAGCAGGGTGAAGCAGCCGTGGAGCGCATACGCGAACTGACCGGAGGTCTCGGTGCACACGCCGTACTGGAGTGTGTGGGTACGGAAGAAGCTATAGAGACGGCAGTGCAGATTGTGCGTCCAGGTGGTGCTATCGGCCGCGTCGGCGTGCCTCACTATGCCGGCATGCCAGCAGGCCTGACCTTCTTTAAGAATGTGACCGTGGCTGGAGGTCCAGCCCCTACCCGAGCTTATATGGACGCGCTTTTGCCTGATCTGCTCGAGGGGCGTTTGCAGCCTGGACGCGTTTTCGATCTCAGTCTACCTCTAGATCAGGTGGCTGAAGGCTATCGAGCTATGGACGAGCGCCGAGCGATCAAAGTGCTGCTTAAGCCCTAAACCATACGTCATGTTTCGAAGCGGCATCCACAAGTTGGTTGCGTGCGGCGCAATACTGCTTGTAAATGCATCCTGGGGCCAAGATACGCTGCGCCTGGTGCGGCTTAACCATCCGGTGGTTCTCGATGGCCGCGTCGAGGAACCCGCATGGGAAGCGGTGCCTCCGCTGCCACTGGTGGTGTTGGTACCGCAGTATCGAATGGCGCCCACGGAGCGAACCGAGATTCGGGTAGCTTACGACGAGCGGTACCTATACGTCTCAGGTCGTTTGTACGACTCGGATCCGAAAGGCATCCGGGCTAGAACGCTCTACCGGGACGCTTTTGCCGGGGATGACCACTTTTGCTTTGCCTTAGACACCTACAACGACCGGCTGTCGGCTGCTTGGTTTTGCGTCAATCCGGCAGGCAATCGAATTGACCAGACCATCGGCAACGACGGAGATTTTGCTACTATAAATCGGGACTGGAACACCTATTGGGATGCTGCCACGACCCAAAATGAACAGGGATGGTTTGCAGAGATACGCATCCCGTTTTCAAGCCTTGGCTTTCTAGATCACCAAGGGCGTGTCGTTATGGGCCTGTCGGCCTATCGTTTTATTGCACGCAAGAACGAACGGCATATTTTCCCCGACATGCCCCCAACTGTCCAAGCCTTTTTCATTCCCGTTAAGCCATCACGCATGGCGCGCGTGCTGTTCGAAGGCATTCGTCGACGCACCCCCGTTTACGTGGCACCTTACAGCTTGGTGGGCAGGCAACAACAGGCACAGTTGAACACAGCAGCGTATAACGTATTGCACGACAACCGCCAGGAAGTCGGGCTAGACGTGCGCTATAGCCCTTCGCCAAGCTTTTCCATCGATTTCACAGCCAACACGGATTTTGCCCAAGTAGAAGCCGATGACCAGCAAATCAACCTGACCCGTTTCCCGCTCTTTTTCCCAGAAAAACGCCAGTTTTTCCAGGAACGCGCCGAGCTTTTTGAGTTTGGATTGGGGGGACCTTTCAATCGGCTGTTTCATTCCCGTAGCATTGGGCTTGTAGAAGGGAGGCCTATCCGTCTGCTTGGCGGGGTGCGAATGGTGGGACGTATGGGAGGCACCGATCTAGGACTGCTCACCATGCAGACCGCTGCCGAAAGGGAGTTGCCTGCAGAAAACTTTGGGGTTCTTCGGGTCCGACAACGGGTGTTGAATCCAAACTCGAACGTAGGGCTAATGCTCACCTCGCGCATAGGCGACGATGGGAGCTACAATGTCGCTTCTGGCCTAGATGCGCTGTTACGGCTTGTCGGTGAGGAATACGTCACGCTGCGGTTTGCGCATACGTTCGCAAAAGATCAGGAAAGCGTAAGCTTCCCAAAGGCTTCGCATCTGCTGCTTCGTTGGGAGCGAAGGGCTCAGGGCGGCTTTTCCTATGCAACCGAGGTGGTGCACTCTGGGGCTGCATTCAATCCAGGAATCGGCTTTCTCCTGCGACGCAACTTCACGGCAGTCAACAGCCAGCTTCAATATTTGTGGTTTGGCGGGCCGGCTTCACCCCTTCGGACCTACACGGTGCGAGGAACCCTCGCGCATTTTCTCCGCAACGAAAAAGCTGCGGTGGAATCGGCACAGTTGACCCCTACCCTGGAGGCAGAGTTCAAAAGTGGCAACCGCCTGAATGTATCCTACCGGGCCAATTATGAAAGCGTGCTTTCCCCCTTTGCTATAGCACCCCAAGTGCTCATCCCAACGGGTAACTACTGGTTTCACGAGCTCGAACTTATGTTCATCTCAAGGCCTGGGGTCACGTTACGCCCCAATTTTACCCTAACGGCTGGGCAGTTTTTTGATGGGTATCGAACGGCTGTAGAGTTACGGCCCACGCTAAACGCGTCGCGACATGTTGAGCTGGGCGCAGATTACAGTTTGAATTGGATCCGTTTCCCAAATCGGAATCAAAAGATCGACATGCATCTGTTGCGTTTGCGTTTGCGCTTTGCTTACGACGTGCGCCTGTCGCTCAGCGCGCTGTTGCAATACAACAGCGTCAGCGATCGGTTCGACGTAAACATGCGCTTGCGCTACAACTTCCGCGACGGTAGGGATTTGTGGATTGTCTACAACGAAACCCTTCATACGGACCGTAAGGGCTGGCATCCAAGGCCACCTTTGTCGCTGGGACGGGCCTTTTTGGTCAAATACACCCATACGTTTATCTGGTAACAAAAACCACCATGCAAAAACGCACTCTTGGGAAAAGTGGTCTGGAGGTTTCGGCGATTGGGCTGGGTTGCATGCGGATGAGTTTTGGGCAGGCTCCGCTGCCAGACCGAAAAGCAATGATTGCACTGCTGCGCAAAGCAGTGGCGTTGGGAATCACTTTTTTCGATACAGCCGAAATCTATGGCCCTTATACTAACGAAGCATTGGTCGGCGAGGCACTTGAGCCTTTCAAAGGTAAGGTAATTGTTGCCACAAAGTTTGGACTGCGACTCGAGGTGGAAACAGGCCAAATCGTACCCGACAGCCGACCTGAGCACATCCGCAAAAGTGTTGAAGGATCGCTGCGACGGTTGCGTTTAGAGGCTATTGATTTGTATTACCAGCATCGTGTAGATCCGAACGTGCCGATCGAAGAGGTAGCAGGGACCATAAGCGACCTGATCTGGGAGGGTAAAGTCCGCCATTTCGGCCTTTCAGAAGCTTCGGCCCAGACAATCCGTCGAGCGCATGCGGTCTGTCCTGTGACGGCTTTGCAAAGCGAATACGCCCTATGGTGGCGCCGTCCAGAAGAAGATATCCTGCCCACCTGCGAGGCCTTAGGCATCGGGTTCGTTCCTTATAGTCCACTGGGCAAAGGTTTTCTCACAGGGACGATCAAGGAGACCACCACGTTTGATCCCTCCGATTTGCGCAGCCGCATTCCTCGCTTTTCGCCTGAAGCTCGCAGAGCAAACTTAACCTTAATAGCGCTGCTAAACCAGATTGCTGTGCAGAAAAAAGCCTCGCCAGCGCAAATTGCCCTAGCGTGGTTATTGGCCCAAAAACCGTGGATTGTCCCCATTCCGGGCACCACAAAGCTAGATCGGTTAAAGGAAAATATGGAAGCCGTCAGGGTAGAGTTCACCCCGGATGAGCTAACGACAATAGCAGAGGCACTGGCGCAGATCCCAATCCAAGGGGCACGCTATCCCGAAGCATTGGAACGCATGACCTACCTTTGAGCAAAGGGACTTCGTAATCCCCTTTGGGGCGGTCCCATGCAAATCTGGAATCAAGATGTTAAAAATCAAAGGCTTAAAATACGGTAACCTCAGGCGGATTGAGAAAGGCGGGTTGCTGTGGATAGGGTTGATGGGGATCCTAGCAACCGGGAAGGCCCAACAGCTCCCCGTTGACATGGAACGACCAGTTGAGGCCGCGGGGGAGGTTGCCGTTGATCGATCGGCTCTTGTAGTGCCGTATGCGCTACCGCTTTTTCTGGTGCTGACAGGCGACGACAGCTTTGGCGCACGGCGCCAAAATCCGGATGCGTGGCTTGAGTTTAGGAAGACGCACGATCTGCCCTTTTCGGCTGCGGCCGAAGCGTTGGCTTGCGTGAGGGATACAACTAAAAATGGGACTATGGCGCCTGATATTCAAGTTCACAGAAACCTTTCTTGGAGTACAGGTTCGAGCGAATTTTTTACTGGAGAGGTGCGTGTGCAGCGCTTTGAGGCCCCTGCACCGGCGCGCGTCCGGGCTTCTAAGGTTACATTTGCTCCAGGTGCCCGAACGGCTTGGCATAGCCATCCCCTAGGCCAAATCCTCATTGTAACTGAAGGTCGTGGCCTTGTGCAGCGTTGGGGTGGGGCGATTCAAGAAATTTTACCTGGAGACGTGGTTTGGATTCCCCCTGGCGTGAAGCACTGGCATGGGGCCACGCCAAATGCACCTATGACCCATATTGCCATTGTGGAAGCGCTCGAGGGCGAGGTGGTCACGTGGATGGAGTTGGTTACAGAGGCGCAGTATCTAGGTCAATAAAGTCAATAAAATATGTCTCGAAAAGCTTCCTGCTACTTAAACGGTTTGATGTGGGCCTTGTGGGGGTGTTTGGGGTTATGGCCCTGGGGCACGTTTGCTCAGGAAGGGGGGAACGCTATCGCGGTGCAGGGCATGGTTACACTGACCAACAAAGGTGTTTCCTTTATTCCAGCGTTTACGTTGGGTAAGCCTGCGGTTGTTTTTGACGGATCGTTAGGACGCCGGCTTCGCTTTGAGCCCCAGCTCCGGTTTGCACTTGAAGGCCGACCCTGGAGTTTTCTTTTCTGGTGGCGCTATCCTTTGTGGGAAACCCAGCGATTTCGTTTGCGGTTGGGTGGGCATCCGGCATTGGCCTTCCGAACCCGATCTGTGCTTACGGATGCAGGTCGAGAAGAGGTGACCGTTGTCTGGCGCTTTTTGGCTGGTGAGCTGGGGGCCCGCTACACCGTAGCTCATGGGGTAGACCTAGGCCTCCAGTATTTGTATTCGCGCGGCGTAGAAAAAACGATCCCACAGCCCAAAAATACGCATTACCTTGCCCTGCAACCTGAGTTTTCGGCACGTTTCTTTTCGCAGAAGCTTACGGTAACCCTCCGCCCGCAAGTTTACTATCTTCGGGTAGACGACCAGCAGGGATATTACTTGGCTACAAGCCTTACGTTACGTAAGCAACGCTTCCCCCTGATGCTTTCAGGACTGCTTAATCGAAGCTTGCAGACGAACCTACCGGGGAGAAATCTGGTGTGGAATGTCAGTTTGGGATATGTGTGGGATATATGACCTAAAATGAGCGAAAGAAAAAAGCGTAAAGGCTTGTCTAGGGGTTTTGACTTATTGCCGCGCATGTCGTTTCTTTAATATTCGGTGTACTGGTCAATCAAAAGGGGTATGATGCCGCGTGCGTGGTACTGGGGCGTGTTGCTTTTAGGGCTTGGCGCTTGGGGATTCCCTGGAGCGGTAGAACTGTCCTATTTCAAGGTGGCTGCTGAAGGGAATGACTTGGTCATCAGTTGGGAAGCCAGCCGCGAAGAAAGCGTGCAGCGGTATGAATTGCGGCGACGTACGCCTTTTAGCAAAGGCCAGTATGTGCTGGTTGCCCAGCTTCAAGCCCAAGGGGCAGGGCGAACGTATCGGTACGTGGATCGGCAAGTCTACAAGCAGACAGCGGACGAAGTAGCCTATCAGCTCTGGGTTGTTTATGGGGACGGTACAGCGCAGCAACTGGCCGAGCAGGCAATCAACTATACGCCCACGGCGGTGCGGCGCACATGGGGAAGCATCAAAGCGATGTTTCAGCGATGAGGCGGGTGCAAATTTTAACGCCAGCACATGTCGCCCGCATGCTGGATCGGATGGCCTATGAAGTGTTGGAGCGCAACCGTGGTGGAGCGGGATTGGTTGTGGTGGGCATTCAGCGTAAAGGGGTATCGGTAGCGGAGAAACTAGCT